>CAYTPS010000028.1:1817-9291 GCA_964439245.1 uncultured Pirellulaceae bacterium | reverse complement strand
CAGCAAGCTCAAATAACGGTTGGTTAAAATGCGTTGAGTTTGCCGGTTGCGATTCGATGCTGCGGTTTGGTGCGCTGAACACCTAGATATGCCACTTTTTCATTACAAGAAGCGTTTTGCTAGGATGCTCGTTCACAAAACTCCGTCTATGCAAGCAAGTACTTTCCATGAGTAAATCTCTATCCCGCCGCCATTTTCAGGTATGTCAGCATTTATATGTTTTGCTGACCATTGTTGTGCTTCTGCCCATAGGTTGTAGCACCGCGCAAGAACCGCTTGCCCGAAGGAATACTGCTACTGAGCTAGTTGCTGCCGCCCGGTCAAAATTTAGAGGCGGTGATTTTATGGAGGCGACTGAGATTCTCCAATCGATTTCTGCCCAAGAAAAAATGACCGATCGCGACAGAGTAGCTGCCGATTTTTTACTAGCAGAGGTCTACTTCGCCAATGGTCAAGCAGCGGAGTCGGTCGCGGCTTTCGATCGCGTCATCAAGTTGCAACCCCAGCTAAAACCCCAACTTTGGCAACGTGGTTTGGCTTTGTACTATGCCGATCGCTATGCTGATGTGGTCGATCAATTGGAGAGTCATCAGAATTTTAACTCACAGGACGTTGAAAACTCGGTGTGGCACATGCTGTCCAAATCCAGAGTGTCTTCGGTGGAAGAAGCGCGGAAAGGCATGATTGAGATCTCGCGCGACCGGCGCATTGCCATGCCCGAGATTTACGAAATGTTTGCCGGCCGAGGATCCGTCGACCAGGTCCGAGTTTCCGCTGAGAAAAGTGGTGATTCGTCGACCACCTATCATGCTAGTCTGTATATTGGCCTGTTCTATGAGATGATGGGCGAAGCCGAGAAATCGCGTTCGGCGATTGAATCGGCAGTCAAAGAAAACCCCTTTGGGCCGACTGTTTTTATGGGCAATGTTGCGCGTATGCATGCGCATGCTCGGGGCTATGGCGGCGCAAACGAATCAGAAAATTAGAGACAACCGCTGCGATTGAGACGTGGCGTGTGCTAAATTATTGCAATAGATTTCACTTGATCTTTTGAATCTCACGGTTTTCCCATGCGTTGTTTCCAACAGCTTTCGTTCTGCCTCACTACTGCACTTGCAATCACTTTAGCTGCTTTTTGCGGCTGTGATTTGGGAACATACTCAAAACGTTCGTCTGATTACCTAGAGGCAAATCCCGGCGGCGTGAAAAAAGAGGTAAAGAAGAAAGCGGAAGAACCAGAGAAGACCTCTGCAGTGAATATGCGAGGAACTCAACTCTCGCGTCAAGTATAGCTACTTGCGACCCTTTCGGCTTACCCGCCGAAAGCACTGTACCGCTTCACGCCGCGGAACCACAACGTGCGCGAAAGAACGATAAAGAAGATCACCCACGCCGCCTCGATGGCCAGTCCCCAATACATTGCCGAACCTTGGACTTTGCCGAGGAAAACGGCGGCGGGAAAGTAGGCCAAATATTTGAAGGGCAGGAATTCGACGAATGCTCTTATATTGACCGGTCCTTCGGGGAGTAGTTCAAGTGGAAACATGTGACCCGACAACAAGAAATTCATCAGCATGTAGATGAACGTCAGCGAAGTGACTTCAAGGAACCAGAATCCCACCAAGCCAATCGTGCACTCTAGGTAAAAGCCCAGCGCAAAGCCGAGAAGCAGTGACGCAAAAAATACAGTAAGCGTTTCGGCGTCGGGCCAGCCATCAATGAAAAAGTCACCGCACAACCAGTAACCAGTGCGAACGGCAGCGCCGCCATCAAATAGTAGACCAATTTGTGAGCGATGCGTTGCATCAATAGACAGGCCTGCATGTCGACCGGTTGGATAAGAAACTTCTTGATCTCTCCGCTTCGGATTTGATTGGCGATACCTTTGGTCAGTCCAGGCATACTGGAAAACGCGCGGGCGATGGTCACCATTAAATAGTAAGCAACCATATCACCGTAGCGGTACCCTTGAATATCTTCGTCGGGTCCGGCGGCGGAATCGGCAGTGCCGGGCGTCGAGATCGCGTCGTAGATTGCCCACCACAGAAAGATTTGCGTCAACGTCGGTAGGAAACGCATTAACGTTCCAATGATGAAATCGCCGCGATATACCAGACGCTCGTTGATCGAGATCTTAAAAAACGTCCACCAAGTTTTCACATTACTAAACACTTGCGGCACCGGTCGATGAGTGTTTTTTTTCCTCGGCAGCCGAAAACACGTTTGAGATTACCTCCTCGAGCGGCGGATCTTCGACCACGATGTCATCGACTGAATGAGATTTGAAAATTCCCGCCAGTACCTCGCCGACCCGGTCGCGGCCAACACGAAACTTAATCTTGGGTTCCTCGACTTCAATCACATTGGGAAGATTTCTTAGGTCTCCCAGTGACGACGCGTCTGACAGTTGCAGCGTTACGATTTTGTCTCCGCTGAACTTGTCGACGATGCCTTCCAACGAGCCATCGTGATATATCTCGCCGTCGGCAATGATCACTACACGTTTGCAAAGCGCCTCGATGTCTTTCATGTAGTGGCTGGTTAACAGGATGGTCGTTTTGCGATGTTGCTGGTAGTACTTGAGGAACTCTTGGATCTTATGCTGAGCCACCACGTCTAGGCCGATTGTGGGTTCATCCAAAAACAGCACCTCAGGCTGATGCAGCAAAGCCGCGATCAACTCCATCTTCATCCGCTCACCAAGTGACAATTCACGCACCGGTTGATTCAGCAGCCGGTTCACGTCTAGTAGATCGCACAGTTCGTCTCGCGTCTTGTCGAACTTCTCTGCGGGTACGCCGTAGATGTGCTGGTTCAGTCGGAACGATTCGGCGGCCGGCAAATCCCACCACAGCTGATTCTTCTGGCCCATGACAAGCGCGAATCGGCGTCGATACTCGTTGCGTCGCTCCCAAGGCGTATATCCCATCACGCTGCATGAGCCAGAGTCGGGATTGATTACGCCAGAGAGAAGTTTAAGCGTGGTCGTTTTACCGGCCCCGTTGGGGCCAAGGAATGCAACGAATTCGCCTTCTTCAACTTCGAGGTCAATATTCTTTACTGCTTCGACGTTATGGTATTCGCGCTTAAATAGACCTTTTACCGAAGCCACCAACCCCTCGGTTTTTTGGTAGACGCGGTATGATTTGACAAGGTTTTTTATCTCGATGACAGGCATTCCGCCAAGTATAGATTCCCAACAAAGGAACCAACAGCCGTTAGTCGATCGAGACATCCATTTTATGAAACTGGGACGCGCCCTTGCGAAATGGCATTTCCCCTAGGATATTTTGGCGTGGCCAAATTTTCACTTTAATAGATAACAGCGATCAGGCATTGGTGATGGATGAATTATCCCATTTGAGAATCGGTATCGGGCATGATACTCATCGCCTCAAGGCAGGAGGACCGCTGAGGTTGGGCGGGATCGATATTCCCTACGAGTTTTGCTTGGATGGTCATAGCGACGCCGACGTGCTGCTGCATGCGATTACCGACGCCATTTTGGGTGCGGCAGCGATGGGGGACATCGGCGAGCTGTTTCCTGATACAGATCCGGAAAACCACGGGCGTGACTCTGCCGACATGTTGCTCAAAGCGATGCAGAATCCGGTTTTCAAATCATCAACCTCGACTGTATTGTGTTCGCAGAAAAACCCAAGCTTTCGGCATTCAAGCAAGCCATTGCCGATCGTATTGCTGAGATTCTAAAAATCTCTCCCGGTCAGGTGGGGGTCAAAGCAAAGACAGGAGAAGGCGTTGGTGCCGTTGGCGGCGGGCAAGCGATGATGGCCCAGTGCGTCGCGCTGATGCGGCAGATCCGCTAAGGAAGCCAGATAGACTGCCGTAGGATAATTTTAACCAGTCGCATAAGATTCTCGCTCACTGTTGATACGCTCCTTTGGATGCAGTTTTTCCATGGCTTCCACTACAACCTCGACTCGAATTATGGGAATCGACCCGGGGCTGAATATTACCGGTTACGGCGTGATTGATGTTTTGGGACATCAGCAAATCGAAATTGTTGAAGCTGGGGTCGTGCGCAGCAAACGCAAAGACGAATTGCAGAAGCGCCTTGCATCGATCTACGATGGTGTGTCTGATGTAATTGAGTCGCTCAAGCCAGATTGTATGGGGCTTGAAGAACTTTACAGCCACTACGAGCGTCCAAAAACATCGATTATCATGGGCCACGCGCGGGGCGTGATTTGTCTGGCCGCCAGTCAACACGATTTACCGATTCAGCACTATGCCGCCACGCAAGTTAAACGTGTCCTAACGGGCAACGGGCGTGCCCCGAAGAACCAGATCCAGCTTTCTGTAGCCCGGCACTTAGGACTCAACGACGTGCCCCAGCCTGCAGACGTTGCCGATGCATTGGCCATCGCTCTGACGCATCACTACCTTTCCTTTCGACCTGATGGACTTCTATGATTACCAAGATTGCTGGCCTACTGACTGAATTGGGAGAGGATGTCGCGGTATTGCACATCGCGCCATTTCACTACGAGATTCTCGTTCCCGATTTCACGCGCAGACAACTACAGTTGAAAATTGACCAAGAAGTCGAACTGCACACGATTCAGTATATTGACGGCAATGTACAAAAAGGTGGCCGGATGACGCCTCGTATGATCGGATTCAATAGCATTGTCGAGCGTGAATTCTTTGAGATGTTCTGTTCCGTAGATGGCGTTGGGGTCAAAAAAGCGTTGCGTGCGATGGTCAGACCAGTACCGGACGTTGCTCGCGCGATTGAAGAGCAAGACGTGACCACACTGAAGACTCTTCCGGGGATCGGTGCTGCGACGGCCGAGCGCGTTGTTGCAAAGCTACGTCGGAAGATGGCAAAATTTGCGCTGTTGATCCCGGCTATGGAGGGAGAGTCCGCGGCCGCGGCCAGTCAGCATTCTTTGGCGGAAGAGGTCTGCCAGATCCTACTTTCCCTCGGTCACCCAGAGTCCGAGGCACGAAACATGGTGACCACTGCCGTCGAATCGGGCAAGAAGATAAAAGACGTCGAGACGTTTTTGCAACTCGTCTACGAACAACGGACCGCAGATTAGCTTACTCCAGTGATTTGCTAAACCGCTCCCTGAGAAAGTTCCAGTGGCGTCAGATTCGAAGTGCACGGCACTCCACTTGAATTCATGAGAGAAGACTCTCAGTGGAGTTCTTCTCTGTTTTTAACAGTTCTACCTAATTGAGAAAAAAATTGGGTCGATGGAATTGTGCAGCATTTTTCCTAACGCAAATGTGTTGTTTGGTACTTTTCGAATAGCGCATCCTCGGTCAGGCGAGCGCATTGTTTGCCGCAACCAATCAGCTCGGACATTTGGGACCACCGTTAGAGGACATACTATGGGGGGGTTCTCGTTTGAATGCATCTCGTTTTGAGATTGTCCGATAACGATGGAGAAGCCAGGTTACTATCCCCTCAGTCACCTGCCGTAGTTCCCTCCTGAGTCACCTGCCTCAGTTCCCCATTAGTCTCCCCGCGCACCTACCTATATGAAGCTCGGAAAGTTCCGCCAAAGCAAGTTTGGCTTAATGACCGCACTATGCGTAATGACATTCGTACTACTGATCGATTTGGTCGGTGGTTTCGGACCATTTAACGCGCTTTTTGAGAACGGCTGCCATCGTCTGGGGATTCCTTACGTTGCCGCAGAAAACGTTCTAATGGTATCAGCCCGCCCCGAACTGTTGGCATCGGGGTCGCAGGAACTTATTGCGCTGCTCGACGAGATTCACAGACAATCACCCAAAGCGATTGGTTTAATTGCCACGGCTGAGCCTCGTAACTATCAGCGATTAGATCGCTTGCCTTACGCGCGGGAATTAACCGTTGGGTATAGCTGCGATCAGCTTTTCTCCAGCCCGGGTGGAAAGGTCAGCAGCAACTACCAAACTGGATTCTCGACTCTTCCCAATAGCTTGTCGCCCGTTTTTTGCAAAGCGCAGGCGACGATGGAGCAGGTCGGCGTGCGGCTTCCTTCATTGGAAGGAAAGATCGTCAAAGCAGTCAGAGGTTCATCTTACGTGCTGCCAGAGGGAGATTTTGTGGTGAGCTGGTGCGGCGATCCCGGAACGATAGGGCGCATTGATGCATCTGAACTCATCAGCGGAAGTTCAGTACGCGAGTTAATCCAAGGAAAGATCGTGCTGATTGGTCCCGACCACGAAGAAGGCGTCGGTCTTCATGTTCCTGCGGCAGTCGGTTTCGCTCGGATGCACCGGTTGGAGATCAGAGCAAATATTCTTGAGAGCCTTCTGCAGGAAAAATACTCTCGGCATCTATCGTTTGTTTCAGCCGTTCTGTCAGCGATCTTCGTCACGCTGGCGACCATCCAACTTGCGAGGCAAGTGCCAATCGGATGGTGTTTGACTTGTGTTGGCGTGTTGATTGGCTTGATTTTAGTTGCTGCGGTTTGCAGCATTTGGTTGTTTCATGTTTGGCTGCCGGTGTCTGTTATCGTCTCTTCAGCAGCGCTTGCCTATGCGACTATCATTGTTCAACGCATGGACACCAAGGAGCATTTTGTTCAGTACTGGAAGATGCGTTCGACAGTGCGCGAGGCGCATTTGGAGTCAAGGTTTGAAGAGGGCGTTTGGAAAGCCATCGGCGATTCGGCCTACCAAATGTTCCAACCAACGCGCATGGTTTTGTTAGAGCTTACGCCTGGTGCGACGCACCTGAAGAACGTTCGTTCAATCGGATGTGACTATTCACAAATCTTCGAGAAACGTTTGGACTATCGGCGTTCACCGTATTTTGAAGCGCTGGAGGAGAAGCGTCCGATCATTAATCCGCGGGGGAACTTCTTTATTACAACACCCGGAGTTAAAGAGGTTGAGTATATACTGCCAATGACCAACGGGCTGACGACACTGGGGATTGTTGTCCTGGCGATGGACAAAAAGAAACTCGCTCAGTGGGCCGATTTTGAATCTTTCTTGTCGCGATTTACTAACGAGATGTCGCAATTGATCGCCGCTAGTCGCAAGGAAGCCGAAGATGATTTAGGTCAGATCAATTGGTTTCATCGTTTGCAAAAATTACCTGAAGAGCGAGAGTTCATTGAGGTCCAACGCAACACCGAAAAACAAAATGATTTGATTGAACGCGCGGATCTCGCGTTTGATTGTTCGGAGTCTGCAATGGCGACTTTTGACATCTATGGACGCGTGATCCGAAGAAATTCAAGTTTCAACAAAATGATCCAAGAAGCGCAACTCTCCATTTCTAATGCGTCGTGCATCGAAATCATGGCCACGCTCAGCGGCAAATCCCAGGATGCTTGCCGCAAGATCTTTCGGCAAGTGATCCTCAATGATCAGCCGGAGACAATCATGATTGCAGATTCGATTTCTGGTCAAAGTCACAAGTTGATGTATGTCAAACCCATGCATCTCGTGGAGGAAGAGAGGCGGACCTCGATCGAAATGCATGGCTTGTTGGTCGAGATTGTCG
>CAYTPS010000028.1:0-1807 GCA_964439245.1 uncultured Pirellulaceae bacterium | reverse complement strand
CCCGTTCCAAAATCTAGATCTGTGGAACCAACGATTGACCTCTACACTTATCCCAGAGGCGAACGAAAAGTCGGCAGCGCTGGAGGCGAACCGAGAAAAGATTCGTCTGATTGGTGAGAAGTCTCAGTCACCTCAAGAAATACTTCAGGACCTGTTTGGTTCTGTGGGCAGCACTGTCAACGATATTGTTTCAGTTCTGCAACAATGTAAAGAGATCTCGCAACGTCGGGTCAGCGAGGATGCGGAGAACTGCTTCTCGGTTAACGCCGTTTCGATTTGGCAGACTGTTGTCAGCAGTTTCAAGGAAACGTTAAACAGCCACTCGATAAGAATCAATTCAGGTTTTGATTCAGATGTGATGATGGTTTCTGCCAACCCGATTTTGTTGGAGAGAGTATTCGCAACAGCTGTTCAGTTGCTGGTGGAGGACGCGTTTGATGACAGTGAAGTGCGGGTTCAATTCACTCACAACGAAACCGGAGTTTCATGCTCCTTTTACAATGAGGGTGGTGGGACGCCAATTGAAACTTTGAGACGAAATCTTGAAGTATCACAGAAAGATACTGGGAGTGACGTGCTTGAAAGCATTGAAGGGGCGCCAGGACAGAATCTCACTCCTGCACAGTCGGACCAACTTTCGGAAATTGAAGCTTGGGTCGGCAGCTGGGGAGGCGAGGTTTCAGTCGTCAGCCAGCCTCACTCTATGTCCGTAACGATTGATCTTCTCAGCGAATCAAAGAAACTAAAATCAGGGTCGCCAAAGCAAGCCGCAGCCTCAACCAACGAAATTACATCGGGGGCATAACTGGATAATGTTCCAAGACCTGCTTCCTATCTTTCCCAATGATTCGGCAGCCATTACCGTCTCTGCTACGGTTTGGGTGGGCGTCGTAGTGGCGGTGGTCTGTAATTTGAGGCTTGGGTGGAGCCTTTCAGCACTTGTTGTACCCGGTTACCTCGTCCCGTTGTTGATTTCCAGACCTGCCACTGCAATCGTGGTTTTCTTGGAAGCCATCGTGACTTATCTGCTGGCCCGATTGATATCCGACGGGCTAAATAAGACGCCCTACTGGTCTAGCTTTTTTGGTAGGGACCGTTTCTTCGTGATCGTAGTGGTCAGTGTTATTGTGCGCGCTACATTCGATGGTTGGTTGCTTCCTGAGGTAGGCCGTTTCATCTCGGAGGAACTCGGGTGGAACTTTGACTATCGCAATGAGTTGCAGAGCTTTGGCCTGATTGTGGTCGCGTTGATCGCAAACTACTTTTGGAAGCCGGGGCTGACACGAGGGTTGTTGCCGATCGTCTCTTGTATTGCAATGACGTGGATGGCTGTCATGTTGCTCGGTGAGGTCACGAACCTGAGGTTGGGCAATTTTCATTTGCTTTACGACGATATCTCCACGTCGCTTTTGGCAAGCCCCAAGTCCTATGTGATTTTGATTACTACGGCCTTCCTGGCGTCGTGGATCAATCTGAGATACGCTTGGGATTTCAACGGAATTCTGATTCCTGCGCTGTTGGGTTTGACGCTGCACGAACCATCTAAAATTGTTGCGACCATCGCTGAATGCATGATGATCTATTCCGTTGGTTCTTTGGTTTTGCGAGCGCCAATGATCCGCGACATCGCTATGCAGGGCGGGCGAAAGCTGTTGTTTTTCTTCACCGTGTGTTTTGGGCTGAGGCTGCTGATGGCTCACGCGATACCTGTGTTTTTGACTTCGTGGGAGGTCTCTGACACACTTGGTTTAGGTTATTTGTTATCCACGTTGATGGCTGTTAAAGCTCATGACAAGAAGTTGATGAT
>CAYTPS010000027.1:18803-22797 GCA_964439245.1 uncultured Pirellulaceae bacterium | reverse complement strand
CTCGCGCAAGCGTGAAGTACGACACCCATCTAACTATTCATTTCAGGTTTGAAGGACCACTAGCCTACCCCCCGCCCCCCTTTTTTTCTGGGATGCTGCGCACCCAAGGCGCATAAAAAAATGGTGTCTCCCAATGCAAATACATCAAGAGACACCGAGGTCAGGTGGTCACAATGGTGAATTATTCCGCTAACCGTTAGATGATTGAAAGCAGAGAGAATAGGTCGTCGATCTTCTCTAGTTTCTGAGACAATCGTTCTTTCTCTGCTTCTTCGCCTGGAGTGAAAAACAGCTGCCAAGTGCTGGAAAAATCTTGTTCAGGATTGATACGTGCGTCTAGGTCATTTCGAGCCGAAGCAGCGTCTTGGGTGTCAACTGCGAAGACACTGTCCTCGCGATAAAAGTGAAGTCCGTCGCCAGAAGATTGAAAGAAGTCAACATTAATGACTGGTGCGGTTTCCAACCAGTTGCTCAACTGCAAGAACTGACTATAGAACGAACTTTGAGAAGGGATCACTGCAGAGATTGCTTCGGCGGATGCCCATCCCAATGCAATCGTACGCGGTATTTCGAGTGTTCTCAGATCTGATAGCGTGTCGACATTCTCAGCCCAATCGGCAAAAGAAATTCTACGTTCCAAACGTGGGGTCGACTCGAGGCTACCGGTCGCCGGATTGAAAACAAAGTCTTCAACCTCGACTAATGCATTGGTGGCGATTGAGAGGCCTTGAGGAATGGTGTTTTCTTTGACAAACACTAAAGGACTGCCGCTAAGCGGGTCTTTCAACAACCGGGGGTTTCCTGTTTCGGCCACCAGTCGATCCAACCCGTCGTCAATCACTTGGATTTCTAAATCGGTCCACTGGCTCGAACCGTTGACGAAGTTAAGTAGAGCATCTCCGCCGCTGCGATCTAGGAAGAGATCTTCCGAGCTAGACGTGAGGAATCGATCGTTGCCCTCACCACCGGAGAGTCGATTTTGCTCGGAGTCACTTCCACCTGCGAGTGCATCGTTGCCAGCGAGTCCGAACAATCGGTCAAGTCCAGCGTCGCCAAAGAGACGGTCGTTACCATCGTTGCCGAAGAGTCGGTCGTTGCCATCTCCGCCGTGAAGTTCATCGTTGCCATCGTTGCCGCGAATGATGTCAATCTCAGTACCACCAAAAACGGTGTCGTTGTCAGCCTGGCCGTAGATGAAATCAATACCCGCATTGCCGCTGATATTGTCGTCGCCGTCGCCACCAAAAATAATGTCGCTGCCAGCACCGCCATTGATGATGTCGTTGTTTGCGTCGCCGGCGATAACGTCATCTCCGGCGTCGCCGTTGAGGGTGTCTAAGCCAAGACCACCGAAGATGCGATCTTTGGCGTCTCCACCTGAAATTGTGTCGTCACCGCGTTCGCCAAAGAGGTTGTCTTCGCCAACGCCGCCGTTGATGGAGTCATTACCAGAACCACCAGTGATTCGGTCGCTTCCATCGCCGCCAGCAAGAATGTCGTTGCCTGATTGGCCGCCAATATTATCGTCGCCCTCACCACCGTTGATCGTGTCTGAACCATCGGTGCCATATAAAAAGTCGTCGCCTTGGTCGCCGTTGAGAATGTCATTGCCGCCGCCACCAACGAGTTGATCGTTGCCTTCACCGCCAGTGATCGTATCGTTACCGAAGTCGCCAAAGACGAAGTCATTGCCGATACCTACGTCGATGTTGTCGTTACCGGGACCCGCGAGGACATCGTCGTTACCAGCAATATCAGTGACGGTATCATCACCAGCACCACTGTTGATAAAGTCGTCTCCTTCTCCGCCTTCGATGGTGTCGTTGTCGTCTCCACCGCGGAGGATGTCGTCGCCCAAGCCGCCAGTTAGGTTGTCGATTCCAAGGCCGCCACGTAGGTCATCGTTACCACCATTACCGACCAATGTATCGTCGCCATCATTGCCGCCGAGGATGTCGTCGCCTGCGCCTCCGGAGATGGTGTCGTTGCCGTCGTGACCAATCAGAATGTCGTTGGCTGTACCGCCTACCAGCGTATCGTTGCCAGCGCCAGCGAGCGCGACCAATGGAATATCCGAGTCGTTGGTGATTGAATCGTCACCGGCTTCTCCGATGAACAATAGTTGATTGACCTCGGAAATATTGAAGGTTTCTGCCGCTGCACCATCAACGACGACGCTGAGCGTAGTGTCTGACTGAGTGATATCGATCACATCCGCATCGGCCGTGCCGTTGATGCTGAGAATGCCATTGGTGTCGTTCAATGCCAAGGTTGCCAGCAGATTCCGGAACTCCAATTTGGAATAGGCCATGCTGGCGCGTTTGCTGGATTTGCGCTTCGCTGGACTAGTGGTTTGGATCGAGAAGAGCTGCGGTTTTCGTGGCATTGTGGTTGTCCAAAGTTGGCAAGTTAGATGTTCTGCAGTGACTGGCGGAGAACGGGCATGGAAATGGCCCGAAAGTACTCTAGTTGGGGCATCCTGTTTTTTCAAACATAAGAAGTATTTCAACCAGGTTTTTACTTGGAAAACAGCTGCAATTGAGGTTGCTTTCGTGGTCCCCAACTAGAGCAAAATCAACTCAGCCGCAGTTAATTTCAACGAAATCCTTACAACCGGTAAAGTCAGCCAAACTGGTAAGGCTTTTCGGACGATAGATCAGACGAGGGTGCCCTGCCCTTGTCAGCGCCGCTGGTTTTGCGGCGACAGACGCCTGCTGTATTTTGCCTGTTTTACGCAATTTAAGAGATGGTCATGGAAGATCGCTATCAAGTTCGAACTGGTTTGAATTTCAATAGATTCGTTTCTCGGTACTCGGCTAACTCGAACAGCCGCGTCGTTTGGCGTTCTTTGCTGACCAAAGCAGTGATGGGTCTAGCAATGGCTTGCCTTTCAGCCCAAACAGATCGGGCACAGGCTCAATCGGATTCCGCGCGAAACTCGGCTGCGGTGGGTGACTCTCTTGGCGATGTCGGCAAAGCTGCCGAGATCGATGCGACTTGGATTTGGTCGCCAAGGCTGGACGTTACGTTGGGGTCGGATCAGGGCGAGGTCTACTTTCGGAAGAAATTCACCTTAGTCAAGCCAGAGAAGGCCGAACTCACATTGGCTGCCGGCGATGAGTTCGAGCTGTTCATTAATGGCGAGATGATTGCAAATGGTCAGTCATTTGGAGCAATAACCAAGTTTGACCCGACGCCGTTTTTGGAGTCTGGAACCAACCTAGTTGCGGTGCGCGTCAAACACCTTGATAGCAAGCATGTTGGTCTGGCGATGAAGATGCGCATCAAGGAAGAAGGTGAAGTGCGGTATCGAGTTCTGCGTACCGACAACACATGGCGAAGCTACACGGCGAAAGCTTACGGGTGGTACAAGAGTCAGTTTAATGCCAAAAGTTGGCTGACATCCAGAGCCATCAACGTGGACAACCGCAGCAAATCGGCCACACAGCAAGTCGCCGTTTTTGGCGGAGCTGCAAAACAGAGCGCACTGGGCGGTAGCCTGGACGTTGAATCCAAGAAGGCTTATGCCCAACCCAAGAAGTCACGCGTTAAGCTCTCTTCAATGAAGAGCTTGGCTAAACCAACCAAACCTGTCGCAGTTGCCTTACCTGCGGTGATCGCTGAGAAAGTGTCAAAGGCGAAAGACGTCTCTGCTCAATTGCCGAGCGCTGTCAGTAACGAATCCAGTTTCGTTCCTGCAAAGATTGCAAAAACGAAAAGTGCTCCACCAGTAGAGCCAAAGAAAATTCCTGTGGCTAAGATTGCGGCCAAGCCGGTGCCTGTAGCCAAGCCAGTACCTGCAGCCAAAGAAGTCGTCCAAAAATCTGCGGTTATACCTTTGGGCATCGATCCTAATTCTCAGTTTGATGTAACAACGGTTTTCAGTAGCAAGCAGGCCGGTTCAGTTATCGCGATGGAGTTCAACGAGTATGGACAATTGCTGATGTCCAAGGAAGGTGGTCCGTTGATGATCGCAGACCTTGTCTCTCAGGAC
>CAYTPS010000027.1:0-18793 GCA_964439245.1 uncultured Pirellulaceae bacterium | reverse complement strand
GTTCTTGTACCGCCCAGTCGTGCATAACCAATAAAACAGGTTCGAGTGTTTTGCAATGAAGTCCATTCTTGCCAAGGAATTTTGCCACTCAACGGTGACGTTTTTGTCACCGGCGAAGGTCCTGATGGGCAAGCCCTGTATCGTCTGTCGGACAAAGATGGAGACGGCCGGGCTGAAGTAGCAGACACTTTGTTGAGGTTCACGGGTGAACTTGGTGACAACGGACCTCACGGCGTTACGCTTGGCCTAGACGGGATGCTGTATCTTGTTGTCGGCAATGAGAGTCAGCTTGAGGGTGCCGTTTCGCGACGTAGCCCATATCAATTCACATATAACGGCAGTCTGCAATCAGGAGATGGAGAAAACACTCCAGATCATGGAGGCACCGTTATTCGAGTGGGCATTGACGGTAGTCGACCGGAGACGTTCGCCGGTGGAATTCGAAATGCCTATGATCTAGTGTTCGATCAAAATGGCGAGCTGTTTATTCACGACAGCGCGTTCGAGGCCGATCGTGAAACAAATTGGTACCGGCCAACTTCTGTGTACAACGTGACTGCCGGATCTGAAATGGGCTGGCGTAGTGGTTGGTCTAAGTTTGTTAGCTACTATTTGGATCAATCGCCCACTGTTTGTACGACTGGCGCTGGCCATCCAACAGGAGCCGTTTTGTATCAACATCTTGCGTTCCCGAAGAAATATCAAAACACGTTGTTTCTGGCGGACTGGGCGGGAGGAAAAATTCTTACCCTGAAGACTAAGCCTTCTGGTGCTGGTTATGTTGGCCAAGCCGAGACCTTCTTGTCAGGAAGAGCGCTGCGAGTGAGTGACATGGCGGTTGGTCCCGATGGTGATTTGTACTTCAGCAATGGAGGCAGCAGCGACAGCGGTGGTGTTTACAAGGTGAGCTGGAAGGGGGAAGTGCCTCAAGAAGTAATGGCATTCAAGAATGACCTAGAAAAGATCATGCGACACCCTCAGCCAAATTCCGCGTGGGCGCGGCAGAATATTGCCGAACTAAGACGTCAAATGGGGGGAGAGTGGAAAGCTTCGATCCTTGGCGTAGTCACCGAGACTCGCAATCAACCGGAATTTCGCGTGCGTGCGATGCAGCTGGCCGTGCTCTACGGACCAACGCTGCCACACGATGTTTTGAAGACTTTGACCAAAGAGAAGTCGGCAGCCATCCGTCGGCAAGCGG
The DNA here is from genome assembly GCA_964439245.1 of uncultured Pirellulaceae bacterium. GTDB lineage: Bacteria > Planctomycetota > Planctomycetia > Pirellulales > Pirellulaceae > Mariniblastus. The sequence continues at coordinate 17,592 of CAYTPS010000027.1, read as the reverse complement.
CTCTCATGTGTGGCTTGAGTCTGCGATCGGCTGACAATGATCTGTTGATTGGGTTACTAAATGATCCTTCTTCGATGGTTCGTCGCAAAGCTTGTGAAGCATTGCTGCGGGCTGATTTGAAGCTAAAACCGACTCTACTGACTCATTTGCTGAAATCGGCTGACGCAACCGAAGCTGCAACTGCTCGCCGATTGCTGGAGCGTATCGACGCCAGAGAGTGGCAGACAGAAATGGTCAGCAGCCAAGACGTTCGTCTGTTCCTGAATTCGTCTCTTGCACTGATGACCGCTCAACCCAGCTTGGAACGCGCTTACAGCGTGTTGGCTGAAGGCAGCGTTGCACTCGATGGATTCTTGAGCGACGAGGACTTCTTGGATTTGTTACGAGTGTTTGAGATTACATTGTCGCAGGGCCAGGTGGATCCCGAAAAGATTCCAGCTTTTGTCGACCGCATTGGCGAGGAGTTTCCTGCCGGGAGCCCGGAGATCAACATGGAACTTGTGAAAGTTCTTTCCGGCTTGAACGCGGGAGATTTAGATGGTCGCCTTGCAGCGTGGCTGCGAGCCCCAACCACATCGAAGGCTGAAAAATTCCAAGCGGTTACCTATTTTCAAAGATCTGCAAAGTCATTTTCGAGTACGACACGCAGTGCGTTGGCTCAAGCGACGGCCGAATTGCAGGGCTACCCGGGAATTCAACCGTCTACTATGCCGACGGCGATCGCTGCGGTAGAACCGGCATTGGATCCTAGCGGTGCAAGTTTGGAGGAGATTATTTCTGGCGGCGACAAGTGGCCCGAAGCCGTGGTCGAATCGTTCTATAAGATGCCTAACCCCTTGACCGATCAGCTGGCGGCTTCACTCAAAACGCTTGACAAAAAATTGATTGGTCGAGAGGACCAATCCGCGAAGAAAGTGCGTCTGGGCATCATCGCTTTGTTGGCTCAACACGGGTCGGAGGCTTCGTTTGCCTGGTTGCGAGAGTGCTACGACAACGAACCGACTCGACGCGCGGATCTAGCCATTGGGCTTGCTCTGGATCCGGCCAAGGAAAACTGGTCCTACTTGGTCAGCAGTTTACCAATCGTGGACGAGGAAACCGGTAAGGAAATCTTAGAGAAACTAGCAACCGTACGTCGACGCCCAAAGAATCCTGTTCATTATCGAGATGCAATTGAGTTGGGCTATCGATTGCAGGGAGAAGCAACTGCTGCCGCAAATTTGCTTGCCCACTGGAGCGGTATTAAGGTTGGTGGAGAATCGTGGCAACAACAGATGAACGCTTGGAACCAATGGTATGCAACTGAGTTCCCCTCGGCTGCTCCGGTGGCCAAGTATGATGCCATCAAAGCAGGATTCGAAACGGTGGCCGATCGGGAAGCGATCCTCAGCACTTCTGTCGACGCGGACGGGACGTTTATTCGGTAGGAAGTATGTCGGTTGATCATCTAATTACTAACGACGAACAAACGACCATTCATGCGATTCGCCAAATGGTCGGAACGTTCGTTGCCCAACGCAATTGGAGCAAGTTTCATAGCCCCAAGAACATCAGCATGGCGCTTGCGGTTGAGGCGGCTGAATTGATGGAGCATTTTCAGTGGATCGAGGGGCAGGAATCCCGTGAACCAGATTCCGACAAGAAAGTGGCCATCGGCGAAGAACTCGCAGATGTATTATGCTACGCAATGGCGATCGCTAACGAACTGGAAATCGATGTCGCCGGTGTGATGAAGCGAAAGATGGAGCTAAATCGCGCGAAATACCCTGTCGAAGAATTTCGCGGACGCTACGGTAGGGATGATCCTAATCCAGCCGAGTCGTAGCACTATCAAGTCGCTCAAGCCGTTTTTGGACGGGGGATTGCCCAAACGGCTTTCGTAAAACCCACGAGCTTTACCCGCCGCTGAGGATTGCGATAAATGCCGGGATGTCCAGGAAGTTCACGACTCCGTTCTGGTCACAATCGGCTTCAGCTTGGAAAGCACTGGCTTGCAAGACAGCTATAAATGGTGCAATGTCTAAAAAGTTTACCATGTTGTTTTGGTCGACATCTCCCAAGAGTACCATCGACGTTGGAACGTAGTCGAGTTTAGCGTTGCTGCCTCCAGCAACCACCGCATCGAGGGTTGAGGTCGCCACGCCGCCTTGGGAGAAAGTGACCGGATGCGTGGCATCTGTATCGACTGGAATGGCGTAGCCTCCTGAGTTCGAAGTAACACTGAAGAACGCCGAACCGGGAGTCTCTACACGCACTCCGCTGACGCCCTCGCCCGGGTCGTAGAACGAGTTGTTATTGCTGTCGATGTAGACAACCCCAGTGATTACTCTACCACCACTGCCGCCAAAGTTCTGTGTGACCAGTTGAGGACCGACACTGCCGTTGGAGCCATTGATTACGCCGATACCGATCTCTCGAAAGGCGCCGTTGTGTATGGAAAGTCGGTGACCTGGCGGGTTCTGCATGCCTTGGCCGGCAAAGGCTGAATTGTAGCAAGGTGAAGAGGTGACTGTCGTCGCCCCCCAGTCAACATCAAACCCCGCGTGACCGTGCGCAACGGATCTTGCGTAGGAGTAAACATTTTCACCGGCGATCCCCGAGTAGCCGAAATGATTGAGTCGGTCACCTAGGGTGTCACCTGGATTGAAGGGAGATGGTGGAGAAGACGAACTGTCATGGCCCTGAAAAATGTTATCGAACATGTCTTGGGTATGCAGTCTCGCTATCTGAAGTAAGTCCGTGTTGAACGCGAGTGGTTGGGCAGATTCTTCCATACATGCAGTACTGACATGCCATGAAAACTGATTGAGTATGTCATTTACGTCGATACTAAAGTTAGCGTAAGCATTGGTGATCAGAGGATCAGTTTCATCGCGCAGACGCGCGGCCTCGACGGCGGCGCTGGCACGCGCACGGTTTATGTATTCCAGGTAGTGCTGCTCATCATCGCTGGGGTCGCCGAAATTCGTGTAGAGTTCTTTTGAAAATGAACTTCCGATCTGAATGTTATCGACATACCAGCCAACGCCACTGTCTGTTTGTGGATAGAAGCTGCCGCCGCTAAAGTCATATAGAAACCGAACTTGAATGCTCTGGCCGTCAAAAGTAGAAAGATCGATCTCTTTCAAGGTAAAGCCGCTCTCGCCGCTGTTGTTGGTTCCCGCCTGCGTCCAGACGGTTGAACTCCAAGTGGCACCTGCATCGGTTGAAATTTGAACGGTGGCGGTTTGATCACTGGTCGCCCATCCGAGACGACTTTGGAAGAAAAGCTTGCAACCGGGCGTCACTGTTACCGAAGTGGTTGGCTTGAACCAGTGTCCAAATCGTGTGGCTAGATGAAACGCGTAGTCTCCCTGTCCGGAGACGCTGTTTTGAAGTAAGTCGTAAGTGGCGTCTGTGTGGTCCTCGACTGACCCAGCACCGTTCTCACCGTTTTCAATAAGCACCGTCGTCGAACTACGAGCTCTGCGACCTCCCGAAGTGCTCGGTTCGGGAACCGCTGCAGGGCCGTTGTGTTGAACCTCTGGTACCGCAGGAAGGATTAGGCCCGGCGGCGTCGGCGCCTGTTGCTCAAACTGCTGGGCCTGTCCAACTTGCTGCAGGGCGGCAACAATTAGCAAAGCGAAAACGAACTTAAGAGCATCAGCCAAACTGTTCGCTGTGCAGCGTGTTGTAAGCAATAACGAAACCATAACATTCCTCAACAATTTTGCTTCGGGTACAACGATTACGTGAGACACTCCCTGAGTATATAGCGGTACAATTGCGGTTCAAAGGACTTTTTCGAAGTAACGGTGACAAAGCCAAACATCTATCAGGATGCGGTTGGTGAATATCCGAAAATGGTGGGACGATTGATGCGAGCAATGGCGCTACACTGGAAAATTCTGATCGGGATGATCGTTGGGATTCTGCTCGGATTGACCGCAACATTTCTCGACACGCCGGCGTTACCTGCCAAGCAATGGGTGGTCGATTGGATTAAACCATTCGGCACGATGTTTATCAGAGCGCTGAAAATGATCGCAATTCCATTGATTGTCGCGTCACTGATCAAAGGAGTTTCGGACCTTAAGGATCTGTCTAAGCTTTCCCAAATGGGTTTTCGAACGATCGGCCTATATTTCGTCACCACACTGATTGCTGTTTTCTTTGGATTGTTGGTCGTGAATCTGGCTCGGCCGGGGACGGCGATCAACCCGCAGACACGCGAGAACCTTGTACAAAAGTTTTCGCAGAAAGCATCCGACAAAGAAGCGTCCGCGGAAGCTCAAAAAGAAAAGGGACCTTTATCGCCGCTGGTTGAGATGGTGCCCAGCAATGTGATCGATGCGGCAGCCGATAACGGTTCGATGCTCAAGGTGATCTTCTTCGCGATTTTCTTTGGCGTAGGCATGATCCTTGTTGACCCGGAGAAATCGGCGCCCGTGAAACTCTTTTTCGACGGCGTCAATGAAGTTATTCTGAAGCTGATTGACTTGATCATGCTGGTATCACCACTGGGCGTGCTTGCGCTGCTGGCAGCGCTAGTGGTTGAATCGGAGGACCCGCAGTTGCTGTTGGCGTTACTCTATTACGGTTTGTGCGTTGTTGCCGGATTGCTGTTAATGTTGCTGTTGGTTTACCCACTGGCAGTGGTGGCGATGACGAGAAAGAGCTACGGCTTTTTCTTGAAGGGAATTTTACCCGCTCAAATGTTGGCGTTTTCTACCAGCTCCAGTGCTGCGACATTGCCCGTCACCATGGAGCGTGTGGAAGAGCACTTGGGCGTTGACCGCGAGGTGAGTAGTTTTGTGCTGCCGATCGGGGCCACGATCAACATGGACGGGACCAGCCTTTATCAATCGGTGGCGGCGGTTTTCATTGCGCAAGTTTTGGGGATGGATCTAAGTCTGGGCGATCAGTTAACCATCGTGATGACGGCCACGCTGGCTTCCATTGGATCAGCTGCCGTTCCGGGAGCCGGCATGGTGATGCTGGTTGTGGTTCTCGAGGCGATCAACGTTCCCGCCTATGGGCTTGCCTTGATATTTGCGATTGATCGTCCGTTGGATATGTGCCGCACTGCGGTCAATGTGACTGGTGATGCTGCAGTATCCATGATCGTCGCCAAGAGTGTCGGCAAATTGGGAGAGCCGCAGGTGAAAGATTGGGATGACAACTATCCGGGCAAGTAGATGTCTGGATTCCGAGGGTGCCAGAGCGTCTGTTCCCAAGGAGTCGTTTACGGTTTGTTAACGACTTTGGGCGACTTGCGATTTGGGTAACAGGCTTGGCAAAGTTCGCAAACCAATCCATTACAACCGCGCGCTGTACAAAACTCGCGGCCATAGAAGATGATCTGTAGATGCAGATCGTTCCATGATTCTTCGGGGAATATTTTCTTTAGATCAGCTTCGGTTTGTTTGACGTTCTTGCCATTGGTCAATCCCCAACGTTGCGCCAAGCGGTGGATATGGGTATCGACTGGGAACGCCGGAACGTCGAAAGCCTGAGCCATGACGACGCTGGCCGTTTTATGACCGACCCCCGGCAGACTTTCCAGCGCGTCAAAATCGGCTGGAACTTCTCCGTCGTATTGCTCGACAAGAATCTCCGAGAGCCCCGCAATGGCCTTGGATTTTTTTGGGGATAAACCGCAGGGCCGAATGATCTCAAGAATCTTTTCTACCGGCACACGCGTCATTTTCTTGGCGGAGTCCGCCAGCTTAAAAAGTGCCGGTGTGACTTGGTTGACGCGCTCGTCGGTGCATTGTGCCGACAGAAGAACCGCCACCAACAGCGTATAAGCATTGGTGTGGTCCAGTGGGACTGGCGGATTTGGATACAGTTCCGCCAAGCGGTCTTGAACGATTTGAGCGCGCTCTGAACGTTTCACAGCGGCCTACGAGTCTGAAGGTTCTTCAGTTTTGTCTGATTTGTCATCGGTCTTTTGATTATCAGAATCAGCCTGGCCGGCTTTGTCGTCCCCGTCGTTTGACTTGCTGTCAGCTGCGTTTTTGCCGTCGGTTTCTTTCTCGCTGGCTATTTCATCTTTTTGGGCGGCAGCCTTGTCACCGTCATCTTCTTGGCTCTCCTGCATCTTGGGCGCGTCTTCGTCAAACGAAGTGGACTCCTGTGTGACGGGAGGAAGTTCAGGTTCATCAACCTCCTCTGGTTCTCCAACTTTACGTGGACGATACTCGTGATCGCGTTTTCGAATAACCTTTGCCGACTGAATATAGTCCGGGGTGGCGTTGGGCACTTGTGTCTCTCGTCCGTTGATTTCAACTTGCGTGCGGACGATGCGATCAATGATCTCGTGACCGTCGATTACTCTGCCGAAAACTGTGTGTTTTCCGTCGAGGTGAGTCGTGCGATCAAAAGTGATAAAGAATTGACTGCTTCCTGAATTAGGAGCACCCGTGTTGGCCATGCTCAAGACGCCAGTAAAGTGCGGACGGGAATCTGGGTTCTTGTGTTCGTCGTAAATCAAGTATCCCGGATCGTCGTCACCTTCGTTATCTTTTTTGGGGCCGCCGACCTGTGCCATGAAGTTATCGATGACGCGGTGGAAAAGCGAGTTTGAGTAAAATCCACTTTCCACGAGGCTAATGAAGTTACCAACTGTCTGCGGCGCTTCGTTTTCATAAAGCTCCACAGTGATGTCGCCTTTGTTGGTTTTCAGCAAGACGTGCGGCAGGTCGTCGGCTTTGTGTTCACGTTGGCGAATTAGAACTTCGTCGAAGATTTCTCGGGCTTCAATGGAGATCCGTTCTGCTCGCGCGGCGTAGTCGAAATACGCCTTGTTTACTCCTGCCTGAATTAAACGGTCGCACGAACGCAGCACTTTTCGGTCTCTACCGGCATCGGCTTCATTGAGCAAAATACCCATTACGGTGCGAATGTTACTTTGATCTGATGGATCCTTCTCGACGGCATCAAGACAGGCATCATGGAGTGAAGAGATCACTTCCGTTGCGTCAAGGAGTGTCTCGGTGTAGTCCTTTTGCATGTTGTCGAGATTGCCCTCGCCCGCATCGAGTTTCTCTTTCAATGAACTCATCGTTGCATTGAGAGCATCCAGTTTCTTTTTCAGCGCTGTGACGTCATCACTGGCGTTCTGAGCTTCTGCCGGCATTGCAGCGGCGAACGAGAAAACGACTGCCAGCATCGTTGCGATTGGGATACGGAAAAAAGAGAACAGATTCGCCGCCGGTGACAACCGACCGGAATTCGGTGAATGAACGGGAGAAACTTGGTTAATGAGCGAGTGGTTTGGCATCGGTGTTTTAATAATTCTAACGGGATTCTGTCAGGATCATGGCTGATAATCACCAGCCGCTATTGAATCGGAAAGTTGGACCTATGGCAATCCAGCGGAGTTTAGAGCTTTGTCGCCTTCCTGTGAGGTCCTCAACTGCATGACTAGTTTTGCGTTGCGCCTTGAGGCAGAAGATCGAAGGAACTGGAATTTTCATCGAGGTCTCCCGCCTGAGAGATGGGACTTGTCTTCGCTGTTGGTGACGTGGTTGATGCCGTCGAAGCATTCGGTTTGTAGTCGTGAGCTCTCTTGTTGTGAATCGTGATTTTGACGATTCCCGAGGGTTGATTTAGGCTAGAAGAGAAGCGGCTGGCATCGATGGTTTTGAGCCTGTAGACCACATCGAGTGCATCTTCGGAGACAGTCTCACCATCAACGGTTTCCTCAAAATCAACGACTCGTCCAAAGACGGTGTGGACCCCATCGAATTCCGGTTTGGGTTGATGGCAGATCTGAAACACAGAGCTGGTTGTTTGTCCGTCGGTGCTGACCATGGAAACCGATCCGGCGAAGTGTTTCCTCGCTTTTTCCTTCTGAGCTTCAGAAGAAATTGTGTCGTTGGCGGGGCCACGTGTTTCACGCGACCAACCAACTCGCGCGAATTTTCCCGGACGCACCCAATGGAAAGGTAGGTTGTCATAGAAACCACCTTCGGCTCGAGAGATAAAATCGTACACGGTCAAAGTGGCTTGGTTTTCGAAAAGTTCGATCTTGAACTTTCCTTCGGTGGTTTCAACGATTGCGTAAGGCAAATCACCGGTTGCGGTTTCTAGGCGGCGGATTAGCTGTTCCTCTTGCCATGCTTGGCTTGTCTTCTCGAGCACCTCGTAGTAGACATCTTTAACAGGGGCAGTTTCTTCGAGCCTGTCTAAAATCATACTGGCCTGTTCAAAGTCATGAACGGCGTAGCTGGCCATGAAAGCCTTCATCAGTATTTTCCAAGGAACACGCTCTTGCGTTAAGATCAATTTGGAAATTTCCATTGCTGTTTTAGGATCGAACTTTGATTCAGGAGATGTGGGGTTAAGGGAATCGAAAAGTTTCGCCAACACGATGTTGGTTGATCGCCTTTCCTGCATCGGAGCTAGGCGGAAAATCTTGATGCCTTGTTCGATCATCTCGTTGTTGAGCACTTTTGCCCGTTCTTTTGCCATGTCAATTTGTTTTTGCTTCGTCACTTGAGCGTTGTCAAATCCAATTGGCATTTCACGGAACAACTGGTCGATCTGCTTGCGATTGGCGGTAATTTTGTTTTGGATGATGTTTAATTCTTCGATGGCGGCTTGAGCCTCTTGGCTAAGCGGTTCTTCTGTTTCGTCTAATTCGAGCGCTTCACGACCTTGTCGAGATCGGTTACTTGAACCTCGTCCACGGGTACTGCTGCCGTTTCGTGACGATGAAGTATCGCGGTCAAAAGAGCGAGACGATAATCCTGAACGGGAGGAACGGTTGTTGGACTGCGCTAGTGAATTACCCACAACCAATAAAACAATCACAACTGCAATAAAAAACAGCGGGATTTGGAAATAGTCTTTCATGGCAAACTCAAAATAACAGAGACAAAAAACACATGAAGCGATTCATGCAATTGGATGCCTGACTACAGATTAGAAACAGGCAACATCGGATTAGACGATCAATAAATTAGGTTGAAACTTGTGGCTCATGGTTGAGCTTTGGTCGGTTGATAGGCGTGGTCACGTTTGCGAAGTACCTTGGCTGAAATGATTTTGTCGGGAACGGCAGAATCAATAGGCTCTTCTTTGTTCTCTTCACTCAATTTGTGTGTGGGCGCAATTCTCTGATAAGCTCCAGATCCCTCAATTACGGTGCCAAACACGGTGTGCTTTCCATCGAGGAATGGAGTGGGGGCCAGGTTTATGAAGAATTGAGCCTGCCCGGAGTTAGGCTTGCCGGTGTTGGCCATACTCAGTGAACCGGAAAAGTGCCTACGAAAGTTGGGGTTCTTGAATTCGTCGTTGATTGTGTAATCGATCGTTTTCGGTGTGTTGTTCTCAGTAAAGCCGCCACACTGAGCCACGAAATTTGGGATGACGCGATGGAAAATGGCGTTGTCGTAGTGGCCTGATTCGACGAGCGAGATGAAGTTGGCAACCGTTTCAGGCGCTTCATTTTCAAATAACTCAACCACCATTGTTCCACTGGGAGTCACCAACTCGACGCGTGGCAGATCATCGGCTTGTTTTTCCTTTTCACGGATCTGCAGTTCTTTTTCATACATGCCAATTAGACGTGGCAAAAACAACAGCAAGTTCCGGTCCGAATCTTCGAACACACCAATCTTTGCGGGATCGATACTGTTCAATAGATCGTGCGCTTCACGGAAGCGGTTGGTTTTCAGATAGACCATCGCCAACTGTTTTTTTTGCTCGACGTCGTCCGGATTGGCTGCGACCTTTTTCTCGTAGACGAAGTGCAAATCTTGTAGTTGATTGGATGCGTACATATCTTCTGCGATAGAGTCGATGATGGGCCCCAAAGACTCCGGCTGCGGCAAATCGCTTCCGTAGATACGGCATGCAGTAGCTCTAAAGTCTGCCAGCTTGCGATTGGTTTTATCCTTGCCGGCCCGCCATTGATCTTTCCAATGGTAGGATTCTTCCAAACCATTGACGTAGAACTGCATGCTTGCCTCGTATGAATCTGCGACGCTGTCGTAAATTTCTTCGATCAGTTGATCGTATTTGGCCAGATCGTCATCAGCGGAGATTGATTGAGTGCCGGAAGTATTTGGCGGCTCGGAAACTTCCTGCCCAATTGTGGTCACTGGAAATAGACACGCAGACACCATCGTGAGCAGACAGACTGTCTTAGAAGCAATATTCGTCAGCGCACCGGAAAGCTGCCCAAACGCCAGTTTGGTTAGAGCTTCAATTTGCGACTCGGATGGTATTGGTGAAGGTAACAAGAGACCAGTAGCTTTGATCAATGGTATGGTTTTTGGAGACTGGGGTCGCACAAAGTTGGACAACCGAGCGTTTCAAATGAAGCGCCGACTGTCAAGAATGACGTTCGTAACTCATAATATAGCCAGCCGCTACTTTATTTAAATGAGAACTGACCACAAAGTAAGACAATGCCGAAATTCCGTCGGGGGAAAAATCTGAAAGATTGGAAAAGTCAACGTCCGGTAGCCGATGAGGGCAAGCTGCGTATTGTAGGGGGAAGATTCCGGGGGCGGCAAATTTCCTACTCCGGTGACCTAATCACGCGACCGATGAAAGACAACATTCGTGAAGCCGTTTTCAATCTGGTAGGAGGCTACATCAAGGGCAAAGCGGCGTTTGATCTGTTCGCCGGCACAGGGGCAATGGGGCTCGAAGCCATCAGCCGCGGTGCTTCTCAGGCTGTCTTGATAGAAAGACACTTTCCGACTGTGAAGATCATCGAAGACAACGCGCGGTCCTTGGATGAGAACCTGAAGGTAAAAGTCACTGGTGGTGATTCTTTCTTCTGGTGCCGTCAGTTTTTGAAGCAACCGGACACTTGGCCGACCGAACCGTGGTTCGTGATGTGCTGCCCTCCCTACGATTTTTACATCGATCGTTGGGACGAATTGAATTCGATGATCTCAGGGTTAGTTGATGCAGCGCCGGCGGAGAGTGTGTTTTTGGTTGAATCGGACAATCGCTTTGATCCGACGCTTTTGCCCGCGAGCGAGGATTGGGATGTAAGGCACTATACGCCAGCGCGGGTCGCCGTCTTGAAGAAAGATTTTCCTCCATTGGTTGAAGTAGAGAGCTAACAGGAATTGTTGTAGCCGGTTGTTTTGAGGGAACTTACTGGTTGGCTGTTCCGGTGCTGCAATAAGTTTTCCTGTTAGTTTTTGGCGGCAACTGAGTCAGGCAATTAGAGGGATAGATGGAAGTTGAATTAAAACTTGACGGATACGTTTTTCGCGCTGACCTCTCTGCAGGTAGGTCAATCGCTAGGACTATATCGGTCGTTCCAGCGGAAGGTACTTTCGACACAAGCGCGATCGAAACCCAATCGACACCCTATCGCGATGGGAACTTTGTTGGCAGCATGCTGACCGGAGGATCATGCAATGTGGATGTTTTGAAAATTAACTCACATTGTTGTGGTACCCACACTGAAACGCTGTTGCATTTGGTGCCCTCCGATAAGGCTACTGCTGAACTCTCAATCGATACCGTTGCTCCGACGGGGCTGCAAGTAGCACTTATGCTGACACTAGAGACTTCCTCGATCGCTGAAGCAAAACGTCAAAATGATTCCTTCACCGAACACGCTGATTCTGACGATCGATTGGTGTCCGCTGCCGCGATCAATGCGGCATTGGATACCGCGGCGCAGCGCCTGCCGCGCAAGCACGCCGCATGGGATAATGCTGCAACGAAGTCGCTGGTGTTGCGAGTTGCTGAAGATGATCCAGCTAGGACAACGTCTCCGTGGTCGGTCGAATCCACTGCCGCACCGTATTTCACCGCCGATGCCATCGAACTTCTGAACCGTCGTGGTGTGGTTCATTTACTGGTCGAGTTTCCGTCGATCGATCGAGTGGTCGATGGTGGACAATTAGCGAACCATCGTCGGTTTTGGAACATCGATCAAGAGGCCGGCAATCTTGCTGAGGCATGGGCTTCGAAAACGATTACCGAAATGATCGAGGTTTCTCCTTCGATTGAGGACGACTTGTATCTTCTGTCAATTCAGACACCACCAATTCGCACCGATGCAATGCTCAGCCGGCCAGTCTTGTTCTCGCTTTTCGACTGAGTGACCTTTCGCAGGCCATTATCGCCGGAGTTGCTAACGGGGCCTTCGGCCACGCAAAGTCCGCATTTTCTGTCGTCTAAAATCGGCGAATTTGACGGTATCGGTAAACTTTAACAGTGAATCATCTCTGCTAGCGAAATAGAGAGAGCGTTTGGGATTTCTGGATCCAGTCCAAGAGAAAATCGCACCGATGAACTAAATGTTAAGACGACCGGCCATCGTTTTCTCTGGGAAGATTTGATGCTCTCCTTCGCTTGGCCTGCGCCAGCACGCTTCCGCTTTATTTACTTTCGACCGATCCACCACACGCTCTGTTCTAGCCGTTTATGCTGATACCGACCGGCAGTCATTCCAATCATAAAATGCCATGCAGAGGCATTTTAGTTCTGATCATCTTGATGCTTGCCAGTGGTCTGTCGTTGAGCTTCGCAGGCGCCTTGCTGGCCAGCCCTATGCCGCAAGTTTCGACTGCCGGGCCGATCCAGCCACCAGTTCGTCTAGCGGCAAAACCTCGACTGACGACCAATGACATAGAGAGCTCGCAGCAAGTTACCAAACGGTCGAAAAAGGTCAAAGAGGGATGGGTGAAGCCGGTTGATATTGTACAGCGGCTGAAGGTTCTGCAGTCAATTGGCGTAACCGAGCAATGGGCTGAACAAACGATGCAGCTGGTCGAGAGACTGGTGTTGGAGAAGAGAATGAGTTCGAACGCCAGTGGCGTGCTCTTGGGGCAGTTCTCTCTGAAGATGGCGGAACTTGAACAGATCATTGCCGTTGTCAGCCAGCGATTTCCCGATCTTCCTGAAGCGCTAAGGCTGACCAGTGAGCTTCGGAGGTTGAAGTATGACGTGAGCAAACGCCTGGCGATTTGGAAAGCGTTGCACCTGTTGGGACCCACTGAACGGGTTGCCGCTAGTCCGTTCTCGTTGGTGGCAGGAGCGAGGATTTCTTTTGATCGATTCGACGATGGGTGGAAGCAATTCCTGAGGCTCAATGAAGTCGAAGAAGCGTTTAGCGCCATGAATCCTAGCAGCAAGGTGCAAAAAGAAGCGGCACGCGCAGCGCTTATCAGACTGTACTCCCCCACGCTCGATGCTGCACAAAACACATACGTTCACCAGACGTTCAATGCAGCAGATATTCAGTTGTTGAAAGAGGTCGCCTCGGGACCGGTCGATGGTTACCGGCTTATCAAGGCCATCGAAAAATTTGAACACAAGCCTTCGGGTTTGGCAGCTCACTACATCAACGACCAATTCCAAAATCTCTTATGGTCGGACGATCCAAGACAACAACAGGCTGCTGAAGAAATTCAAACACATTATCGTAACGCAAATATTCGGTTGACGGTTTCAGATCGGATGCTCAATCGTTTGATTCCGTCGTCCCCGTCAGTGCACCAGCCAGTCAATGAGCGTGTGTTGGGCGCGCACGTAAACGGTCATTCGCAAATTCACAATTCACTGTCCGTTCGACTCGTACCTGACCCCGCGCGGTTACATTTAGAATTGAAAACCAACGGGCGAGTCGATTCGGATACCGTCGCCAGCAAGAGCGGATTTGAAGTACGGAATTCTGCTCTGGCAAAGTTTCAAGGAATGAAAAGGTTTGCCATCGATCGACTCGGGAATCTCGACGGACAGAACTCCGTCGCCCACGCCGATGCCAAACAACGCCTGATTGGGATTCGCTCAAAGCTGGATCCATTTCCGGTCGTTAACTGGATCGCGCGCAGGATCGCACGTAAGCAGGTTGCTGACCAAGCACCGCGTGCCAGAATAATGCTCGAAGAGAAAGTCGAAGACTCGACTCGGCAGCAACTGGAACAAGGTGTTCAGGAAAAGGTTGCCACGATGCAGGCCTATCTGAAAACGAATTTACTTGGTCCTTTGGTTGCGATGGATCTCGATCCTGAGGCCTTGGAGACAGCGACAACCCCTCACCGATTGGTGATGCGATATCGCTTGGCGGGCTTGGACCAAATGGCGGCCAATTCGCCGCGCCCGATCGACTCCGAAAATGACTACATGGGCGTGCAAGTGCATCAGTCACTCCTAAACAACATGATCGAGCGAATCGATATTGCGGCTGGGGCATTTACACCAGATACGCTGGTGACGCATCTGGCTGATGTAGTCGGGTTCAATCCGACCACTGCTTCAACGAACGACAAGCACGAAGCCAAGTTCGTGTTCGCCAATTACGACCCAATTCGAATTGACCTACAGGACAGCAAAGTTCGCATCGAGCTGAATCTGAAATCTCTGCAGGTAGGAAAAAAGGTAAAACTTGGCGCAACATCACGATCGCCTCGACCTACACCCCTCACGTGATTGGCAGCCAAATTCATTTGGAACAGCACAGTCCCATTGAAGTCAAAGGCCGACGTTTTCGATTGGGTGACCAGATTGCCGTTAGAGCAATCTTTACTGTGGTGTTGCCCAAGCAGTATACGTTTCAAACCGTACCCGCCCGACTGCTTGAAAATTTAAACGGGTACTCACTGACAATCGAGCAGCTCAAAATTGCCGATGGATGGGCTGGCGTGACCTACAACGAGACGCCGAATTATCAAGAAGGGCCGGTCTACACCGAAACGCCAATCTACAACACGCAGACACCAACGCAGTATGTTCCCGTAGAGAACATTGGCGATGTCTCAAGAAGCACTGAGTACGAACACACGTACTAAAGCCATTCTAGGGTTACCTAACCGGTTTCCAAGCTGGGCGGCTGTAGTATTGATCGCTATCTGCCTGCGATGGGGCCGACTTTGAGTTGATGGTCGAGTACTCACTAGTGGACTCGGCATAGTTGCGTCGTCGCGCTTGTCCCTTATACCAGTCGCCCGTGGAGTAATCGTCATGATTCTCGACAGCCGTGTAGTCTGACGAAGACAAGGGCGGGTCAACGGTGACTGTGTCAGTCGTTTCGATGACATTGCCCGATTCAGTTTCATAGCGCACGTAGACAGTCAAATTTGCGTTCGTTGGAGCGCCATCACTCCAAGGCAAATTCAGTAGCAAGCCTCGATTGTTGAATTCGTCGCGGGCGAAAAACAGCTCGGTTTCGCTGCGTACGAACTCCCAATACCCAACCTGCTGTTGCCCTTGCTCTGCGGCTGGATCGACGACACTGATCGTCAGGTTTCCGCCTTGTTCGACGACAGTTCCATCAAACGTCATTGGTTGCAAGAGCAGCTTCAGTTCGTCATCTCCGACGATGCCATCGGTGTTTTCACCACGACTGACCGAAGGATTGATTTGAATTCTTGAAACCTTAGTTACCGTTTTGGAGGACCCGGCCAGTTCGGCTTTCATGCGAAGTGTGTTGGGGTCCACAATTGAAATACCGTCAAATTCATCAATGACGGACTCCTCCAAGGGTGAATCTGGTGTGGGAAGTGGTTCAGGATCATTAATCAGATTCTCGGGCAGTCCCCGCTTTTTGCCGGAATCAATTTCGTCCAGTGTCGGCGATGCTTCGACTGCGCTGCCGGACCTAGTAGAACTTCCACTGGGCAGAGGAGTCGCAGGAGTGGGAGTAGCACCAGTAGCGTTGCCGTAAATGATCTGCCCTGATGACTGATACCCGGGCGACTGGTCGTAATAGATGATTTCTGGATTCGTTGAGTACGACGATATGCCTTGGTCAATGATGACTCCAGAACCGACCGGCTGGGTGGAGTTCAGAATCACTCCGTTGTCGTATCCTTCGTTTACAGGCAGGCCTGAGTCGATAATGACTGCGTTGTCGTATCCGGACGCCACCGTGGCCGTGCCATCGACGATCACCGAATCCTCGGATTTCGCCAAAAGGGAATAGTATTTGTCCTCTAGGTCCAAGTATTCGGCGCGCAACAAAGCCGTTTCACGTCGGCAGCGCAGATCGGAATTACACCCAACCGGAACTAGAACGGTGACAATCAACAATATTGCAAATGAAATTCGCATAGCGACTCTGCTTTTTCAGTAGTGACAGAGGCGTCTTTAGCGAATTTCCCCCCGACGGGGCAAGACCACTTAGCGGAACACGCACTGGTATCGCGCGTCAAGAGCTGCCACTCCGCGTAGGGGCATGGAACTGGCGTAGGAATAGAAAAAGGCACGTTTCATCATAAAAACGTGCCCTCAGTAGCTCTTAGGGATTGTGCAGTCAAAACTGCTATCAACCTTCGGTTTCAGAAACGCTTGTGACTACTCGGTCAATTAGGTTGTACTCAAGTGCTTCTTCGGAGGTCATGAAATTATCTCTGTCGGTTCCCTCTTCGATTTCAGCGAGGGTTTTTCCTGTGTGGTTGACCAAAAGATTATTCAGTCGTTCTTTGACACGTCGCAGTTCTTTGCGGTGGATCATGATCTCTTCAGCGGTGCCCTGCATTCCAGCCAATGGTTGGTGAATCATAATGCTGGCATTCGGCAAAGCGAAACGTTTTCCTTTGGCACCAGCGGTCAGCAACATGGCACCCATCGAAGCAGCCTGTCCCATGCAGTAGGTGGCTACGTCGCAGCTGAGAAATTGCATGGTGTCATAAATCGCTAGTCCTGCGGTCACGCTGCCACCAGGGCTGTTAATGTATAGGTTGATGTCTTTCTTGCCGTCTTCAGACTGCAAAAATAACATTTGTGCAACCAGCGAGTTGGCTAGGTCAGCGGTGACTTGCTGCCCCAGAAAAATAATACGATCTTTCAGCAAACGGCTGTAGATATCGTAGACGCGCTCGTCTCGGCCTGTGTTGTCGACTACGTAGGGAACGTATGCCATTGAAAAACTCCGTATTAATGTGATCCGTCTGGATCGTCGTGTGTAATGTATGACCTCAATTTGGCTGGCCGCAAAACTAGCACCAGCCCGCAAACCGAATGATTAATCTTCGTCTTCATCACGTTCAGGTTTGGTCGTCAACGCATCGACCAAGCCGTATTCTTTGGCTTGTTCGGCGGTTAAGAAAAAGTCACGTGCGGTGTCTTTCTCGATTTTGGAAACGTCCTGACCTGTGTGCTTGGCCAGTACTTCGTTGAGTACTGCCCGGTTGCGTAGAATTTCGTCAGCTTGAATCTCGATGTCGCTGACTTGTCCGCTGACACCACCGTGGGGTTGGTGAATCATAACGCGCGAGTGGGGTAAGCAATAACGTTTGCCTTTGGTCCCGCCAGCCAACAAAACAGCTCCACCACTGGCGGCTTGGCCGACACAGTAGGTAGCAACCGGGCAGGAGATGATTTGCATCACGTCGTAGATCGCTAAAGTCGCGATTACGTCACCACCAGGCGAATTCAGATAGAAGTTGATGTCTTTCTTCTTGTTTTCACTTTGAAGATACAGCAATTTCATGATCAGGTCGTTAGCGTTGCCGGTGTGAATCTCACCTTGGAGAAACACAATCCGATTTTCCAACAACATGTCACCCAGCGTCATGGTGCGTTGTCGTTGGTAAGACGAATAGGCATGTGAGTTTTGCATCTGCCCTAACTGGCTCATCGGATCTGATCCGGCCATGGCATCGAAATTGTTCATCGCGGGCCCTG
>CAYTPS010000026.1:10655-22823 GCA_964439245.1 uncultured Pirellulaceae bacterium | reverse complement strand
AATGAAGACTTCGTCATTCTTGGGATCAATAAACCGCAAATAGTACCAGCAGGAACCGGCCCACTGCGGCATGGTGTTGGTCTCGCGTTTGTAAGTGACGCCATCGATGGTCGGGAAAAGCCATTCTTTGTTTGCCAGATCCAGCGGCGGCTGATATTCGCCGTCATCGCCGTCCGGTTTGGCGGTGTAGTCGTCGATTTGTGGCAGATTCACCGGAAGGTCAGTTGCTTCAACGGTGCGCACTTGACCGGTGAATACCACCTCGCCGGCAGCATACTTTTCCTGGTCCAATTCATGCAAAATCGGAAACGGCTCACCCCAAAATCGCTGACGGCTAAACAACCAATCTCTCAATTTGTAGTTAACCGCTTCTTTGCCGACACCGTCTTTGGTCAGTGCCTCGGCTATTGCTGCCTTGAACTCTGCGGTTTCCATACCGTCGTAGTCACCTGAGTTGATTGCCGTCCCCGAGCCCGCGAAGCAGATTTCCCCGGCGGCCAACTGGTCCATGTCGATGTCGGTGTTCTCGGCAGGACTGACGACGGGAACGATATCAATGCCAAAAGTTTTTGCGAATTCAAAATCGCGTGTGTCGTGCGCAGGCACGGCCATAATGGCACCAGTTCCATAAGTCGCCAGAACGTAGTCAGCGATCCAGATGGGAACAGGTTTTCCATTAACGGGATTGGTAGCATAGGCACCCGTAAAGACGCCAGTCTTCCTAGTTTTGTCGTCCTGTCGATCGCGGTCGCTTTTGGCGGCCGCCGCTTCGACGTAAGTATCAACGGCTTTTTTCTGTTCGGCGGTGGTCAGTTGTTCTACAGCAGCATGCTCAGGAGCGATCACCATATAAGTTGCTCCGAAGAGCGTATCAGGCCGCGTAGTATAGACTCGCAGAACATCGTCCTCGGGTTTGCGAGGAAATCCGCTTGCCGCACGCGTGGTCTTCCATGCTTCGAGCTTCTCAGGGGCTCCGATATAAAAATCGACTTCGGCGCCGGTACTGCGTCCGATCCAATCGCTCTGTAGCTTCTTAATTCCCTCAGACCAATCAAGACCATCCAAGTCTTCAACAAGGCGATCGGCGTAATCTGTGATGCGCAACATCCATTGCCGCAGCGGTTTTCGGACTACGGGGTGGCCGCCAACTTCAGACTTGCCGTCAACCACTTCTTCATTCGCCAACACCGTTCGTAATTTCGGGCACCAGTTCACCAGAGCTTCCGTCTGGTACGCCAGTCGGAAATCGTCTTGGTACTTTCTAACCTCCTCATCTCCGGCGGCAGAAACATCGTCGGGAATCGGAAGCTCGCTGATGGGCCGCCCGGTCTGTTGGTCGTGGTCGTACCAAGTGTCGTACAGCACGGTGAAGATCCACTGCGTCCAACGAAAATACTCGACATCGGTGGTGGAGATTTGTCGCTGCCAGTCATAACTGAAGCCAAGCATTTTCAGTTGGCGGACGAAGTTCTCGATATTCTTTTCGGTCGAGACGCGCGGGGGCGTGTTGGTTTTTATCGCGTACTCTTCGGCAGGTAGTCCAAAAGCGTCAAATCCCATCGGATGCAAAACGGCTTTCCCGTTCATCCGAGCATGACGGGCTACAATGTCGGTCGCCGTGTATCCCTCAGGATGGCCTACATGCAGTCCGTCGCCGCTAGGGTAAGGGAACATGTCGAGAGCGTATAATTTTTCTCCGGAGACCTTTTCCGGAGTTTTAAACGTGTGATGGTCGTCCCAAAATTTCTGCCAGCGTGGTTCGATTTCTTGCGGGTTGTAACGTGGCACAGGCTGGTTGCTTTCGTGTTGGAAAAACTTAGAAACGTAATACCGAATTCATCGAGGAAAAAAAATTGCCCATCGGCCGAATTACGGTTTCGCTTTGGAGCGGCGATTTTAACAAACATCCAATTGTTGCGGCAGCACCTTCCAGTGAGGTTTTCCGCGGAGACAGGTTCACACTGATTTCAGTGTCCAGCGGTCAGAATGTGTAACCCGTAGCAAAAACGAGCGATATTGAATCGTACGACTCGTGTTTTTACGCTTCGCCCGGCTGACGTTCTAGATTCACATCTAGGCTAGAGAGTGTTTTTTGCTAACATGTGGGCAGCCAAGCATTTTCTCCTCTTGATGAATAATGCCTTCAGCTCGGTACTTTTAATCCCGAAGGGATTTTCCGCAGAGACTTGAGCAGCCGATTTCGTTCCTACAAGAATTTAGCCCAGTGATTCGACGACGCCCCAAAATTCGACTGACGACCGAAGAACGTCAGATGATGCGTAACGCATGTCAGTTCAACGCTCAGTTGATGGATTTTGTGCGGCCACATGTCGTTGCTGGAACGAAGACTTCGGCGATTGATAAAATCGTTTACGAGTACACGCGTGACTATGGCCATACGCCGGCGTGTCTAGGGTATCCTGGGGAAAGCCGTCCGTTTCCAAACAGTTGTTGCATCAGCGTCAACGATGTGATCTGTCATGGTATTCCCGGTCGGTATGAACTTCGGCCAGGCGACATCGTGAATGTTGACCTGACGACGATCGTCGATCAATGGCATGGTGATCAGTCGGAGACGTTTTTGATTGGAGATGCCGACCAAATTCACAAAGAAGCACGCGATGTGACGCAGTGCGCGTTCGATAGTCTTTATTTGGCGATAGACGCGATTTATCCAGAGTGTACCGTTTCGGTGATTGGCGAGACGATTGTTGATTATGTCAGCGAGAATTATGGGTTCGGCATCGTGGACAAGTACGTGGGGCATGGCATCGGTGTGAAGTTCCACCAACGGCCCAACATCCCCCATGTTCCAACTCGTCAGTCCCGTCAGGAACGCTTGTACCCCGGCATGTGCTTTACAATCGAACCGATGATCAACGCCGGAACAGCGCGGAGTATCTCGGACCCCAAAGATGGCTGGACTGTACGCACGTTTGATCGCAAAGTATCGGCTCAGTTTGAACATACGATTCTCATGACCGAAGACGGTCCAGAGGTGATGACTCTCACCAAGGATGGTCCCCAACGCGGGCATAAGTTTTAAAAGATCGCGTCCGCCGGCCATTCCTCGGCACGCGTCTCCGGTTGTCCGTTTGTCAAGACTCTACAGAGTTTGCCAAAGGGAGTCCTCTTCCCCTGAGAGATCGTCTAGATTCTTTGGATGCGAAAACAATCTGAATGGAACAACATGGATGTCACTGCTTACAACCGGAAAGCATGGGACGCCGTTGCTGATAAGGGCGACGAACTTTATCACGCGATGACACCGCAGCAGATCGAAGATGCACGCCAAGGCAATTGGCGAATCCGCATCACGCCGACGAAAGCCGTTCCGCGCGACTGGATCGAACCGGTCGCCGGTAAGCAAGTCCTCTGCCTTGCCGGCGGCGGAGGGCAACAAGCTCCGATTCTCGCTGCCTTAGGTGCTGAAGTGACGGTGCTTGACCTGAGCGAAGGACAATTGCAAAGAGATCGAGACATCGCCTCTGCTGAAGGTTTGGCCATCAAGACAGTCCAAGGAGACATGGCAGCAATGGAAGCGTTTGAGGACCACCAATTTGACTTCGTACTCAATCCTTGCTCTGTCATTTTCTGTGACGAAGTCAAATCGATTTGGCGTGAGGTTTTTCGGGTGTTGGCTCCCGGCGGCCGATTTGCCACAGGATTTATTAATCCGCTGTGGTATGTTTTCGACGCTGCGAAAATGGACAAAGGAAAGCTCAAAGCGCGGCACAAGATCCCCTACTCGGATCTGCAACTTAGCGAAAAAAAACGCGCACGCTTGATTGGTCCTGAGCGTCCATTGGAGTTTGGACATTCGTTGGAGGATTTAATCGGCGGTCAAATAGAAGCGGGATTTCACGTGGTTGGCTTCTACGAAGATCGCTGGGGCGATGATGACAAGCTCAGTGAGTTGATCGATATGTTCATCGCAACGCTTGCACGCAAGCCAAACTGAAGGTAGCGCTGTTGACCGGATTATCGATGCTGATGCCAACTATGCTTTATTAGCTGCTGAGCTTTCTCGTCAGGCTCAGGTGGCGAGAATAAATATCCTTGCCCCATCTGACAGCCTAGAGATTTGAGTGCCGAAAGCTGTTCAGCGGTTTCTATTCCCTCGGCAATGACCTCCAGATTCAAACTGGTGGCCAATGTGGCGATCGTTCTTACAATCGCGAGATGTTTTTCGGATTCTGCCATCTTCATTACGAAGGAGCGGTCGATCTTCAACACGTCGATAGGCATTTTGTGCAGGTAGGATAATGAAGAAAACCCAGTGCCAAAATCATCGATCGCAATCTTGATCCCTTTCGCTTGGATCTTATTGAGCAGTTCAATGGTCTCCTCGGTGTTTTGCATTAGCACCGTTTCGGTGACTTCTAAACGTAAGAGCTCCGGAGGCATTTGGGCATCTTGAAGGGCGTTGTTGATTACCCCCAAGAATCCGGCCTTGGCAATCTGCTTGATCGAAACGTTCACCGTAGCCACCAATTGTGTGCCATGCTCTAGGTTCCACTGCTGAACCTGTCGACAGGCCTCGCGTAGAACCCATTCCCCTATTTCCACGATCAAGCCATTGGCTTCAGCAATAGGAATGAAGGTGTTCGGGCTGACGAGCCCGTGAACACCACGGTGCCACCGCAACAGGGCTTCAAACCCAACCGTTTTCTCCGACTCTATACATATGATCGGCTGGTAATGCACTTCTAGTTCGTTGCGTTTGCTCGCAAGTTTCAAATCGTGGCCCATTTCCAGAGCCATCGTTGTTTCCTCAAGCATGCTGGGCTCGAAAATACAGTAAGCCTTATCGGTCCGCTTTTTGGCGTGATACATTGCAACATCTGACTGGCTGAGCAACGATTCGACCGTAGGCGAATTCCCCTGCAGCCCATGGGAAGCAATTGCTATTCCCATACTTACGCGCGTCAGAATTTCTCGGCTTCCTACACGGAAGGGCATGCTGATCTCACGGTCAATACGTTTGGCAACCCTAACTGCATCGGATGCCGACCCGATTCCTTCAACGACAACGGCGAATTCGTCCCCGCCTAAGCGCGCGACAAATGAATCGGCCTTGCGTATAGCGCTTTCGATTCGTTTGGCGACCATAATCAAGAATTCGTCACCCACATTGTGGCCAAGGTGATCGTTAATCAATTTAAAGTTGTCGACGTCCATGTAGATGACGGCAAAACGTTGGCCTACTCGGCGTTCCAATTGTTCCACTGCCCGGGAAACGCGATCATGAAACAGCACGCGATTGGGCAACCCCGTGAGCGGATCGGCAACCTTACCAACAGTGATATCGGTTAACGAGCCGGCGATGCGGCATGGCACGCCATCATCGTTTTGAACGGCAAGACCACGACACAGCATCCAACGGTAATTTCCATGTTGGTCACGCATTCGCAGTTCGGTTTCAAATGTGTCCGACTGACCACACAGGTGCGATTCAAGTAGCGCTGTCACTCGGTCGTAGTCCTCGTGATGAATCAGCTGCATCCAGTTTTGGTCCGAGATGTTTTGGTGCTTTAGGCCGGTCATCTCCAACCACCTTGGCGAAAGATAAACTTCGCCGGTCAAGAGATTCCAATCCCAAATGCCATCGTTGGTTCCCTTTGACGCCAGCGCATATCGCTCTTTGCTTTCGCGCAGTTCCTTTTGGGCCTTTCTGATCAAGAGCAGGCCATTAACACGAGCCAGTAATATCTCGTTGTCGAGAGGTTTGGAAATGTAGTCGTTAGCGCCAGTTTGGAACGCTTTTAAGACCTGATCGCGGCCCTCGGAGGCCGTCATCATGATGATGGGTAACTCTGATCGGTCGAGCAACTGCCGAATAAGTCGAACAGATTTTAGCCCGTCTAACAGCGGCATTACGATGTCCATCAGGACCAAGTCGATTTCTTCTCGCCGAACGATGTCGATCGCTTCGCGTCCATTATTTGCCGTAACGACCGAATAATGAAATTTTCTCAGCAGATGCTCTAAACGCATACGTGAGACTCGTTCGTCATCAACGACCAGTATCTTGTAGCCGAAATCACCAAGATGATTCTGAAGGCCGGGACTAGGCGCAGTTAACTCAATACTCCCTGGCGTCGTCGGCACCGGTGTCACGGGAAAGTCGAAGTTATTGTCGCTAACAGGCATGAACTGGTTAGTTGAATTGGGGGCGATTTCCGCTGAGTCGGTTACTCTTGTTCGCCGCAATTCCGAAGGACTATTTCTTTGTGTTTAGTAAATTTTGGATTGCTTCAAGTGTCATATGTGTCTTTTCACGAAACTGCACCAACGATTGTGATACCAAATCAGGTTGGTCCGTTTTCGCCAACATCTCAATCGTGCCCGCAATTTTGTTCACTGACGGAAGACAGCTATCTGCCGAAGCCCCTTTGACCTGATGTGCGATCTGAGCCACGTGGACAAGATCACTTTGAGCGCTGGCCGCCTCGAGATCCGAGATCTGCCCGGGTAGCGATTCAGTCATGATCTGCAGGATTTGAAGCGCGAGTTCGTTGTCGCCGCAACACTGCTCCAGCAACCTTTCCATGTGGAGTAGCCCCTCATCGACGCGTTGCTCGACGGATTCATCTGCGGGCGGTGTCTCCGAAATTTCATTGGCAATAGGATCTGCCGGCAAATTTTTGCGTGGCTTTCTCCTTTCTAAAACCAAAGTAGATTGCTTGGGCTCCGCGGTGTTTTTACTTCTGTCTGGCACTGCGGTTGCGGTTGCGGTGGCAGGCTCCTGTGGTTTCTTCCGACGAACGCGTACGTATTTGTCTGTCATCTGGCGAATCGCCATCAGCGTCAGTGGTTTGCACAGATAGTCATCCATCCCAGCATCGCGGCATTCCTGGCGAATTCCTTGGACCACGTTTGCGGTCAAAGCGACAATAGGAATTCTGCGATTCCCCGGTGCGTTCTCTTTCTCCCATCGGCGAATAGCACGCGTGGCGCGCAAACCATCCATTACCGGCATGTGTCCGTCCATCAATACCAGTTGATAGTTTGATGTTTTGATTCGCTCCAATCCTTCTTGGCCGTTACTCGCCGCATCTGTAGTGAACCCAAGTTCCGTCAGCATTTTTTGGGCGACGATGAGATTGACGTGGTTGTCCTCAACGATCAATACGTCGGCCGTAAATTCGCCCTCGGCTGTAAATCCGCCCGTTTCAGTGTCACCTAGTTCCGCCCATTCGATTGGCTTTGCTGAAATGGCAGGTTGGGACACATTGTCCTGCGTCGCTTCTTCATTGGACAGGTTTGTCAGAGAGGAGTCCTGTGGCGTTGGGGAATCCTGCGGCATTGAGGAATCCTGGTGTGTATCCACTTTTGCCTCTCGTACTTTGTTATAAAGTGCGTCCATGATGGTATCCAGCAATCGGCTTTGACGGGCCGGTTTGGTGATAGCCGCATGAATATCGAGGTCATCCATCTCTTGAGCGGAGAGAATCTCGTAGTTGCTCGAGAGCATAATTGTCTTGATGCCGTCAAGCGCTTTGTGTTGCCGCATCGCGACAGCAATGTCGCGTCCATTCATCTCGGGCATGCAGTAATCCAAAATCAATAGATCGAAGGGTTGGCCGATCTGATTGGCGACTAGCATTCGATCGATTGCACTGGTTGATTCCTTGCAAACCGATACGTTGAGCCCCCAGTTATCAAACTGGTTTGAAAGGATCTCACAATTGGTTGCGTTGTCATCAACTACCAGCACGCGTGTGTTAAGCAAGTCGCCAAGTAGTGCCTTGTCTTGGTCGGCATTGTGTGATTTTTCGGTAGCGACGTCCATTTTGAGCTCGAACCAGAACTCCGACCCAGCGTTAACATTGCTCTCGACACAAATGCGTCCGCCCATGAGATTTACAAGTTGGCTGGAGATTGTCAGGCCTAAGCCGGTACCGCCATACTTGCGCGTTGTCGATGTGTCAGCTTGGGTGAAGGCCTGGAAGAGTTTGCCCACCGTTTTCTGGTCCATGCCAATGCCTGTGTCCTTCACACTGATTCGCATGACGTCATCGCGGCGAGTAACCTGCAAATTTACCTCGCCGGCTTCAGTGAATTTAATCGCATTGCCCAATAAATTCACGATGAGCTGCCGCAAGCGCTCAGGATCTCCCAGCAACATATAGGGAAGGTCGGCGGCGACTTGGCAGTTAATGTCCAGCTGCTTAATGTGAGCCTGTTAAGAGAATTGTTCTGCCGTTTGTTCAATCAAATCACGCACATCGAATTGGATATTCTCCAGTTCCATGTGGCCTGATTCGATCTTTGAAAAATCCAAGATGTCATTGATTAAGGACAGTAGCGTGCCGGCACTTGTCTTTGCGATCGAAATAAAGTTCCTTTCTTTGGGAGGTAAGTTGGCAGCATCCAGTAAGTCCAGCATTCCAATGACGCCGTTAAGTGGCGTGCGAATTTCGTGGCTCATGCTCGCCAAGAATTCTCCCTTGGCATCACTTTTGGCTTTCGCGATTTCGATCTCCGCCAGCGAGGAGCGTTTTTGTTCGCTGATGTCGTGCACGGTTCCTAACCACGAAAGTAGCTCCCCACCATATCCGCGTACAGGAACCAAGCTTTCCAGCACCCAGACTTGATTTCCATCCAAATTCACAATGCTGGATTCCAATTCTTTAACCGCTTGGCCTCCATCAAACGCTTCTCTGGCACGTTGACGTGGGGCGCTTTGATCTGCATGCCAGGGCAGCAAATCACATTCCGAATTTTGCTGCGCAGCCGTCAACTGCTCAAGCGTGTCGTAGCCCAGCAACTCCAACAGCGTTGAATTTGCAGACGTTATCGTGCCTTTGGTGTCTAGTTGGAATATCCCTACACCTGCATGATCCAGCACGGATTTCATCCGCAGTCGTTCACCCTCTAGCCAGTTGTTTGTCTGTTTGTGCTGAGAGATTTCTGTGCGAACGCGGTCGATGACCTTGTTGTATTGCGCGGCGATTTGTCCAGCCTCGCTGTGCTGTTCGGCACTAATGTCTTTGGAGAAGTCTCCTGTCGTGCTGTGGTTGTTGATCTCGATCAGAAGGTCAGTCATTTCGTTGGTCGCTCCGTGCTCAACGACGTTTAAACCCAGCTTCTCTTCTTCTTCAGTGACACGTAGGGAAGTGAAACAACCAACTAGCTTCAAATAGCCGTAAACCGTGATGTAGCTGAACCCTGCGGCCGCGCAAGCACCTAAAGTCTGCACGGCAATCTGCAACAGCCGGTTGCCGGTGACCAGGTCAGCATCGTTTGCGAAAATCGCCAAAGCGATCACGCCCCAAACGCCCGCAACGCCGTGGACTTCGAATGCCCCGACGGCGTCGTCGATGCTTAGGTGCCTGAGAATTTCGGTAGCCTTTGTCGCCAACAGACCGCCTACCGCACCAATCAAACATGCCGAAGAAAAACTAATGATGTGGCACGAAGGTGTAATCGCGACAAGCCCCGCCAATACGCCACAGATCAGAGACACGACTTCAACGCGCTGGTGCCTGATGAGTGAATAAATTGCTGCGGCCAATCCGCCGGCGGCCGCGCCAGCATTGGTCGACAAAATGACTTTGGGCACTACGTCGGAGATGGACAATCCACTTCCGCCGTTGAAACCCCACCAGCCGAACCACAACAGAAAACAGCCGAGGATCGCCAACGTCAGGCTGTACCCGCCAGTGATGTTTCTGTTTGGGAGATTCCGGCGACTTCCGATGCACTGAACTGCCGCTAGAGCTACAAATCCGCCGACGATATGGACCACTGAACCGCCCGCCCAGTCGCTGAAGCCAAGTGCGGCCAGCCAACCCTGTGAGGTTCCCGCGATCATGCCACCCCAAGCCCAGTGACCAAACACTGGATAGACAACACCTGATACGACAAAAGCAAGCAGCAGCTAAATTGGCAAACGAATTCGTTCGGCAACCGCACCGCTGACGATGGTGGTTGCGGTACTGCAAAATACCAACTGGAACAGCATGAACGACAGTAGTTTGGGGTCACTACTGAAATCGACACTAAACGGTACGCCAATCCATCCTCCGGCAGAAATGCCAAACATGATGGAGCTTCCCACGCTGACAAACAGCAGCATCGCCAGGGCGCAGTCAAGGACGTTCTTGACAGCAACATTGATGCTGTTTTTGGATCGTACCAAGCCGCTTTCAAGAAGGCAGAATCCAGCTTGCATCAAAAATACTATGGCCGCGCAGCCTAGCACAAAGCCAATTTCAAGTTGTTCTACTGAGTGAGCAGACATATAGACACCAGGACGTCGAGGGCTGTGGCTCGTTAGAATCGAAAGGTTTTATCTAACTATGCCTCCCGGCTAGCCTTGACCAAATGGAAATGGGCTCAGAACCTTCACTTTTTGTGTTTCCCCAAGTGACCAACCCTGATCAAGACTACAACACGTAAAATGATAACTTTGTTAAAGTCGTCCCCCTTTCTTCTTTGAAACTTCTTTTTTCCGGTTGCGGACTAGACGCGGTTTTCGACAATCTGGCAAATGGCAATTTTCAGCACCTGAACCCTGTTTGGACTTCATGACTTCCCCAAAAATCAAACGAGCTCTTATTAGTGTCAGCGACAAATCTGGCGTTATCGATTTCGCCAAAGGGCTCACCGAGGCCGGAGTCGAAATCTACTCTACCGGCGGCACAAGTCGGCATCTGAGTGAAGCTGGTATCGCCGTCAAAGATGTTGCCGATTACACCGAGTTTCCTGAAATGATGGACGGCCGGGTAAAGACATTACATCCGAAAATTTTTGCGGGAATCCTCTGCCGCCATGACCTCCCATCGGACATGGCGTCCTTGGAACAACATGACATCCGCACATTCGAATTGGTGGTGGTCAATCTATATCCCTTTGCCGAAACGATCGCCAAACCTGACATCGAAGAGTCAGATGCGATTGAGCAAATTGATATCGGCGGTCCTAGTTTGGTCCGGGCTGCTGCCAAGAACAACAAATTTACAACTGTCGTCACGGCACCCAGCCAGTACGATGCGGTGCTTGCCCAAGTAAAATCCGACGGTGTGACATCGCAGCAATTGCGGCGTGACTTAATGGCTGCCGCGTTTGATCACACTGCTCAATACGACCAAACGATCTCTGGATACTTTGCCAGCGGCGGCGACGTGGCAGATTCATTCCCGCCAACGATCGATTTGTCGCTGACTCGATCTGCGGTACTTAGATACGGAGAAAACAGCCACCAACAAGCGGCGCTGTACGCTTCTGTCTCCAATGGTGATGCGAATCTTGTCAACTCAGACCAGTTGAACGGAAAACAACTCTCCTACAACAACCTCCTTGATCTAGATGCGGCGCTGAACATGGTGCGTGGTTTGCCAAACCCGGCTTGCTCGGTCATCAAGCACAACAACCCTTGTGGTGCAGGAACGGCTGATTCCCTTGTGGAAGCTTGCCGTAAAGGGTTTGCCGGCGATCCAGTTAGTGCTTTCGGCAGTGTGATTGGGATTAACCGTGAGGTTGACGCTGCCACTGCGGAATTTTTGGCCAGTGGAGATTTCTTCGTCGAAGGGATCGTTGCTCCGGCTTTCGCGGACGATGCTTTGGAAATTCTTAAGACCAAGCCGAAGTGGAAAAAGAATGTGCGGTTGTTGGCCGCAGGTGAATCGTCGTCGGGGCAAAAGGTTTTGGAATACCGGAATCTCTTGGGTGGAATGTTGGACCAAGAAGCCGACAACCAACCTGATGACCAGTCCGCGTGGAAAGTGGTTACCGAAACTCAACCCGACGATGCCACGATGAAGGAACTGCAGTTCGGCTGGCACATGGTGCGTTTTGTCAAATCTAACGCGATTGTATTGTCAAAAGACCAAGCTTTGGTCGGTGTCGGGGCGGGGCAGATGAGTCGAGTAGATTCAGTGCAGATTTCGATTCGAAAGGCTGGCCCGGAGCGTGCCAAGGGATCAGTGCTTTCGTCTGACGCATTTTTCCCGTTCGGCGATAGTATTCCGCTCGCTGCGGCGGCAGGTGTTACCGCCATCATCCAACCTGGTGGCAGCGTTCGAGACCAAGAGGTTATCGATGCTTGCGATGAGCACCAAATCCCCATGGTCTTCGCAGGAAATCGCCACTTCCGACACTAAACAAGCGGGCTTCTGGCAACGCCTTGAAGCGTTTTTGCCTGTATGTAGTATGGATTTT
>CAYTPS010000026.1:9341-10645 GCA_964439245.1 uncultured Pirellulaceae bacterium | reverse complement strand
TGCCTGCAATGAGCACCAGATTGCGATGGTGTTTACCGGGAATCGTCACTTCCGTCACTAAAGCGGGCGGACTGGAAAGTAACCTGATGAAGCGTAGCGTTGCAATCAACGGGCCGACGCCAGCGTTTATTCGTTGGGCAATCGCGCGGCCGTGTGAGTTGCGTGACATCGAGGTCGATAACTTGGCCGATGGTACATTTCGGCAACTGCGGACACTTCGAGAGTTGTCCGAGGGGATCGAGCAACGTCGTGTCGTCGACGGATTTTGCTTGGCCGCAGACACAGTGAAAGCGGCCGAAGCAGACGCGGTAGAACCTAGTGACGTCCTAGCGTTCCCCATCGAGGAGGTGTTTGATCTGTTTGGTGACGCCGAATCGATTTCAAATCTGTGCCATCAGTGCCCCGCCAATTGCATTTTACCTTCGACCCAATTGTCAGAGCATCAAACACGTTGGGCCGGTTGTTTTGGTTGGCTGGCAACGGATCTAAATTACTCTTTTGACCCGGCAGTTGAGGTTGGCACGTTGCGACAGTCTTGTCTGATCGAGCGCGTCAATCGTATTTGCGAAACTGGAGAGAGCGCTGAGTTTTTTCATTCCATAACTGTTGGCCGCAATCTACCGTCCAAGGCTCAACCTTTTTATACGTTCTGGCAATCCAATTGGGTTGAGCCCGATATGCTGCCATTGCTGGGGAAAGTCTTTGGCGAGGTCGCGCGAGCGGTAGAGCAACACTCTGAGTTAAACCGATTCGCTGTGGCTTGTCAGCGCGCGTCGGAGCATCAGATGGGATTATTTGTGGAACTGGTTCCGCGCGGGTATTCCGACGGGATCCACTGGCGCCGAAATGCGGCCTGTGTCCGCTGTGGTTTCGACGTCCCGGAGAATGAAAAACGGGACAATCCCTGCCCGGGGTGCGGGACCGACGCGCCGTTGGGCCATTTTCGGAAATCGAAAGTGCTCGGGCGGCGGCCATTTCTTCATCTCGAGAAGATCATTTCGGCCGATGGCACGCGAGATTTGATCAATCGATATCGAAAGAGAACGAGATAAGAACGCGATAGCATTGGGAACAGATGACCTTGGTGCCGGTTGTACCGTTGGAAAGGCCATTGCCAACGGATTGGCTTATGCACTGCGAATACAAACCATCTCTGTAGGAATGCCCAAACGTCCGATGCTGAGGAGGAATCGATCGCTAGGAAGGCGGTTGAACTACGTTCACCAAGTGAAATTTCACGTATGAATTTTCCGTGACTTGGTGAAATCTGTTTTCATGGAGGAAAAATGTTCCGTTCTATCCAA
>CAYTPS010000026.1:8221-9318 GCA_964439245.1 uncultured Pirellulaceae bacterium | reverse complement strand
CTGCAGTTCTGCTTGCAGCGTCTGGTTGCTGTTTGTCAAAAGGTCTTCTGTGCAGTCACTCCTCTCCTTCGGAAGAAACGGTCACTGCGGGTTATTCAGGCGAATACCTTGAAAACTATTCTGCTATTTCGAACGACTGCGGATGTGGTTGTGGGGTGGCCGAAACAGTGGGTTTAGACAATACGGAAACGATTTACTCTGAAGCCTCTAGCACTTCAGTCGCTGACTCTGACCGATACCTAATCGGGGCACCGATTGAGAACACCGGTTCTGAACCTACACCCGCGACAGACTCGGCAGTCGAAGCCATCGGAACCAAGGTGCAAGATGTCGTCCAACCACCCGCGGAATTGGCCAAACCGTTCGAAGCTTCTTTGGAGGGCAATTTGCTGCCGTAGCACATGAATTGATTTGCCCCGAATCGGGCGTTATCGAATTCCCATTAAGCCGCCAGTCTCCGGCCAGCGTCAATGCACGCTTGACGGCGCACTTGCGGCTTTTTTTATTTTCACTCTAGAGAATCTGGCGTCGCCTGCCCAAGCAAAATGCCGATGCTCCGGCAATCAACAGGACTGCTGAAGTCGGTTCAGGAACCGCCGTAGCAGTGGATGCGAAGCTCGAATTGTGATCTAGCACTGCCCAGACGACTCCGTTGACATCGTCGAAGCCAAAAGCCCCCAAGGCTGCTTCTTCGCCTTCATCAAGGCTAAACAGGTAATCGCTGTAGCTGAGTGCATGGCTGCGTGAGTCAAGGAAATCCGAGAGAGCGATTGCTTCGGCTGCGCCGGCGAGAGTCACCAAGTCATTCTCGAGATCGTAGGATTCGATATCGCTATTACCCAAGATGGCGTTGACCCATGCGTCACCTTCGGAGTCCTCGATGTCGCCTTCATCAAACCACAGCAAGCTGGCGTCGGCGACCTGCAGATCCTCGTAAAGATTGAAGTTGAGTTGCAATGTGAAGAGGTTTTCATCCAAGCCTTCGATACGTGCAATGTCACTGGTTAGCAAATCGAAATTTTGCGCTTCGGTTTCCTCAACCAACGCATCCGTGAGATTCGCAAACTCGATGCTGACATCCAATCCCTCAGCAGCAC
>CAYTPS010000026.1:0-8211 GCA_964439245.1 uncultured Pirellulaceae bacterium | reverse complement strand
CACCGACAACGCCGTCAAGAATTTCAACGGTGGTCTGATTGAATCCTGCGGTTGTGTTCTCTGCCGTATTGGTCAAGTTGAGGCCAACATCTCTCAGCGACTCACCCGCAGCAAGCGTCAAAGAACCTGAGGCAGCTTCCTGCTCAACTGCCCGTTCCACCAGAAAGTTGAACTCCTGCCGCGTTTCTGCAGAGCCCAGGATATTGAATCTATCCGAACCGAAACCAGTCAACGAGGGATCTGCTAGTTGGGTTCCCGGAACAATGTCGCCAGCGAGAAATTCTCTGCCGTCTTGAAATTCAATCGAAAACTCGGTTCGGAAATTCCTACCAAGGCTTCCGTCCTCGATTCCAGCTTCGAGACCTGTTTCGTCAAATGTGGGAGTCAGAGTCAAGGTTTCGCCTGCTCCGATACCAAAACTAAGGGGCGTCGAAGCCGGAAAAAACCATCGGTCCGAGCCGTTGCGATTGGCGGATCGAAGGAAAGCTGTCGCGGTTAGTCCAGCGGTTGAGGCCGTATTTTCGATCGTGATCGGCTGGCCTTCGCCCACCAAACCTTCGGTCGTTTCCAGCTGGGTGGGGGCAATCTCTAGCGTATGCACGTCGAATGTTGTTTCGGCAATGACGTTTTCCCCTTCAAGGCCCTCTCCAGTGATTCCATTGCCTTCGGATAAAGTGACCGTCTGCAATGTTGTGTTGTCGAGCACAACTCCTCTAACGATGTTGAGATTTGTGTGAGTCTTAATGTCGAATTCTTCTTCAACTGTGTGGTTGGTGATGCGAGTTCCACTTGTGTCGAAGTTGCCAATCTTGAAAACGGTGATGTCGTCTGAAACAACGTTGTTGTTGTCGAGCACTGAATAACGGTATCCAACGTCCAAACGATCTTGAGTGTTTTCACCGAGAAGATTTTCTTGAGAGCTAATGCTGTTACCGACATCATGGCCAATAAAGTTTGTACCGATTTCGTTGCGGTCAATTTCAAAGGTGCCTGAAAGATCGACCGTCGCTGTGGCGGACTCATTGTCAAAGTTCGTCGCGTTAGAAAGCTCTGCACTGACTTCGCCGTCTCCGCCGACGCTGAACGGATCAAGGCTCAATCGCGTGCGGGTTGCATCGGTTCCCGACGTATTTAGTGTGACGGAGTCGGAACGATCAACTTCAATCGTTGAATCATCTCGGATGAAACGTCCCAGGTTTACAGTGCCGCCAAAAATTCCTCGATCTACAATGGATTGCCCCGAAACACTGACTTCGATCCCAGAAAGATCCAACTGTCCTGCGTTGTCGCCGGCCAACGGTTCCACATCGAAAAGGGCATCAGTTCGCTGAAGCGGCAGTGACTCTTCGTCAACACGAAAAAGTGGAGCAGAAAAAATGGGGCGAATTTCATCATCAAATGCTGCCGGGGTCGAAGACGTTGTTCGGCTCAGAGGAGCGCTCAGCGGGCCCAAGACTTCTCCCTGCTGATTGGCGTTGAACGGGTTCCCGCCAACGCTCGATTGAGTTTCTACTTCTCCAGCATCATTTCGGTAAACAGCGCTCTGTCCCCAAAATCCACCAAAACTTTGAACCGAGTTGCCGTCGGCGTTGACGACTTGATTGACAGGGTCATCTCCCAGACTGAAATTTGCCACCGCAAATTCACCAAGCGGAACTCCAGGTATTGGTCCTTGATTGGTTCCGTAGAAGTAGACCTCCAGTTCATGCGTTTGCGAGGCTGGGTTACTACCATCAAAAACTAGGTCGCTACCGGTTCCATTCCGCAGTAACAAACCGTTTGAGGTCCAAGCAAACCCACCCTCGTTGATCGTGATAGTACGAGCAGTTGGTGTCCCTTCCTCAGAGGGTAGCAGGTTGTCACTGGACACATTAACGGTGCCCAGTAACGGTGCACCGACAAAACGCCCTTGGTCTCCGAGGTCTACAGACCCAGTTAACGTCCGGTCCACCAAAGGCGGTTCGGGAAGATCATCCAGAGCCAACGCTGGGGAGCCAACGAGAAGGCCAAGTAAAACCGCCGTAAGAATTGGAAAGCTGGAAGTGGGCGCACAACTAGGGCGCAGCATGGGCCGATGCATTTTTTGCGTTCTCATGTTGGAAATGATCTGTTTGGATTCTAACAACTGCCAAACAGGTAAAATTCGTCTCATCTCTATGGCCCCGTCCTGAGGAGAGGCGAACGCGAAAATATTGGACAAATGAAAAAAACACTCAAGTTCCGCCCAAACGTCCGGTTTGTTTTTTGGTGAGTTCACTAACTTAGTCGATTGTTAGCCTTGTCTTGACGTCGTTTCGATTTCAATATGAATGGCAGAAAATGAATTCCTTGGGATGGGATATAGAAAAATTGAGAGACGATCGCTCGGAAGATGAAGCAATATTCCTGGGCCGCTTGGCGGCGGTGCGCAGAGGTACAGCGGAGCAACAGGCGGAATTTATAAATTCGTTTCGAGATTATCTTCGTTCGGTTGCGATCAACGCAATTGGCGATGGGGCCAATGGGAAGCTGAGCGTCTCGGATCTTGTGCAGACGACGCTGATTGATGCGTGCAAGGGATTTGAGCTATGCCGAGCCAATGGAGAGGACGAGTTCAAAGCTTGGTTGCGCAAGATCTTGAGCAACGATATTGGCAATCGTTTTCGACATTTTCGCCGCCAAAAGCGGGACGTTGGCAAAGAGGTTGATATCGATGCGGCATATGCTGCGGTGGAAGATGTCGGCTCACCTGATTTCGAAGCCCAGCGAAGAGAAGACCATGAGAAACTCAGTCAGGCGATCAGGCGATTGACTCCAGAGCATCAAGCTGCGATACGCATGCGGCACCACGAGAAGCTGACTTTTGCTGAAATTGGTCAACAGACCAACCGGTCGGCTGACGCAGCGCGGATGCTATGGAATCGAGCGATCGCTGCGTTGACGAAGCATTTGGGCGAAGATTGAGTTTTTATTCGGACAGTGCTTTTTTAGCGTACGGAAGACTTAAATATCGAGGGTGCGGCACAGCGGGCGCGTTGAAAGACGGGATTTGCGGTTTTGAGGCTACGGTGAGTTTGTTCAATGCGGAGTGATCACGACAGTTTAATTGGAAAGCTGGACGGACTGTTTGCAGGGTTACCTTCAGACCGAGACGCGGCCGATTCTTACGGCCGTGTTCAGAAAGTTGCTCATTACAATCTTGGTCGGGTTTTAGGTGGAGGCGGGTTTGGAGTCGTCTATCTAGCGGAGGACACTCGACTCAAGCGATTGGTCGCTTTAAAGCTACCTAGGATCGAGGCCCTGTTTGACAACGAAAAACGGAGCCGTTTCACCGCTGAAGCGATTGCGGCAGCGCGGCTGAACCATCCCAGAATCGTGCGCATTTACGATGCCGAACTCGACGGAATGATGCCGTTTATTGCTTCGGAATTTTGTGATGGTCCCAGTCTTGGGCAATGGCTGGATGCCGCAGAAGAACCGCCCCCATGGCGAGACTGTTTGTCTTTAGTGGCCGACATTGCCGACGCCGTCCACTACGCTCACCAGAACAAGGTGTTTCATCGCGACCTCAAGCCCGCCAATATCATGCTCACGCTCGAGACCGTCGAGCACGAAGAAAATTCGACAAGCCAAACCGAATTGAATTCGAAATCTGATGCAGTCAGCGACGTTCCGCTGGATTGGAGGCTTTGCGATTGTGAAGCAAAGCTGACAGATTTTGGTTTGGCGAAACTCGTTGATTTCACAATCACCGAAACGCGCAGTAGTCGATTGCTGGGAACACCGTTGTACATGGCCCCGGAGCAGTTGGAGCAAGGTTTCCAGGAAGAACTTTCGCCAGCCATTGATGTGTACAGTTTGGGGGTGATCTTGTTTGAATTGTTAACCAGTCATTTGCCGATTCAAGGGTCTAGCTACGTCAATGCGATTGACAATATTCGAACGATGACGCCCAAACGAATCGGTGAGTTCAGAAAAGGAATTCCTCGGGACGTGGAGATCATTTGTGCGAAATGCCTGGAGAAAAATCCCGCTGCTAGGTACTCAACGGCCAGAGACCTAGCGGACGACTTGCAGCGATGCTTGCTTGGCACGCCCTTGAAAAGAAAAAAGGTCGGCTTGCTCTCCCGATTCCAGTGGTGGTGTACTCGATCTCAGCGCGTTGCCAATGCGGGCTGGTTCGCTATCTCGTGGGTCTCAATGTTAGCACTTTGGATGACCTTCAACATACTGGCACTGCCGGCACACGTCGCCGTGGAGGAGGGCGCATTGGTCTCGGGGCTAAAAGACCTTGGGATCCTGATGGTCGGGGGTGTCATTCCGAACCTCTGGTTAGGTTGGAAGGTGGTGCAATCAAAGACATGGGCGTTGTGGATGCTCACTCTCTATTCGCTGGTCCGAATTCCATTCCTAGTGCGAGCAATGGTTTCTGAGCCCGTTTATTTTGCGATGATCTACAAAGGCAACGCTTTATTTTCATTTGTTGATCATTCGATGATTGTGATTGCGACATGCACGCAGCTGTTTCTGTGTGTTTGTGGTTTACTTGCAAAACGGAAGATGGTGGGGTGAAAGCAGTGTGAGTTCACGGATCAAACACTGGTTTCTCAATGCTTTTGTTTACACCAACCAGTCACGATTAGAGCTACGCTTAAAGCGGCGAACAACCATTTCGCCGATGTCACCCATGGAGCGATCAGAAACAAAGCCGGAAAATCACAACCGCATTTCCACGTCCAAGCTAGGTAGACCAGCAATGTGTTTTCAGTCAGGTCCAAACTGGTTGTCAGCATCGGAAGGACGATTAGCTTTGATGCGCTCAACGGGAAGTAACGTACGACCAAAACTCCCATCAACACACCGTATGACAGAGGAAGCAGCGTGTCTAAGCTAACCTGAGTCGCGATGTAGAGTTGCCGAAGCCGTCGGCAGTTTTGCTCGCAAGCCTTCAGGTCTGCCTGGTTTGGAGGTGGAGCGCTGTCAAGACACAAGAACTGCTCAAGATGCTCTGGACTGTAGTGGAGCAATGCGTCGGGAGCTTTCACATGGAACTGCGAACTTCGTAGAGCAAGCAAGGACATGCTGATCAGAGCGACCAAAGAAACGGTGACGATCGCTGGCCAGTTTTCAAGTGATTTCAACCATAGACAAATGTGTTTTAACAAAGGGATTCCTTTAGAAATGGCGATGTCTGGAAGGCTCTGTCATGGTTTTTCGATCGCTGCTCGGCCGATAGTGTCGGGAGACCCAAGGCCTCTGCAACTCTTTTGTCAAATGAGGTAGTTCTTGGTAGCCCTAAAATTGGGCGCTGTGTTATCGGCCTAGTTTTCAATTTGTAGCTACTCAAAGAGTCTGTCAATTTCCTTTATGGTGTATCTTGACGATGACGGCTGTATGGTATCATGTGTCGGAGTTACCAAGTTCTCTTTTTCGATTGAAATGATGGGCGATAAACAGCCAGATCTCGCTGAATCTATCAAGCAGTCTATCCGCGACGCGGGGTTGAGAGCGACGCCTGCGCGAATAGCTACCCTTAAACTGTTACATGGGGCAACGTCGCCATTGACGCATGCAGAAGTATCGGAAGAGCTCTGCGAACTTGGCGTCGATAAAGCGACTGTTTTTCGCAACCTAAACGATATGGCGGCAGTCAATTTGGTGCGCCGTACAGAATTAGGTGACCATGTCTGGCGATTCGAACTTAATTCAGTTAACGATGGCCACGATTCGGCCCACCCTCACTTCGTCTGTGTTGACTGTGGCGCAGTCTCGTGCATGGGTGAGATTAAATTGACCGCCGGAAGTCTTCGCATAAGTCGTGAGTTTGGCGAGGTGACCGAGATTTTGCTGCGTGGCCATTGCAAAGACTGTGGCTGATCAGTTGCGCATTCTTCTCTTCCCCCTGTAAGTTTCGCCTCACTCGTTTGTGACTACGACGGATACTCGCTTTCGGGATAAGCGTCTTCGGATTCGACCTCGATGGGAGGCAGTGGGTCTTCAAAGTGAGCCCACGAGAGAGGGCCAAGTTCGTATTCTTCATCGCTCAGCAAGCATTTGTTCAGCACGTTTGTCACATGCTGCTGGTCCAGGTTCTGGCCGATGAATACCAGCTCTTGCTGCCGGTCACCGTACTGGTGAACCATCCGCGCCTTGATTTCGTTGATCGTCTCCTCATCTTCTGGCCACGAATCCTCTGGGGCAGAAGCCCACCAAAAACCTGCTGGCTCTAAGAGAACGGAACAACCGGCCTGTGACCAGTTATAGGCCCAATCCTGACGTGAGGCGATCCAAGTGACGCCCTTGCTTCGCAAGACGCCTCGGAATAGACCGTCTTCCATGTCTTCGCCAATCGCATCCCAAAGTCTCTTCGGGTGGAAAGGGCGATCACTTCGGAAGACAAAATTTGATATGCCATATTCCTCGGTCTCTGTTTCTTCCTCCCCGCGCGGGATCGCCAGCCAATCGGAGGACAATTCTTGTGCTTGGGAAATTTCGAACAGGCGTGTGTCGAGGATTTTATCCAATGGGACCCGGCTTTTAGTGGATTCAAGAATCGTGGCCGAACCGTTCAATTGACCAATGATTTTCTTCACCAATCCAACCTGTTCAGGGGTAACCAGATCCGTTTTGTTGACGATGATCACGTTTGCAAATTCGACTTGATCCACCAATAGGTCGACAATGTTTCGATCGTCCTCTTCGCTGAGCCCCATTTTTCGGTCGGTCAGATCGTCCCAAGAGCCAAAATCCTTGAGGAAGTTTGCTGCGTCGACAACCGTTACCATGGTGTCAAGTTCCGCGACGTTTGAGAGGCTTTCACCGTCCTCGTCTGCAAACGTGAACGTTTCTGCGACGGGCATCGGCTCACTGATCCCTGTCGATTCGATCAGCAAATAGTCAAAACGTTTTTCTTGTGCGAGTCGTTTGACCTCAATCAGCAAATCTTCACGAAGCGTGCAACAGATGCAGCCGTTCGACATCTCAACCAGTTGTTCCTCGGTCCGCGAGAGATTGGCATCACCGTCGCGTACCAGCGCGGCGTCAATATTGACCTCACTCATGTCATTGACAATGACGGCGACCTTCAGTCCTTCGCGATTGGATAAAATATGATTCAGCAAAGTCGTCTTTCCCGCTCCCAGAAAGCCGCTAAGGACAGTTACAGGCAGTTTGTTTGGCTGACTCGAATCGCTAGTTTCTTGCATGATTGATCCCTTCGTTGACTTGCAAAAGAGAGGTCCCGCTTACGCAGCTCTTGCTGCTTTCGTGGCTCAGAGTTCAAAGATATGTAAATGCAATTAGTTTGCAATAGAAAAACTAGGTTTTTCGATGGTGGACAACATAACTCAGGCCTTAAGTCTAGGCGATTTGATTTCATCTGGGCCTAGCTTTGAGTTGTCAGCGCAACAGCGATTGGCCAGCTGGAATCCGAGTGGGGCATTTTCGGCCTCCTCAGAAGGATTTGGGGTTTTGGAAAGATACCGTCGGCAATTCGACAACAGCGTGGTGGTCCCCGTCGTTTAGGCGGTCGCGAGGAAGCATAAACGGCATCTGATTAAGGTACTTGAACAATCGAAGCTTGGTAGGCGGTCTCCGCCATATTTGCAGGAAACGGCGGGGCTGACCGAGCTACTTTCTTCCCAAATCAAGCGTAGGAACCACCTTTACCTTTGAGGGTTGCCATGCTAGTGTATTGGCCCCGCGAAAGGGCGGATTTTGGCCCTTTTTCGTTATGCGCACAAAGACAAACCCGTTGCCCCTTCGGATGCAGACCGGCTCGCAGTGAGTCGCCTGCGTTCTTCGGTAACGCTCAGCACTATCCAGATTCGTCATCCTTGGAGCCTGATACGAATCTTGGCTTCTGTTCACACTAAAGATCTTTCTGCGCTGAATCACCATGTACAGGTTCCACACGAGAGACGCGCCGCCCAGCCTACAATCGACGACTGGCCGGGCGTTCCTCAAAACACATTGATTTCAATTCTTAACTCAACTGTCGAAACAAACTTAAAAGGCTAAAAACGATGGCAAAAAAATTCGTCTATTTTTACGGTGGCGGAAAAAAAATGACCGACGGCGATCGCTCCATGCGAGAGATCCTTGGCGGTAAAGGAGCCAACCTGGCTGAAATGTGCAACGCCGATGTGCCCGTTCCACCAGGCTTCACCGTTTCGACAGAAGCCTGTGCTGTCTACGAAGACAAAGGCAGCTACCCCAAAGAGATGATGCAGC
>CAYTPS010000025.1:0-23055 GCA_964439245.1 uncultured Pirellulaceae bacterium | reverse complement strand
AATTGGTTTCAGCCGCCGAAGCAAAACTACGAAGCAAAAAGAGACAGATATCGGCTTATGAGGCAAAAGAATTACAAGCCCGTTTGAACTTTGAGCGACAACAGGAACTATTCACCAAGGGCCTGAAACCTGCCAAGGAAATTGAAAAACTTAAGAAAGAATGGGACGTCGCCCAAGCCGACCTCGAGTCGATCGGCGAAGACGTGACGGCGCTCCAAAATGAACTAAAAGCCAAGCAGGAACAATTAGAAGAGAAACGAAGAACTGCCCAGACGAAAATTGACTATGCCCTCGCGATGGAACAGGATGCAATTGGCATCGGGACCGATGTCCGCACGAAAATTGCGGAGGTCAAGATGAAGTTAGGGCAGATGGACCGAATGACGATTACTGCTCCCCGCGATGGAACCATTTTTCGTTTGAACGTGAACGAGCGTGGAGACGCGGTCAAAGAAGGTGACTCGTTATTGACGATCATTCCTGAGGCAACACAAAAAGCGGTCGAGATTTACCTCAACGGAAATGATGTTGCGTTGGTGAAACTTGACCAAGAAGTACGACTACAGTTCGAAGGTTGGCCGGCAGTTCAGGTTGCCGGGTGGCCTTCGTTAGCGGTGGGAGCTTTTTCCGGCAAAGTCGCAACGATAGACGCGACCGACAACGGCAAAGGCGAATTTAGAATACTGGTTATCCCTGACGAAACTCAAGATCCATGGCCAATCGAAAGCGATCGTTTTCTCCGTCAAGGCGTGCGCACCAACGGGTGGGTTCAGCTTGGGCAGGTGTCGTTGGGCTACGAGGTTTGGCGTCAAATGAACGGGTTCCCCGTCATTACTGCGACAGAGGAATCGAAGATAAAGCTGTCCAAGCCGCCAAAGGTTCCCAAGTAAGTCACGCAGCTTTCGATTTGCCGAACCGCGACTCTTATAAATCGCAAACCTTGGTAGAACGGGTATTCGCAACAGCAAAATGTTTGACAGGCTTTGCCATATTGGCAGTTTTGCTTACTGGCTGCCAGTCCGGCAATCCGTTTGCAAAGCATCCAGTTAAGTCCACGGTAGGTTTCTCTGAACGAGGCATAATAGCTCCAACTGCCACGCATGGCCTCATCTCGCCGGTCACCGACCATGCCTATCAAGCGGCCAATCAAGTTGTAAAACGCGATAAGTCAAACCTTGGCAATCAACAGGATGTTATCAGAAATACTCAGGAAGCATCTTCTCGAACAACGAGAAAACAAGTTCGGCTTGTTGGATTGCAAGAAGGTGACGTAGAATCCAAAGACAGCGTAATCCCGACAGAGGACAGCGATTCTGATAGCGCTAACAGTTTGGCCGACGGTGACGAGAAAGTCGACGAATCAAAATCCGATGCGGACGTTTTGCCGTACGAAGCCGAACAGTCGGATGCCGAGCAAACGACGCTGCAAGAAGGCAATTCCGGTCTTTCGACGACCGCGATCAGCCTATCTCAAATTCTAAACTCGGTTGCACAGTGCTATCCAGAAATTGAAATTGCAATCGGCGAGATCGAAACGGCAAACGGCAAAGTTCTTGCTTCATGGGGCGAGTTCGATCATGTGGTTTCGGGACACAGTATCTCTCAACCCCTCGGCTTCTATCAAACCTACCGCAACGGTGTTGGCATCAATCGACCTCTCTACGGCGGGGGCGAAGTCTACGGAACTTATCGCATTGGTGATGGAAACTTTGAACCGTGGTACGGAGAACGCGAAACGAACGAAGGCGGTGAACTTAAGGCCGGATTCTCGCTTCCGCTGTTGAAAGACCGAACGATTGACGAGCGACGAGCAAAACTTCTCGCCTCAGGAGCTCAGCGTGACCAAGTCCAGTCGAACGTAGACTCACGCTTGCTGCAGTTCCAAAGATTTGCAACGCAAGCCTATTGGGATTGGGTTGCATCGGGACAGGCTGCTCAAATTCAACAGCGGCTATTGAATCTCGCCCAAACGCGTGTCTCGGCAATTAAAACGAGAGTCGAAAAAGGTGATCTTGCTGAGATTGCGCAAATCGACAATGACCGATTGATCGCCAAACGAAAAAATGACTTGATTAAAGCACGTCGATTATTGGAGAAGGCTGCGATCAAACTTTCTCTTTTCTGGCGCGACGCCGATTGCACGCCTACGATCGCCACTGCCGACCAATTGCCACAAACATTCCCCAGCTCAATTCAAGTTGCAGACCAACAGCTGGCCAGCGACATCCAAAATGCGTTCGCGGTTCGTCCCGAGTTATTGGAATTGCAGGCAAAACGCCGTGAGGCTTGTATCGATCGGCAATACGGTGAAAACCTGACACTTCCCAAGCTCGACGTAAAAGGATTTGCTGGTCAAGACGTTGGTGGTGAAACCAGCAGCAAAGGCGACAAGACGCCGTTTGAGCTTCAGCTGGGCGTGTTTTACGAAGTCCCGCTTGAGCGTCGCAAGGGCCTTGGGAAGATTAGGTCGGCTAATGGTAAGCTAACTCAAATCGACGCCAAGATTCAAATGGTCGGCGACAAGATTCGTTCCGAACTCCAAGATGCTGCATCGGCTGTTAACGCGGCGTTCGATCAGATTCAACAGTCACGAGAAAACCTTCGGCTAACCCGACAGTCATTGGAACTAGGTCGCATCTCATTTGAAGAGGGAGACATCGACTTGATCACTTTGAACATCTACGAAGTAGCGGTCGCTGACGCGGAGCTTCAACTGCTTGACGCGCAGTACAAGTATTTCTTTTACCGTGCCGTTTACGAGACCGCGAAGAATGGTACTGCTTTCATCAATCAGTCGCCGCTGCCTTAACCAAGCAAGTTACTTCTCCAAATTGCTTCGATCGGCTTAACGCCATCCTCTGGCAAGACCAAAAGTCTTCCTATCTGCCTGAGAAGTGTCCGAGAAAGCTTGGCATTGGTCCGAAAACTATATAAAATCTAGAAGATTGGCGAACAGAGTTCAAAAGCCGGAATCGGGCCCAAAGCCTTGTTATTGCAGAGTTTTTGGCGTGAAAATGAATCATAGTATTTCGTTCCAGATCTGACCTTCGGAACCGCGGGTTGTAGGTTCGAATCCTACCGGGTGTACTTAGTTTCCTTCGGGAACCAGCCCCATTTTAATTTTGGATGTTGCCCGCGTCCGA
Source organism: uncultured Pirellulaceae bacterium (assembly GCA_964439245.1). Taxonomy (GTDB): domain Bacteria; phylum Planctomycetota; class Planctomycetia; order Pirellulales; family Pirellulaceae; genus Mariniblastus. The sequence goes on along the minus strand of CAYTPS010000025.1, from coordinate 19,912 downwards.
GAACTTCTGTTTAAATGCCGTTTCGAGAGTCGTTGGCAGTCGATCTCGAAGCTTCTGCGAACTCTCCATTCGCCTCCGTTGTTTTCCTTTCACTGGATTCGAACGGGCAAAGAGGCTCTTCGTGCCGAAGACAACGAGCCTCGCGAGAGAGAAATAGCAGCGTTGGTCAAGTCTCTAAGCCCGGCAAAAACTGAAACATGAGTTAAACGGGAAGAGATCAACGAAAGTACCGTGTCCATATTCGGGCAGTCCGCGAATCTGTTTTCTGCGTCGGTGGACAAGACAGCTTGGAAGAAGGTGTCTGTCCGCAACCTACGCATTCACATCGACAACGACTCGGCCCTTGATTTGGCCTTTCAAAATCTTCGCGGCGAGGGATGGGACTTCGGCCAATGTCGCTGGGAGTATCATGTTGTCCAGTTTCTCAAGCGGCAGATCAGTGGCGATTCGATTCCACGCTCGAACGCGGTTTTCATATGGCTGCAACACACTGTCAATTCCCAGCAGGTTGACTCCACGCAGAAGAAACGGAACCACGCTTGTCGGCAGTTTCGCTCCGCCTGCCAATCCAACCGCAGCGACTGAGGCTCCGTAATTCAATTGACCGAGGACTCGGGCGAGCATCTCGCCTCCAACCGCATCGACGCAACCGGCCCAAGTTTCAGATTCAAGCGGTTTCTTTAACGCAGTATCGACTTCGCTGCGAGGCACAATCCTTGTCGCACCCAGCGATTTCAGATAGTTGGCTGTTTCTGGTCGGCCCGTCACTGCAGCGACTTCATACCCGAGGCAGCCAAGCATCGCGGTCGCGATCGAGCCGACTCCACCTGCTGCTCCGGTGACGAGCACTTCGCCTTGCTCAGGGCTGAGTCCATGATCTTCAAGTGCATTGACTGCCAACGTTGCTGCAAAACCGGCTGTTCCGACAGCCATCGCCTGCCCCGTCGTCAAACCATCGGGTAACGGAACGAGCCAGTCAGCTTTAACGCGCGCTTTTTGAGCTAGCCCGCCCCAATGCGTTTCTCCCACTCTCCAACCGGTCAGGACGACTTTGTCTCCGGGTTTGTATCGAGCATCGTTTGATACCTCGACGATTCCGGCAAAGTCAATTCCGGGCACGTGAGGGTATTGTCGAACAAGACCGCCTCCGCCCGGCTGAAGGCAAAGTCCGTCTTTGTAGTTTAAGGTCGAGTATTCGATCGCGACGGTGACGTTGCCTTCGGGAAGTTGTTCTGCGGTTAAGGTTCGCACCGATGTCGCTACTTTGGCGTCGTCTGATTTTTCGACGACGAGTGCTTTAAAGGTCATTGGTTTCTCTACAACGTGAAAATTCGTTTAACGATTGGCCGGCAGGCGTAGTTGTCATTGCAGGCAGATCTCCAGCATTACGTTGGCGTCTCCGCCTTGTCCTTGTTGCGCCCGCCACAAAAACAAAGGTCGATCGAGATCTGCTTAGCGGTTAGATTCTTGACGGTTAAATGATCGTTGGATTCAACTAAGACTTGAATCGTCACACGGAAAGCAGTAACGATGAGAAAGGCCCCCACGCGGAAAGCCGAATGCCAGGCCATAATTTCAATCGTATGAACCATGGCACGTTCTCATCGACCATCAATCCAAGCTACGCGATTTCAGCGGCGTTGCTGAACACGCCTTCTATCTGCTTGTCGATTGGTGGCGTGAACTCGATCGACTTGACTTGACTCTTGGGGATGACCAGCAGCCTGTCGTTCAACTGAAAAGCAATTGACTTCGAATTCATCATCTCTTTGACGCGGGATGCGATGCGCATCTCCTGCCCCGCTGGCGGTTCAAACGTAAACACACGTTGAGTGTTGTCGACAAGATTCAAGGTAACGGTTACGCGCGTTGGCATATTCATAAATTCCTCCGGTAATTGTTTGTGAATTAATTGATTTCAAGCATGTTTCGCTGACAATCGCGCCGTCAATCCGAAGTCGGAAAGGATTACATAGAACGGCGGCAACACCAACAAAATTAAAATGGTGGAAGCCATGAGGCCAAAGCAAATACTGATCGCTATCGGAATCAACACTTGAGCCTGCATGCTCTTTTCCAACAGCAGCGGCATCAAACCGGCAACCGTCGTCAATGTCGTGATCATCACCGCACGGAACCGAGACTTTGTGGCCTCGATACCTGACTCGATGGACGAACGCCCCTTTTCCCGCGCGGACTTTAAAAACAGCACGAGTAAAATCGAATCGTTGACCACAATCCCAGCCAACGATGCATAACCCATGAAGCTTGGTAAACTCAAGTTGTGCCCCAACATCCAATGCCCAAGGATCACGCCGACTAAGGCAAACGGAATCGCGATCATCACGATTAACGGCTCGACGTAGCTGCGAAACTGAAACGATAAAATCACGAACACACCAAGACAACCGATCAACGCGGCCGTGCCCATCGAGGAGGCGGTCTCGGCGCCTTTTTCGGCTTCGCCTCGGAACCGATAATTCAACTCGGGGTTCTCCCGTCGCAACTCAGACAAAAATGTGGTTCTCATATCAGAAAGCACCGCCGCCGAATTGGAAACTTCCGAATCAACGCTGGCGTAAACATTGACAACCTGATTGCCGCCGAGCCGCGCGATACGTGACCAGCCACGACGCCGCTGAATATTGGCGATCTCGCGAATAGGAATCGTCTTTCCGCTGGGCAAGGTGAAAAGATAGTCTTCCAAGTCCGCAACGCTGTCGCGGTCTTCGTGAGAAAAGCGAATTTCGACATCGTAAGCTTCACTGCCAACCTGAACTTGGTCGCTGAGCAATCCCTGAAAGGAACCTCGTAACTGACGCGCCAAGTCAAATGCCGAAACGCCCGCCCCAACCGCACCCGGTTTTAACTTGACCAGCAATTCCGACTCACCGCGACGCAAATCATCGCTGATGTTGTAGACACCTACGTACGAGTTCAAATAGTTTTGCACTTTCGCCGACAATTGATCGAGCTGTTCAAGCGGCACTCCGGAAAGTTCGATTTCGATATTTCGACCAGCCGGCCCAATCTGCGGCTCGTCAAACGTCAACGACACCGCGTCGGGCACTTCCCCGTTGGTTTCGCGCCAGTGCTGCACGATCTCGGCAATGCGACCGTCCCGCTTTTCATTGCCCAGCAAATCAGCTTGAATCGTTGCCACGTGCGGACCTGTTTCGAGTGCGTCGGTGTTTTGGTTGAATCGCACAAAGGTTGTTTCGACCAGGTCCTGCCCATCCGGCTGTCTCGCGCTAAACGCACTATTGGTCTCCGTCAAAGCTGCCTCCAAATCTGAAACGACCTCACGGGTGCGTTCAAGCGGAGTTCCTGGCGGCATCAACACGCGGGCGACGATCGTGTCACCTTCGAGTGAAGGAAAGACTTCGGCGCGAACAAAGCCGCCGACCAACAAACTGATCGACATCAGAAACACCATCACGACCAAACCAGCGGTCAGGTAGCGCCACCGGATTGTCCACGCGACGATCGCTCCAATACCATTCTGAGTCGACTCGATTCCGGCGTCGATCCAGCGGCGAATGCGTCCCGGCGGCTTGGGCTCACCACTGAGCGAATGGCCGAGGTGAGCCGGCAGAATCCAAAACGCTTCGACCAGGCTAGCAGCCAAAACCAACAGCAACATCATCGGCAGCACTTTCAAGATTCGCCCCAGTTCGCCGCCGAGGAAAACGAGCGGTCCCAGCACGGCACAGGTTGTCAGAAACGACGAGAACACGCCACCGCCAACTTCGCGCACGCCTTCGATCGCAGCCGTCATCGCGGCTTCACCTTGCTGGCGTCGCCTCGCAATGTTTTCAGCGATCACAATTCCGTCATCCATCAGAATTCCCAGCGCCATCAACAGCCCAACCATCGTCAACATATTGATCGTCAAACCAACACCGGGAACCAGAGTGAACGCGGCCAGAAACGCCACCGGCAAACTGAATACGACCCAGAACGAAAGTCGAGCGTTAAAGAAAACCCACATCGTCAGGAAAACCAAAATGCAACCCTGAACGCCGTTCTTCACCAATAGGCCGATGCGTGATTCAACAAGTTCCGACTGGTCGTTGATGACGATCAAGTCAACTTGCGGATGGCGCTGTCGTTCTTGCTCAAGCGCCTCTTTAACCGCGTTGGCAACCTTGAGCGTATCTTCAGTTTTGGCCTTCATGACTTTCAAGATCACGCCACGCTCGCCGCCAACGGAAACGAAGTCTTCTTCCAATTCGAACTCGTCGTGAACCTCGGCGATCTCACGCAGCTTGACTTCCGCACCACCGACACGCCCTTTGACGACAAGGTCTTCGAGAGCCAATTTACTTTTACGGCTTTCCTCGACCCGCACGAGCACGTTTTCGGCGCCTTCAATTTTCCCCGCTGGCAAATCAAGGCTCTGCGTTTCCACCGCCATCATCACATCAAGCGGACTGAGCCCGTAACGCATCAACTCGTTGCGTTTCAGTTCGATCCGGAGCAGGTGATCGGAGAAGCCATCAATGTTGACCTCGGATACTTGTGGCGAAGCCGTTAACTGGTCTTTCAAGTTCTCCGCGTAAGCCTTCAAGCTGACTGCATTCATGGGGCCAGTCGCCAGAATTTCCAGAACGGGTTGGCGAGTGTTGAGCCGCGTGATGAGCGGTTCTTCGGCGCTGTCAGGAAAGTCGTCGATACTGGAAACCGCGTTGTCGATTTCGTTGCGAAACGCGCTGTAGTCGCCATTGTCTTTCATCTTCAACGTCGTGCTGCCGAGCGACTGGCGGGCAACGCTGCGAAGCTCTTTCAAATCCCGTGTGCCGTCGAGTGCCGTTTCCAATCGCTGAACGATCGTGTCGTCGACTTCTTCTGCAGTCGCGCCGGGAAAAGCAACGGTGACTTCGACTTCAACCGGAGCCGCGTCGGGAAACGTTTCTTTTCGCAGCCCACCAAGGCTGAGGATTCCCGCAGTCAACATGATGAACATCAATAGGTTGGCTGCCGTTGGGTGCTTTGCAAAAAACTGAATCATTTCTGCCTCACTAACATGCCTTCGATGGCAGGAATTGGTGGACGGGTGATGACTCGTTCCCCAACAGCAAGGCCGGTCACGACGACGACTCGTTCGCCAACGCTTTGGCCCCGAATGATCGGTCTTGAACGCAAGCGACTTTCATCGTCGACGACGTAAACGAGGTCACCATCAAAAGCGCTACGAGGAAGGGTAATCACTGCTGATTGTGACCTGCCGCGCAAGTGGACTTCGCAATACGTGCCTGGACTAAGCGGCGTTGATCCAGTGGTTTGAGAATTTTGGTTGGATTCGTTTTCGACCGCGATCACGATTCCAATCGTGCGCGTTTCTGAGTCAAGTGATTCGGTGAAACGAAGTGGTTTGCCCATCCATTGGAAACTTTGATTGCTGCTGGTGACAAGCGCATCGATCTGGTCAAGCCCAGCGACCAACTGGTGCGTGATGTCTGAGGCTGAAGCCGGTTGTGAAAGTAGTTGTTCAAGTTGAGAAACAGAAATCTGAGCCTCGATTTCGATCCGCTGATTGTCCTGGACATTGAACAACGTTTGGTTCGGCATGACGACTTGACCGACTTCAAGGTCAACACCAGCAAGAACGCCTCGCATCGGACTGCGGATTTCGGTGCGTTCCATGTTACGTTCGGATTCAACAATCATTGACTTGGCCATCGCGATCTGAGCTTTCGCTGAAGCGATCCTAGACGGATAAAGCGACAACCGATTTTTGCTGCTTTGAACAGTTCGAGCCTGTCGCAAGTAAGCGCCTTCGGCCGTTTCGACTTCGCTGACCGATACCACATTTTGTTTTCCCAGTCGTCTCATGCGGGTGTAATCGTTTTTAGATACTCTGAGCAGGTCCTGTTCGATCTGGAGCGTTTTTTGTTCAGCGATTTGATTGGTACGAAGCTCCGCCAACGAAGCTTCTGCCTGTTCGAGGTCAGCGTTTCGCTGCTCCAATCGCAAGCGATAGTCTTTTGCGTCGATTTCGACCAGCTTTTCATTAACGTCGATCCAGTTTCCCGACTCGAGATTTGGATGAATCCATGTGATCCGCCCGCTGACTTCTGCAATCGCCGACCAGGTGCGAGCTGGCATCGCGTCTCCAAATCCAGTGACCTCCGATTGGATCGACTCAGCCCTAGCAACTTCAATAATCGCCTTGATGGATTGCTCAGGCACGTCGGTTCGTGGAAGCCTTTTCTTCGAACTGACCATGTAGGCCATGACGAAAACACCAACCACGATCGGCGGTACAATCAACCATTTTTTGGAAAGCAAAAAGCGCTTGAGAGCAGTTGGAATACGACTGTTTTTTCGCAACCGCTCCGCAGCCGCTGTTTCAGGTCCTGTTTCTTGACCGGACGGATCATCAAACTGACCGACAGATGAATGTACAGTGTTCATTTTCAACTCCCTACCTATTGGTCGTTTCCATAAAAGGCAAGAAATACGTCCACCGCTTCGCGACAGCGTCGTTTGATAGCAGCCTTTGCCGGAGCTTGCTTGCCAACCTGAATGCGAAGGCCTTCCAGCCCCAACATTAAGCCGAGTAAATGCTCTGCAGCCCGATCAGATTTGCGAATATTCAAACGGCCAGCGGATGCTTGAGCCTTCAAGTAGGCGGCCAACTGCTTCAACGCGCGAGCCGGACCTGCTTCGAAAAACGCGTCGCCGATTTCTGGATGGTTGATCGCTTCACTTGCCGCGAGTCGATCCCAGCGTTGTGTTTCTTCAGACAAGACGAACGGCAAGAACTTGTCGCCGAACTTCAATAAATCCGCTTTAGGATCTTCGGTTGGCTTGAGTAGCCCCTCTACAAGAGGCGTTACGTCTTCAATGTTGTTGCATATGATTGCATTGAATAGCCCTTGTTTTGAATTGAAATGGCTGTAGACCGTTGGCTTGGTCGTTTCAGCCTGCTCGGCAACCGTGTCGAGACTCGTCTGCGAAAACCCGTCTCGAAGAAACAACAGCGTCGCTGCATCGAGAATTCGCTGTTTGGCGGATAGCCTTTTGTTTTTTGTATTACCCATAACACTCCTTTCGCCATTGACCACCACTTTACTTTACGGTAAAGTAAACCACAAGTCAAGAACGAAGGTAAATAATGGCAAGCGATTTTCACTGCCATCTCTTACCTGGTGACATATGAGGAGCTGCTCAGCCGGCACCGGATGCGCCTGACAGACCGATAAATTACGGGAGAACCAATCATGAACGACACTGCAACCACCACCGAATCAAAACCCAAATGGCCAACCATCGCATACTGGATCAGCACCGGACTGTTCTGCCTTGCGATGTTGAATGGAGCCTTCATGGACCTGACCAAAGCCGATTTCATCATGGAAAGCATGGAACGACTGGGCTATCCTGAATACTTGCCAACGATCCTTGGCGTTTGCAAATTGCTAGGAGCCGTGGTGTTGCTCGCGCCTATGTTCAAGCGTCTCAAAGAATGGGCTTACGCGGGGTTCACGTTCAACCTATTAGGAGCGGCCGCCTCACACGCGCTCGCTGTCGATCCACCGACAACTTTAATTGCTCCGGTTGTCCTTTGGTTAATCTTGATGGCTTCGTATTTTTTCTATTCACGCAGATAGGCTCCCAATCCTATTCAGGCTTCTCAACCAACTTTAAACCACCCGCTTTGTCAGCAGGGACCGTAAGAGAGTAAGACCCCGTTGATCCCCCTTCTGCGGAACGGCACGAGCTTCGGAGCGACAGGAACTGATCAAGCTGACTTGGACGAACTGTTCGCCAATGCTGAAAATGGCATTTCCCGTTCGCCCAGATAAACGAATCTAGATCAAGCCAATTTTGTCGTCGTCCAACCCGGGTCGGACGCATTTCCGACTCGTTTTTCTGCTGGCCGAAGTCCAATCAGGCTTCGTTTTTTTTGTGCGCAATCAACTCTTTTGGAGCGCTCAAGTGCTGAGTTACCCAAGCGCAAATTGCCGAAAGGCTTCGATGAAAATAGTACGTGTTTCCGCACTTAGGATTCCGCCGCAGTGTCGCCCATCGGCGAAACAAATCGTAAAACTTGCCGAATCGGCCATGACCTTTACCCTTGAGGCACGCATTCGCTGATCAAAACGTCAAAGAAGTGCCCGCTAACGCCGCATGTTGCCTGTCTTCAGCCCCGTTATCACTGCATGTTTCTGCCAACTGCAGAATATATCGCTGTACATTTTTCATATTTATGATATCATAACGGCCTTCCTGCGACTGTTAGGTAAAGAAATAAATCATTATTAACCCGAGGATTCACCAATGAGTTTTTTAAGATCTGTTTCCCGTGCTTCGAAAGGCGCGACATGTGCAATTGCGATCGGTGTCATCGCATTGTCAGGAGACAACGCCGGCGCCCAGACGACTATTATCGACGACAATTTTGACGACGGCATCACTAACCTTGGAGCTCAACAGCTCGATTTTTTCACAACTAGCTCCGCCCTCGGGCTTGACCGAGATGCTCTTCCAAATCCCGCAGATACTACGATTGGGGAACCTAGCCCGTTAGATTTTGCGTCGGGTGATTCAGGCAGAACAATCCACTCACTTTTCCCTGCTCAAACACTTGATGAGCTTGGGGAAGTTCTGACTTTAACATTCGATTTCACTACGCCCACCACCATTGCCTACGATGGAGGCACCAATGGAACCACAGGCTCCGGTACTGTAAGCACGAATGAGGATTTCAAGTTCGGACTTTTCGATACTTCGGGAACCGTAGGATTGATTGACAACAGAACTGGTGTACAAATCGATTTCGCTGGGCCTATCGATACCAATAGCGGCAACCCGAACCCGGGTTTGAACGGTCTTGCCGGAATCCAAGCCGAAATTGACAACATCAACGCGCCGGGTACCGACCTCGGAATTCGTACGATGAATGTCAACAGTAACCTCGATCATGGCTTCCCAAGCGGACAGTTTTTGCAAACCAACAACGGCTTTGACTTTATTGCCGGTGGCGATGATGACGTTGTTAGCCTAGCCCCCAATACGGCCTACACTGGATCAGTCAGCATCACATTTACAGACGCGACTCTTACTTCGCTTGACGTTACAGTATCGATGAGTGGAACAGGTGCGGGTGGCGCAGCGTTCGCCGACTCATTCACACGTACGGTCCCAATTGCCGATACGCCCGATCCTGCAGGCGTGGCGCTTGATACTGTCGGCGTGAATACAACCACCTTCGATCTTGTTGCCTTCCACGCGACAAGCGGTGCATTTGGTGGTACCGTCGGCCCAACTTTGGGAAGTAGCACTGTAGGAGAAGACAACAATGGAATTGATATTACGAATATCAACATCACTTTTACCGAGGCAACTAGCACACTCAAGGGTGACGCTGACTTGGACGGAGATGTCGACTTTGCTGACATCCCAGCGTTCATCGCTGTCTTGCAAGGTGGTGGTTTTCTAGCCGAAGCTGATTGCGATTGCAGTGGAGCGGTCGACTTCGCAGACATCCCAGCATTCATCGCTATCCTACAGGGTGGCTAAGGTAGCACAGGGAGTTTAGTCCCACTCATTGCACGTGAAGTTCTTCAAAGTTTCACTTGCTGAGACAGGAAAACAGAACCCTCTTTGGTTCACGAATTCGTGATTAAGCAAAGAGGGTTTTCTTTTGTCTTAAACCAGGCTGCCACTTTATTCGGGGAATGTGTGAAATCAAACGTGATCGATGAATTCCATTGTCCTGATCGTCGTTGCGATTCGTGAATGCAGTAGCTCTCAAATCTCGGTACAAGAATTTCAATCGATCGGGCCAACATGAACAACATTTTCGTTCTGACGATGGCATTTCTTATTTGGTTTATCTTGATCGATCAAACATATGCGCAGCAAAAACAACGGCGGAATCGAGGACCAGACGTTTTCAAATATCTCGCAGACAAATATGACAAAAACCAAGACGGCAAGTTATCTCGAGAAGAATATGACCGCTCGGAAGAGAACTTTGCGCGGTTCGACACAAACAAAGATGGTGTACTCTCCGCAGACGATTGGTCGGGTGGAAGCCCGGGAAGACGACGTCGCGGTGGCCAACGCAACCACAATGGCGCGCCCGCTCCAAAGGTTGGTGACCAGGCGCCAGATTTCACGCTGACACATGTCGATGATCAAACCAAAACCGTTCTACTTTCAAGTTTCGTTGGCGAGAAACCGGTTGCTTTACTGTTCGGAAGTTGCACCTGACCACCTTTTGCTGCGTCAGTTGGTCAACTGAACAAACTTAACAAAAGCCTTGGTAAAAAGATTCAAGTGTTCGTGGTCTATACACGCGAGGCACATGCGATCGACAGCGATCGCGTAAACTTTCGCTCGACAGTGGAGCAACCGATAACGATCGAAGAGCGTCGGGCTGTTGCGAAAGAATTTGTCGCCGAGATGAAATTGAAGGTCCCAGTTTTGGTCGACGACATCGACGATTCCGCATCTACGGCTTACGCGAGCCTTCCCGATCGACTCTATCTCATTGGCAAGGACGGGAAAATCGCGTTTGCAGGTGACAAAGGACCGCGTGGTTTCAAAGTAGACCTACTTCAAAAAGCAATGGAAGCGGAGATCAGAAAGATCAAAAGCGAAGACGCTACCCAACAGTAGAATCAAATATTCTTCTTGGTCACCCAACCACGAGTCCGCGAGCGCGGAAAATTCTCCAACGCAAGCTATGGGCATGGCCCCAATGAGGTAAGATAGAAGTCGTTCCCCAGTCGGCGGGTGATTTCAATCTAATCCATTTTGGGAAAAAATGTTCCATGAAGAATGCTCTCGTGCAAGATGATCTGCCAAGTCTCACCTTCTCAAATCTCAGTTACCTACATCGGTGGCTATGCAGTGGCGCGATCGTCATCATTATGTGTTGGAGCTTCATTTCAGGTGTAGACCATTGCGCTGCACAAGATTCCTCTTCTGACAACCGGCAGCCCAATGTCATCTACATTTTGGCAGACGACCTCGGGTTTGGTGATCTAAGCTGCTACGGGCAGCAAAAGTTTGAAACGCCCAACATCGATTCCCTTGCACGAAACGGCCTTCGTTTCACTCAGCATTATTCCGGCAGCACTGTCTGTGCACCGTCGCGTTGCTCGCTGATGACGGGCTTGCACACCGGGCACACCCCTGTACGCGGCAATGCCGAGGTCAAACCAGAAGGCCAAGAACCGATGCCGGCGGATACCTTCACCGTTGCCCATCTGATGCAGAAAGCGGGATACCGCACTGGTCTGTTTGGCAAATGGGGGCTGGGAGCACCTGGATCAGTAAGTGAACCATTAAAAATGGGCTTCGACCGTTTCTACGGGTACAACTGCCAGCGTATCGCTCACAGTTACTATCCAGCTTTCTTATGGAACAACGATGAGCGCGAGTTACTGTTTGGAAACGTTGCCGAACAATGCAAAGAATACGCTCCGGATCTAATTCAAGAGCAAGCTTTACAATTCATTCGCGCAAACAAAGACCGTCCTTTCTTTTGTTACTATGCGGCAATTCAACCGCACGCAGACATGGTGGCACCTGAGCGATACATGGAAAAGTACCGAGGCAAGTTCGGCAAAGAAACCCCTCACAAGCGGACCCATTATCGAGCACAGCCCGAACCAAGAGCCGCTTTTGCGGCGATGGTCAATGTGTTGGACGACTACGTCGGTGAACTTGTTGCCGAGTTGGAAAAACTTGGTATCGCTGACAACACGATGATTATCTTCACGTCCGACAATGGCCCGCATATTGAGGGTGGTCACGCCCCCGAATATTTTGACTCAAACGGCTACCAAAGGGGTGTCAAACGTGATTTGTATGAAGGTGGCATGCACGTGCCGATGATTGCCTCATGGCCGGGCACCATTGCGGCCGGAGGCACCTCCGATCATGTATCGGCTTTCTGGGATTTCTTGCCAACAATGGCAGCGCTGACGGGCCAAGAGCTGCCGAACAAAACCGATGGCGTTTCCATGTTGCCAACTCTACTGGGCCAGGGAAACCAACCTGCACACGAGTATCTCTACTGGGAGTTCCCCGCCAAAAAAGGTCGGATAGCGGTTCGCAAAGGTAAGTGGAAAGCAGTTCGATACGAAGCCTCCATTGATCCTAACTCTCCGCTAGAACTGTACGATTTGTCCGTCGATCCTACCGAACAGGTCAACGTCGCCTCAGCCCATCCTGAGACCGTAAGCGAGATGAGAATTTTGCTGAAGGACGTGCGTACGGCGCCTGCCAACCCAAAGTTCGATTACATGAAAAACATGAAACGAAAAAGAAAAAAGCAAAAATAGGCTCTTCAAGTAAAAGGAAAACGGCGGAGAAAATGTTATCAAGTAAACCGATTGAGTTACTATGGAAGTGCTTGTTCGGCGCGACATGGTTTGTGCTAATTGCCGGTACCGTTGCTGCCGCAGAGAACGCGGGTCCACCTAATATTGTGTTGATCATGGCCGACGACATTGGCATTGAAGGCATTCAGTGCTACGGCGGCACCAGTTACGCGACACCGAATATCGATGCTTTGGCCGCCGGCGGATTGCGATTCGACCATGCATACTCGCAACCACTGTGCACCAATACGCGTTTGCAGCTGATGACCGGGCTTCACAACAATCGCAATTGGATGTACTTCGGCATTCTGCCCCCAGACTCGAAAACGATCGGCCACTACATGAGCACCGCTGGTTACCACAGTTGTATCGCTGGCAAGTGGCAATTGCAAAGTTACGATCCGCCCGATTATCCCGGCGCCGCTTCAAGGCGAGGTACAGGGATGCATCCCAAGGATGCTGGATTTGACCGTTATAGTCTATTTCATGCGTTGCACACCGAGGAAAAAGGCTCTCGGTATGCCGATCCGACTTGGCTGGAAGACGGCGAGCTCAAGCATGCACCTGGAAAATATGGCCCCGACATATGGGTGAACTACATCAACCAGTACATTGTCGACCAACACGACAGTGACAAACCGTTCTTCGTTTACTGGCCGATGGCGTTGCCTCACTGGCCGATGACGCTCACGCCCGACAGCGCGGACTGGAACAGCAAGCCTGACGAGCGTCTAACGGCCAACACAAGCAACTTTAAGGACATGGTTCGATACATGGACAAGTGTGTTGGTCGAGTCGTCAAACGAATTGATGATCTAGGAATAAGAGAAAACACGATCATCATTTTTTATAGCGACAATGGCACTCATCTCGACATCACCAGCCAAACAAAAGACGGCCCCGTCAAGGGTGGGAAGGCTTTGCCGACCAACGCTGGAACTCATGTTCCTCTAATCGTAAACTGCCCCAACCGGGTACGCATTGGCGTTTCAGATCTACTAGTCGACTCCGTTGATTTTATTCCCACACTATTGGATGCCGCGCATCAGCCACTACCTAAGGATAAGGATCATGAGCTTGACGGAATTAGCTTTTATCCCGGCTGTCTGAATCCTGTATCGAACGTTCCACAGCGCAAGTCAATCTACTCGTACTATGATCCTCGACCGGGCTGGGATAAAGATCGATTTCGCCTGCATGTTTCGGCACGCGATCGACGCTGGAAGCTGTACCAAACTGGCAAGCTCTATGACATCGATCGAGACGTTCTCGAACAGCAACCGATTCTTTCTGAAAACGACACCGAAGAAACGGCCGCCGTGCGATTGAGATTACAGAGCGTCTTGGATGCAAACGCGGTGAAGTGAGTGGCTGGCTAGAGGTACTATAGGCCCAGGCTCTTTTCGATCTCGCGCGCTTTGGGATCGAGGCCAGATGAGCTTCCAAATCCGGCGTTCCAAAACCTGTTCCACTGATGTTTGAGAGACGCACGCGTCTCTTCAGCTGGCGAGTCACTGTCAGAAGAAGAACGAATGGATTGCTCCATTCGACTATTTTTGTTGCCTTGATGAAATAGTGGTTTTGACCAATTGTTGGTGGCACAGCCAACTACCCCAATCAGGAGACCAAAGCAGCATGCAATCACAAAAAATCGTAAACACGTTTGCTCAGAACTTGCCATCAACAACACCTGCCAATTAGTACTTTCTTCCGCCCGAGCGTGTCACTCGGGGACGGCGGGATAGTGACAGAATCGGCGTCGGTTGTCCACAGCGCATCAACTCGCAAAAACTCGAATGGGGGCGTTAGACTACCCCTAGTTTCTTGAGAGCGACAGGTTGGACTAAGGTGCCGCAGGGCCGCAGAAGCGATACGATGTCTTGAGTGTACCCTCTACTTGTTGACCAGGCTGCGAAGGATCGCTTCAGCGCCGGGTGAGTCCACCAATTCCACATGCCCGATACGCGTTGGCAAAATGAATTTGAGGACACCACCAACCACTTTTTTATCTCGCATCATGGCAGAGAGCATAGCGTCGTGCTGGTCTTCGGGACAATCCGTTGGCAACCCGACCGCTGTAAACAATTTGGCCTGCCGGTCGCAAAACTCCTGATCAACCATACCAAGCTTTTTGGCCAGTCTTGCAGCACAAACCATCCCAATCGAAATGGCTTGACCATGCAAGAATTTTCCGTAGCCAAACACTGACTCAATGGCATGGCCGTAAGTATGACCGTAGTTCAAAATCGCTCGGCGCCCTGTGGATTCTGTTTCGTCTTCTTCCACAACATCAGCTTTGCACTGACAACACCAAGAGATGATCTTGGAAAGCACGTCAAGGTCTCGCGACTTGAGCGCTTCGACATTTGCTTCGAGGAACTCAAACAGCGATTCATCCATGATCAATCCATATTTGATCACCTCGGCCATCCCGGCAATGTAATTTGCATCGTCGAGTGAATTGAGCACTGCAGGATCGATCACAACTTGCTTCGGCTGCCAGAAAGCTCCGACCATGTTTTTTGATTTCGGCAGATTGATCCCAACTTTGCCGCCGACACTACTGTCGACTTGTGCCAAGAGACTTGTGGGAATCTGTAAAAAGCTCAACCCACGCGCATATGATGCTGCGATAAAACCAGCAAGGTCACCTACGACGCCGCCGCCGAGCGCTACGACCACCGAATGCCGATCGGTGTTGATATCATCAATGCGTTGCCACAACTGATCGCAGACTGAAACACACTTCGATTTCTCACCCGCGTCAACGGTCATGTGATCAACGCGCGTCGAAACAGCCTGCAATCCCTCAACCACGCGCTGCAAGTAGATCGGGCCAACGTTCGAGTCAGTTACGACGACAACATGCTTGTTCGAGACAACTGAGGACGCGACTTCTGCAAGGCGGTCGAGAACTCCAGTTCGAATGCTTATCGAATACGAACGTTCGCCCAAGTTGACGTTGATGTCGTGATCGTTGGAATGTTGGTTCAATCTAGTTGCCTGCAGGAGAATAATTTGAGCTTATGTGTAACCGGCGTTTCAATGGGTTGGACGATTGGTTTGGCCCCCGTCTTTAAATGTCTGGCTCACAATCCTACCCCGAAACATAGGCGCGGATGTTCTCGGGATTGCCCCTACTTACGCATCGGGTCGGCGAACAACCACCCCCAAAGGGCGGATCAAACATTACCACCGGACGAAGTGTAATAAAGCACACAACTAACTGGCACGAAAATTAATAATGATGAAACGAGCGGCACTCAATGGGAAAGCCACTAATGTTTAACTTTAAACAGAGGCTTTGTGGGTGATAAGCCCTTGATGTGAACCTACAGCCTTTATCACCTTTGAAAGTCCGCGGTTTTTACGTTGCCAAATTGTCAACATTTCGGTATACTGTAGTAATGGAGCCATCTTTCGGCGGGATTTCGCCGAAGATTGCCTTGGGTATTTGTTTGTTCTTTTGATTATCTTTATCTCACACGGGGATTTTCCTATGAAGCTCACTTCATCAAGAAAGCCTGGTTTCACGCTGGTCGAATTGTTGGTCGTTATTGCGATCATCGGAATTCTGATCGGAATGCTGTTGCCAGCCGTCCAGCAGGTTCGTGAAGCCGCTCGACGTACAGAATGTTTGAACAACCTTCGCCAAGCCGGTCTTGCCTGCTTGAACTTCGAATCAGCGTACATGCGGTTCCCATCTGCGGGAGTTCACTCATCGCCCATCGGCGGTGGTAACAACCAGCAACAGTCATG
This sequence comes from uncultured Pirellulaceae bacterium, assembly GCA_964439245.1. Taxonomy (GTDB): domain Bacteria; phylum Planctomycetota; class Planctomycetia; order Pirellulales; family Pirellulaceae; genus Mariniblastus. The sequence goes on along the minus strand of CAYTPS010000025.1, from coordinate 3,809 downwards.
GCAATCTCACATCAACTTCCGCCCGGGCTCTCCCGGACGTAACGCCAACGACGCGGGCATCAATGATCTTACCTGTGGTTGGATTGGTCAGATCCTTCCCCAAATTGAACAGCAAAATCTAGAAAATCTCTGGAACGATTTTGGACTAAACGGAAGTTTCGGAACAGGCAGTCCTACTGGACAGATCGCAATCGAGACTCCTATTCCGTTCATGACATGTCCGTCCCGCGGCCAACGGTTCCTAACCAACTCAGGTACAGGTAGCGTTTGGGCAATTTCTGACTACTGTGCCGTTCTGGCTTCGTACCCGAACTGGACAGCTCCTTTGGCTCCAAACCCAGGTCCCGATTATCCCGAGCAAACTGCTCAGACAGGAATTATTGCCGTCGTTGGTCAAATTGATAATTCTAGCGGAGGCAAAACACTCCAAAGGTGGTCAAAGATTGGTTTCGGTGCGATTGCTGACGGCTCTTCAAACACAGCGTTGTTGCTTGAAAAGTCGGCCGATGCAAGGAAGTACAACGTTGCAAGGTCTGAGGGCTTTTGGAGGGTTGTGGGCGAAACAGGTGGTATGTTCCAGGCCAACTGGCACACCAACGGCCGGTTCTGTAAGCCAATTACCATGGACAACAATCAGACTGATAACAATCGCTCCATGAGTAACAATCCTCGACCGGCTGATGAGACCAACGAGCAAGGAATTGGTGGACCTCACCCCGGTACTCTCAGTGCTGTCTTCGGTGACGGTTCAACTCATTCACTGAGCGAGAACACGCCTTGGGATACCCAGTGGATGTTGGTTCATCGCAGTGATGGAAATGTAGTCGATTTCGATTCGTTTTAATCACGCTCGCGGAAAGTAAACCATTGGGCTCGCCACACGCTTGGCGAGCCCTATTTTTTTTGCATAAACTCAAACAAATATTAGTGGAGCATTGGATATGGTCAGGCTAGTTGCCTCGTTCGTTGTATTAGCAGCTGTTTCAATTTCGGCCGGTTGTCCAGACACCAGCGTAGATTTTACCGAACACAATGATACGAATGTGGAACGTGTAAGAAACATGTACTCAATGTTTATGGAATCTCATTCCATGAAAGGCCCAAAGAGTAAGGAGCAATTGAAAAAATTCATTACGACTAATGCTCGCGCCAAAGTGTTGATGGAACGTATTGGCCTCGACCGCGATGAGTTTGACAACTACTTCGTTGGGATGAGAGACGAAGAGGAAATCGTCGTAAGATGGGGACTCAACGGGTTTGCAGATCACGCTATTGCGTTTGAGAAAACAGGGGTCGATGGGATGCGATACATAGCGCTTGGTGATGCCCAAGAATTTTCTGAAGAGGAATACGACGATTGGTTCGATGGCACCACAAAACCTGAAGCTCCCGATGGAACTGCCTTTGAACCAACTGAAGAAGAACGCATGCGCACGGATCAATAGCTGAGACGTTTCTCGTGCCAGTTGCCGTTGTCAAACTGAAATTAACACCACGAACCCCCCGGCGGTAGAAACTCTACCGCCGGGGCTTGTATGTTATTGAGCCCTGTTTGCTCAAGCTGGAATTCGTGTTCAAAAAGATTAGGACTAGCAACTTTTACGGTTTGGCTGAATGCCTTTCGATTACCGAAATCAAAAGTGTTGATGACTACTCGCCCCGCTTGATGGCTGAACTGAGTCATGAGAGCCAGAAATTAATGACGACAAATTTAAGGGAGCAGGATCACTCATACTGAAGATAGCTGGATTGTTTAAAGGTTGATTCTCCGAAGGTAGCGTGTGAAATGCTTCTCACTTCAAAGGTAACCTTGGTTTATTTCGTTGGCAGATTGTTAACATTTCAATATAATTAGACGAAGAACCCTGTAATGATCAGTTGGCGTACGGGTTAGTCGCCAGAGTTTTTTTCTAATCTGGAATTATTTACCAATACTTATGAGGATTTTTCCATGAAGCTCACTTCATCAAAAAAGTCTGGTTTTACCTTAGTCGAACTGTTGGTCGTTATTGCGATCATCGGAATTCTAATCGGAATGCTGTTGCCAGCCGTCCAGCAGGTTCGTGAAGCCGCTCGACGTACAGAATGTCTAAACAACATCAGGCAGCTCGGATTGGCTGCTCACAATTTCGCCTCTGCGCACTCTAATTTTCCAACTAGCGGTGGACGGGGGCAGTCGAGTATGGCGTGGGCTCGCGATGTGAATTTTGGAGGTGTAGATGGAGTCAACACAGAAGCCGCAGGATGGGTTTTCCAGCTGCTGCCGTTCATCGAGCAAGGGAATATCTCAAGCTTGCGGTCACCCACCGTCGGGCTTTTCGATGTTCCTCCGGGATTCGACATGGAAATCTCTGCGATGCCTGTTCCTTCGATGACCTGCCCAACGCGTGGCATTCGTACCTGGACGAGCAACACACTAACGACTTGGTTCTGTGGAGATTTCGCAAGCGTCGAGGGCGTTGGGCAGGCTGCACCAAACACTGTTGTTAATAGCGTTAACTCCACGCAAGCTTCAAGGACGCCGACGCCGTCAGACCCATTTTATGTTGGGTTGATTTCTCGAGCAGGTCATTTCGAGACCTGGAATCAAAACCCCAGCGCTGCGAACCCATTTACTAAATGGTCGCTGGTCGGCCCTGATAATGTGCCAGATGGAACCTCCAACACAGTTATGTTTGCTGAAGGATCTCAGTCGTCACGATTTTACGGAAGTAACAATTTAACGACCGCAAGCTGGACGGCAATTGGTAACTCTTATGGTGTCTACGCACCGGGACTATGGACCAACAGCCGATTTGCAAATGGTCGAACGACCAATGCCCCCGGGTCGGAACCGCTGTTCTTACCGGATAGTGTATCTCCTGAAGAGCGAGGCAGAGTTGGGCAGTGGGCGTATCCCACGTTGCCGACCGATGAGTGGGGGTTTGGCTCTGCACACCCGGGTACGGTCAACGCCGTTTTCGGTGACGGATCCAGCCGGGCAGTCAGCATGCAAACTGATTGGGCGACTTGGCAGCACGCGTGTATGCGAAACGACGGCCAAGTGGTGAATCAGAACGATTTTTAGGCTGGGCCCGGCATTCGATCAAATTCATACGGCTTGGCGACTCGCATTAGTTGCCAAGTCTTTTTTTAGGAGATTTGTAACGTGAAGACGATGGGAATTCTCAGGGCTTTTTCTTGCCTCTTGCTAATTTTAATTTCCGGCTGTGGCCCAAAAGGCCCGTCCTTAGCCGAGCTGAACAATACAAACATCCTTAGGGCCAGAGCTGCATACGGCGTGTATTTGATCAGCCATGGGTTGAAAGGCCCGAAATCGAAAGAAGAGCTGATGGACTATCTGAAAAATAGTGAGACCGCACGCGTCAAGCTCAAGAAAATTGACGTCTCACAGGATTCGATAGACGAAATCTTCATCAGCGAACGTGATGGTGAACCTTTCAAAATTCGTTACGGCCTCAGAGGCATGTCCGACCACGCGGTCATTTTTGAATCCGTCGGCGTCGATGGAAAGCGTATGGTTGCTTACAACACGCCTGTCGAATTGGATGACGCTGCTTATGAGAAAGCGTGGAAAGGCAAAACCAAAGCGGTCAATGGGCTGGATGAGATGTTGAGTGAAGAGTGAGACTCCGAATTCGTGTTTCGTTTCCGCTCCAATTGCACCGCAACAGGTTCTTGGCTTCATTCACCGTCCATTACCCGTAGTAAAATAGGATTTCGCATCAACCGTAACTTGGTGTTTGAAGGTCCAGCTTTAGGCCAATACTGCTCAATCGAGGTTTTCAAAAATTGTGACTTCCTTCACT
>CAYTPS010000024.1:0-23630 GCA_964439245.1 uncultured Pirellulaceae bacterium | reverse complement strand
CAATAAGGACGGCGGCTACATGCGAGCCAACTGGATGCTGTTTACGGCTCAACGTCAAATGGCCCAGACCTGTCTCAAACATGGAATCAAACTGACGCTGTTTCATGGGCGCGGCGGCTCGCTGGGACGTGGTGGAGGACCGACTAACCGAGCAATTTTGGCGCAGCCACAGGAATCGGTGCGCGGAAGAATTCGAATTACCGAACAAGGGGAGGTTGTTAGTTCGCGCTACAGCGAGCCCGGAATCGCGCGTCGGCATTTGGAACAATTGCTGAATGCTGTGATGTGTTCGACAGGCCACCGGTCGGCTGACCCAAACAACCACCAGACTCCCGAAAACTGGGCTCAGGCGATGGACCAATTGAGTGTTGCCGCATTCAAGAAGTACCGTGGCTTGGTGCAGCATCCGATGTTTCTGGACTACTTCCAAGCGGCGACGCCGATGGACCAGATTGGCCAGCTGAACATTGGCTCACGCCCCAGTCACCGACGGGCGACCAAGACGCTCAATGATCTACGAGCGATACCGTGGGTGTTTGCTTGGACGCAGTCGCGCGCAAACGTTCCGTCTTGGTACGGCGTGGGAACGGGGTTCAAGGCGTGGTTGGACGCCGGTGATCGAGACGAGCAAATGGCGACATTGAAAGTCATGTACCGCGATTGGGCATTCTTCCGAACAATGCTGGACAATGTGCACTTGGGATTGGGCCGCGCCGACATGGCAATCGCCAGCCTGTATGCAGAACTGGCCGAACCGGAACACGCGGAAGTCATTTTTGGCGATATCAAGGATGAGTTTCAGCTGAGCCGTGATTTGTTGTTGGAGGTGACGGGGACGGAGAACGTGTTGGATACCGAACCGTGGTTGCAACGCTCGATTCAAGTGCGTAATCCGTACGTCGATCCGTTGAACTACATTCAGGTCCAGCTGCTGAAGAAGCTTCGTCAGGATCCGGAAGGCCCTAATGCCGAACACATTAGGCAGTGTATTTTGCAATCAATTAACGGTATCGCTGCCGGATTACAGAATGTGGGATAGCACGCCACTCACTCACAACGGTTAACGCCTAATTTTCGTTAACTTGACGAATGTCCTCTGGAACTAGGCATCGAGTTCCAGTCGAAACGTCTTTCCGATCGTTCGTGAAGTGTCTTCAGGAACCTCTGCCGCCGCGCTGTGCGTTTGCCAGTTTGAAACGGCGGCGGCTACCTCATTCATTATGGTGGTCGCCTTTCGTTTCTTGATGCCTCCAAGATTTGCAAGCGCGATTAGATCACTGATCTCAAACTGGTCTCTCTTGCCGTTGATGCTCATCTGATGTTGGCTGGTCCATGCTCCGTTTGGATTGTAAGAATAGCAAACGTCGAAGGCGGGTGACAAACTCCATTGGCCCACTTTGTTCATTAAGAACGCGATGTTCTTTACGTGATCGTCCTGATTTCGGGCAATCACATTGAATACGGCGCGGCGAAACTGTTGCTCAATCTCCCGACGCGAGAGCCGAAGCAACTTCATGGCCTGAAAGGCTTGTTCGTATGAATATGAACCGGCGCTGTTGAAGTCGTAGTGCATCATCGCGCAGAGAGATTGCATGTGAAGTTTGCCACCGGTCACCGTGCGATCAAACCGCTCGGTCATAAAGTGGGCTCGGCCTCCTTCTTCGTGAAGGCGACAGCGTGTCATGTTGATATTTGCTTCGGCCGCCATCAGTGAATACGCGAATTCGATCCTCCCATAACCTTGCGGGTCGGCAAGCTCCTTATCCCTATTGTTTGTGATGCCGTCAAACTTCATTAACCACTGCGTAAATCCGGCTTCTTGGTCGAGTTGGCCCGATCGAAATTCTCCGGTCGACTCGTTCCATGCCAGAATGGCTTTTGCACGCGCACCACCGGCCGATGTGCCGACTCGAAGAATATCTTCAATGGCATCTGTGTCGTCGCCGCCTGTAAGTTGGCCTGTCAATGACGCGCGTTGATTGATGACTTTATTGGAAAGCTTAACCAGTTCTTCGACCTCGACAGCGCGGCTGGTGGTTGGAGATCCTTTTAGCGTGGGCAAGAACTCGAGCGCTCCCATGCCGCGCTTGCCGATATAGCAAAGCCTCTCCACTGGGTTAAACGAATCGGGTGCACGTCCTTGACCGGCCAGCCAGGCGTCGATGAGTGCATTTCCAAATTTATCCGGAAGGGAATCGGCCAGTAGCCCGGGGAGGCCCTTGAATGTTTCCCTCGGGAGCGCAGAGAATTGATAGATACCATCGTGCAGTGGCATCATAACGGGAGATATTTCGATGCCGCTGTTAAGAAAGTCGGGAGCGTATTGAAAGACGCCCAAGTCTTGACTGTCGTCCCAAGTGACTGCAGCGATGTCTTTGCCCCACAGAACTATGCGCGCGTCGGTCATTGGTCACCCCATTGCCACTTCGTCTCCGAGATTTGGGCTTTCTTTTTTCTTGGCGACGAGGCATTCTTGCGGGGCCCTTTGCGATTGACTCGGTCAATCGGTCGAATCTCAGCCGACGGAATAAGCGCGCTGAGTTGGCTCGTTAGGCCGAGCGCTTGCATGACCCGGATGAAGGTGTCGAGCGATACTCCCTTCCCGTTTTCCATGCGGCTGATCGTTCGGCGCGACACGCCGGCTTCTTCGGCGAGCTTGGTTTGGCTGATGTTTTTCATCAAGCGAATCGACTCGAGCCGCTTACAGAGATGCTGCTCCATTTGTGCGCTGTTGAATAGGTCTGTTTCGTGAGACATATATTGATCATATGGAGTTTATATAGCTGTTTTGTGAACTATATTGCGCAAAAACATAAAGTCAATGTTTTGAGCCATATTTTGCACAAAATGTCGCTGCTTGCGTGTTTTGGGACAGGTTTTGCACCATTTTTCGTAGGTGTCTACACCACGGGCCCTGTTTCACTCGCCGATCAAACCGATAAATCGGTGGTGTATAACGTCGCACTGCTGTGTCTGCTTCCAGCCGTCAACGGAAGTGCGGACCCCTTTAACAAATACCCCTAACACAAACGCTCAATGGAATTTTTTGACGCCACTGCTGTCGCCAAAGGTATCGCGGCCGCAAATCAACTTTCGGCTTCCGGTGTTGCTGCCGCGATCAAATTGCTTGAGGAGGGAAACACTCTGCCTTTCATCGCCCGATACCGCAAAGAGGCCACACAGGGATTGGACGAGATCGCGCTGAGGGCTATCGAAGACGAACTTCTCCGAGCGCGAACGTTGGCCACGCGTAAGAAATCAATCCTTGCCATGATTGAGGAACAGGGGGCCCTCAGTGCAGAACTTCGAGAACAGATCATTGCCTGCAATGACAAGTCACTTTTGGAAGATCTCTATCTGCCGTACAAGAAAAAACGTCGTACTAAGGCAACGATCGCGCGCGAGGCGGGGCTGGAGCCGTTAGCGGAATTGCTGTTGAAACAGAAACGCATTGGCAAAACAAAAAGGGCAATTTTGACACCGTTTGTTGATGCGAAGAAGGGCATCAAAACGACTGAGGCAGCGTTCGAAGGCGCCGGCTACATCGTGGCGGAGTCCTGGGCAGAGAATTCAGATCTGAGAACGTGGTTGTTTGCGGAAATCAGAAGTGGGAAAGTAACCTCAAAAGTCAAACGAGGGAAAAAGGAACTCGGTAAGAAGTTCGAGAACTATTACGGATTTTCAGAGTCCATCAAACGTATTGCCTCCCATCGGTTTTTGGCAATCCGTCGTGGCGTCGAGGAAGGATTTCTTAATCTGGGCATCGCGGTGGATGATAATTATTTCCTGCGGCAACTTAAACGCCGCTTGGTAACCAATCGAGATTTTGAGTTCTTTCACGATTTGCTCTCTCTGGTGGAAACAACTTGGAAAACCCACCTGCTGCTGGCGGCCACTCAATCAGTGATGGCCTATTTGAGAGAGAAAGCGGAGGTCGAGGCTATCGATGTTTTCGCTAAGAACGTTCGGGAGTTGTTGTTGGCTCCTCCGGCAGGAAAACATGTCACGATCGGTTTGGATCCCGGATTCCGGTCTGGATGTAAGGTCGCGGTTGTGAATGAAACGGGCAAGTTTCTCGAGAACACCGCGATTTATCCGACGCCACCAAAGAATGACACAACCGGCGCTGCAAAAACGCTGCTGGGATTGATCAAGAAGCATGGCGTCAGGATGATCGGTATCGGCAATGGAACTGCCTCACGCGAGACGGATGCCTTCGTCGGCCAGTTGATCAAGAAAGAGAAGCTGGACGTAACAAAAGTCGTCGTCAGCGAATCGGGAGCCTCGATTTACTCGGCCAGCCAGGCTGCCATCGACGAGTATCCCGATCTGGACATAACGGTTCGCGGTGCGATCAGCATCGCACATCGTCTGCAGGATCCATTGGCGGAACTCGTTAAGATCGAAGCCAAATCGATCGGCGTTGGACAGTACCAGCACGATGTGAATCAAACGGAACTTAAGCGGTCGCTGGATCGAGAGGTTGAATCCTGTGTGAACCTAGTGGGAGTGGAACTTAATACAGCAAGTCGCCATTTGTTGGCCTACGTTTCGGGCATCGGCCCCAAAACGGCTGAACGCATTGTCGCGCATCGCGATGCTAACGGGATGTTTGATCGTAAAAAGCAGTTGCTGGACGTGCCGAAATTGGGGGCGAAGGCCTTCCAACAAGCCGCCGGTTTTCTGCGGATCGCAAATGGTAAGAACCCGCTGGATAATTCAGCCGTGCATCCCGAGAGCCATGCGTTGGTGAAAAAGATGGCGGCGAAACTGGATTTGAAAGTCGATCGGCTGATAGGAAATTCTGCGGCGATTGAGAAATTGAACGCGGCTGATTTCGTTGATGAAAAATTTGGCGAATCGACTGTCAGAGACATTTTGAAGGAGTTGGCCAAACCAGGGCGCGATCCGCGCAGCGAATTCAAGGTGGCTAAATTTGACGATGCGGTAACGCAACTCTCTGACTTGCGGGAGGGAATGCGATTGCAGGGACAAGTCACCAACGTCACCAATTTTGGAGCCTTTGTGGATGTTGGCGTTCATCAGGACGGACTGGTTCACATTTCTCAACTGGCCGATCGTTTCGTCTCTGACCCGGCAGAAGTCGTTTCAGTCAACGATATTGTCAGCGTGCGCGTGGTCAGCGTTGACGAAAAAAAGAAACGCATTGGTCTGTCGATGAAGACATAGTAGTTTGCAAGCCGGTTGGTTTTCGTTTAGTTTAAACGGCGTTTTCGAGCACGCGTTCGGTTGCCCAAGGCTGGTTGCTATTGTGTTTCCTCCATTTCCTTTTTACCACAGGCAAATCATGATCCGTCTTTTGATGTCCTTTTGTTTTCTGCCGCTGTCATTTTTGCTGATGACGGGTGAGTCAGTTGCGAAGTTGGAGCTGGGGTCACCGTTTGGTGATCACATGGTTTTACAGCATGATCAACCGGTAGAGATTTGGGGGTGGGCGGAGCCGGGTGATGCGGTCACCGTTACGTTAAAGCAACATTCCGCATCAGCCACAACCGCTGACGACGGCAAATGGAATTTGCAGTTGCCGCCGCCCGGAGTTGGAGAACCATTTACAGTCAAGGTCGCTGGAAAGTCAGAGACCATTGAACTCGACGATGTCGTCGGAGGCGAGGTTTGGATTTGCGGAGGCCAATCCAACATGGAATGGGAGGTGAGGAACGTCAAAGATGCGGCAGCTGAGATCGCAGCGGCAAACTATCCGCTGATCCGTCAACTCGACGTAGCACGTTCGACCAGTCTTTCTCCTAACGAGAAGACAAAGCACTCCAATTGGCAGATTTGTTCGCCTGAAACGGTCGGTGATATCACCGGAGTTGGATACTTTTTCGCGCGCCGACTTCACAAGAAGCTAGAGATGCCGGTTGGATTGGTGAATTCTACTTGGGGTGGGACGATTATCGAGGCTTGGATTAGCGGCGACTCACTGAAAAGCCATCCAGATTTTAAGTCGGCAGTTGAAAAGATGCAGACTGCCGCAACGGATCCCAAGCGCGCAAAAATTTTGGCTGAGAAAGTCGATGCTTGGACGAAGGCTTATAGTGAAATGCAGAAATTACCCGCCGAAGCGTGGCAGGAGGTTTCGATCGACGATGCAGGTTGGGCAACGCAGACGCTGCCGGGGTATTGGGAGCAGCAGGGGTTTAGAGATGTCGATGGTGTTGCATGGTATCGTAGAACCGTTTCGATTCCCGATCAGTGGAAAGGTAAAAAGCTTAAGCTCTCATTGGGCGTCATTGATGATGCAGATGTAACGTGGGTCAACGGAACTAAGGTGGGCGAAAATACGAGGTGGGACGCCAAACGGCGATACGACGTTCCCGCGGAGGTTACTAGCTCCAACGAGCTGTCGATTGCCGTGAAAGTTACCGATGGAAATCTAGGTGGCGGGATTGTAGGTGACGCGAATGAATTGTCCGTGGGGCCGGCAGGAGAGGCTCCAATTTCACTAGCCGGCCAGTGGAAGTTTAGGCTGGAGCCTGCAACCGAGAGGCTTGGACCGCGCCCTAAAGGTGTCGGGTCCCATCAAAATCGGCCAATGGTGCTGCACAATGCGATGATTAATCCATTGCGGCCTTTTGCGGTGCGCGGAACGATTTGGTACCAAGGGGAATCCAACTCGAAACGTGGTCGGCAGTACCGAACGTTGATGCCGTTGCTAGTGAAGGATTGGCGAAAAGCGTGGGGCAATGAAATGTCGTTCTATTGGGTTCAGTTGGCGAATTTTCTGCCGCCGCAAGAGCATCCTTATGACAGCCAATGGGCCGAACTGCGCGAGGCTCAAACGATGGCTTTGTCTTTACCTAAGACCGGGCAAGCGGTCATTATCGACATCGGCGAAGCGGGAGATATTCACCCCAAGAACAAGCAAGATGTGGGTAAGCGGCTAGCGTTGATCGCGCTGGCGAAGGACTATGGCAAGGACGTGGAATATTCTGGCCCAATGTACAAGTCGATGTCGGTGGAAGGTGACAAGATAAGAATTCAATTTGATTTTGCCGACGGACTTTGCGCCAAGGACGGTGGAGAACTAAAGCGGTTCGAGATCTGCGGTGAGGATAGAAAGTTCTCTTGGGCCGACGCGGTGGTTGATGGACATTCGGTGCTAGTTTCAAACAGTAACGTCAAGTCGCCAGTCGCGGTCCGTTATGCTTGGGCGGATAACCCTGAGGGGTGCAATCTGACCAATGCGACCGGATTACCGGCTAGTCCGTTTCGAACCGATGACTGGCCACGGCGCGAGTAGGGATCTGAACGAGCCTATAGTGCATTAATCCAGTTAAAACCGGCTGTTTTGGCCGTTATTTGCTTTTGCAATTGGTAATTTTCTAAAGCCCGTGTAGACTTCCGGCAGTTGAAGTGTGAGAAGGATCAAGAACTGCACTGCAACTTGGGTTGAATCGCTGTCCGTGAAGGACAGTCGGCTCTTCCCCCAGATTTCATCTGTGTGATGAAGGTCTGGCTTCTAAATCGGCACGATGTAGATTCGCCATCTGCTTTCGAAATCGGTTGTGTTGACCTCGCCTGCGAGAAATCTGTTGATTTGCGTGGCAGGAAAAAACCGATTCCTTCTTGATGAAGGGAAAGATACGAACATTGGTTCGTGAGCCCTCAAAAAATCATCCCGGCGAAGACGGGTCTGTTTGTACGCCTGTACGCGTCCCAAAGCACTGCCTGTTCAGACTTTCATATGCTGCTGACCGGCGCGCTAACCTACCGCACGGCGGCACAATTGCTGCTGGGCCAAACAATTATCCTACGAGAAAATCTTTGAATAACTTTGCATCACTTGATCTGTACGCCCCACTCAAAAAAGCACTAGCCGAACAGAAGTACGAAACACCAACACCCATTCAAGCACAAACGATTCCACCGGCCGTTGAGGGCAAGGACATCCTTGGCTGCGCTCAGACTGGCACCGGCAAAACGGCATCCTTTGCGTTGCCGATCTTGGACTATATCGGACATGAGAGTCCGGAGCTGTTTGCCAAAAGTCCTACAGCTCTGATCCTGGCCCCCACGCGTGAACTGGCGATCCAAATTGGCGATAGTTTTAAGACCTATGGGAAGTACGTCGACTTCAAGCAAGCACTAGTCTACGGAGGTGTTAATCAGGACCGACAGGTCAAAGCGCTCAAACGCGGAGTCGATGTGTTGATCGCTACACCGGGCAGGTTGATGGATCTAATGCAGCAAGGACACATCAAAATCGACAGAGTCCAGATTTTTGTGCTCGATGAAGCAGACCGGATGATGGACATGGGGTTCTTGCCGGCTCTGCGGAAGATCATTGCTCAACTTCCTGAACAGCGCCAGTCGCTGTTCTTTTCGGCGACGATGCCGGACAAAGCCCGTGAGTTGTCAAACCAGCTGCTCTATGAACCAATTTCGGTAAACGTTACGCCAGAATCGCCCAGTGTTGAACTTATCGAGCAACGCGTTTTGATGTTGGATCGCGGCAACAAATTCAAAATGCTCAAGGACATACTCTCCGGGGGCGATGTGGAACAGACGATCGTATTCACTCGTACCAAACGAGGTGCAAATGTTGTCGTCCGGCGTTTAGAAGCGGCGAAGATTGGTGCCTTGGCGATCCATGGCAACAAAAGTCAGAATGCTCGACAACGTGCTTTGGACGCTTTCCGCAAAGGCAAGATCTCGGTGCTCGTGGCGACAGATGTGGCGGCTCGTGGAATCGATATCGATGGTGTTTCACACGTCGTAAATTACGACATGCCGGTTGAGGAGGAAAGTTATGTGCACCGAATCGGCCGAACGGGACGCGCTGGCAAAGATGGCGTCGCGATTTCACTTTGTACGCCAGAGGAAAGATCCGAATTGCGTGCGATCGAAAAGTTGATTGACATGCAGTTTGAGCTTGAACTGCCCTACGGCGAAGTGAAACCAGCCCAACCTAAACCCAAATCCGGCGGACGCGGCGGTGCGCGTGGGCGCGGTGGTTATGGTGGATCACGCAACGGAAGCTCGAACTCGAGAAATGTTTCTGGCGGCGGCGGGAACAGACGAGGTGGCAGTTCCGGGAAGAAACGTCGCAAAAATAACGCCAACGGGAGAAAACCCGCGGCCAAGTCTTCCTCACGCGCTGCTTCGCGGCAGCGATAATTTTGTTCGGTAAAAGAACTTGATGGACGCAGGCCAATTGCCAGCGTGAAACATCCGATGAAGTCGTACTTAGCAGATTGGATTTTGCCGGTCGCCAGTCCACCGATCGCCGATGGAGCGCTGGTGTTGGATGATGCGGGGCGCATTGTGTTTCTTGGTGAGCGGCGAAAGATGCCTGTTGGAACCAATGAGACGACTTGTGAGTCTTCTGTGATCATGCCGGGGCTGGTCAATGCACACACTCATTTAGAATTTAGCGACTTGGAGGCTCCGCTGGGGGAAGCGGGGGTGGAGTTCACGCAGTGGATCGGCGAAGTGATCAAATTTCGTTTCAGTCCCGAACGTGTCGCGCCGGCCGAAGCGATTCGTATGGGGCTTGAACAATCGGCCGGCCATGGCGTCGCTGCGATTGGTGAAATCGCGACGTCGCCGGTAGCGAAGGAGGATTATCTTAATGCCCTGCCCTGCCCTGTGGCGCTGCGTGTGTTTTTCGAACAGTTAGGTTCTGATGAAGCTTTGGTTAAGCAGAAAGTGGCGGAGGTCGGCCAGTTCATCAGCCAGACCAAGACCGGGGTGCATAAGCGGCAAGTCGTTGCGGCCGTCAGCCCACACTCGCCATATTCTGTTGGCGACAAGTTGTTTGATGAACTGATAGCGCTCTCCATAGAGAGCCGGACCTCGGTGGCGATGCACCTCGCGGAGACGCCGGCGGAGCGCGAGTTTGTGGAAAAGAAAACTGGCCCGTTCGTTGAGATGCTCAAATCGCTTGGTGCGTGGCGTCCGGAGGCCTATGGCAACTACAAATCAATTCAGGCTATCCTTGAAAAATTATCTACTTGCGAATCTTCCTTAATCGTTCACGGAAATTTCTTGAACAATCGTGAGCTAGATTTTGTTGCGGCGAACCGGGAAAAAATGTCGGTTGTGTTCTGTCCTCGGACACACGGTTACTTTGGTCACCAGCGTTATCGGTTGGAAGAAATGTTGGAACGTGGAATTAACGTCGCTGTGGGGACAGATTCTCGTGCCTCGAATCCGGATTTGGATCTTGGACGAGAACTGATTGAGATTCGTCGACGACACCCTGACGTAGCCCCCGAGACGATTTTGAAAATGGGGACCACCAGCGGTGCTTATGCGCTAGGGCTTGATGAATCGTTTGGCAGTCTGGTCCAAGGACAGAGAGGACATTTTTGTCTTCGGAAAGTTATTGACACCTCGTCGCCGTTTGCGTGGTTGGAATAGCCTCTCGACTGGGAAATCTGATAGTATTGCCTTTAGGTCGATACAGCTCAATGGTGTGAGCGGCAAGGCATAACCACCGATACACACGCAGAGAGTAAGCTAACCTTCGCATACAGGGAGGATTTGTATTTTTGTGTTTCGACTAGTCGCACTTCTCAATCCTGTGTACGTCAGTGTTCGCTATGGGCTCATTTTTTCTGTTCACTTTTTTCTCGATCATTCTTCAGGAGAAGAAAGTCGATTACGATCCAATGTCGACTTCAGCGAAAGTAGTTATTATCGACGACAGCTTTAAATATCAAAACGATAAATCGGTGCCGCTTCGAATCTACTTTCCTGATGAAGAATTCCAATGTCCTGTTGTCTTGTTCAGTCATGGGTTAGGAGGCTCCCGAGAAAGCAATCAGTACCTCGGCAACCATTGGGCAAGCCGGGGGTACGTTGTTGTTTTTATGCAGCACGCTGGCAGTGACGATAGAATTTGGAAAGACGTTCTTACTTTTAGGGAGTTTAAACCTTTCAAATCTGCCATTGGCAAGGAGAGTTTTGACCGGCGCAAAGCTGACGCTCCAGCAACGCTTGATCAGCTTGAGCTATGGAACCAGAAAGGTCAAAAGTTCGCTGGCCGATTCAATATGGGGAAAGTTGGAATGAGCGGGCACTCATTCGGTGCAATTACGACGCAGGCCCTATGCGGTCAGAGTTTTGGACGACAAGGTCAGGCTTTCACAGACGCACGAATCAAAGCAGCAATTCCGATGAGCCCAAGTCCGCCGCAAGATGGAGACGATAAGAGAGCTTTTGCACGGGTTCAGATTCCTTGGATGTTGATGACTGGAACGAACGACAGTCCAATTATTTCTCCCTCGGATCCCGAAGTTCGGTTAAAGGTCTTTCAGCACTTGCCCGCCAAACGGCACTTTTACCAATTGGTGCTTGACGGGGCTGAGCACAGCGCATTTTCAGAGCGCGAGTTTAATGTGAGAAAACACAGTAATCCGAATCACCATCGATCTATTCTTGCACTGAGTTCAGCATTTTGGGACACCTATTTGAGAAAAGACAAAAGCGCCAAAAAGTGGCTCAGAGGTCGTGACGTTAGAAAAGTCCTTGAGCCAAAAGACAGTTGGCGAAAAAAGTAGGCGACGATTCGGAAAACTCTGATTCTTTGGTTAAAAATTTAAATTGCCAATAACTGGAAGGCTGTTGCGAATAGTTTCAGGTGACCCGCGATTTTAGTTTTCTATCCACTTTTAGCCCAAGGCAAAACTCGCATGGCGTTTTATCATTCTTCTGAATCAGATCGAGCCGCGAAACGAACCTTGGATGATCCGGGAATTGAACAGGTTCAGCGATATCTAATGTATGGCTTGTCGCTACCGGAACGTGCTGTTCGAGGAACCGCGGCGTTGGTGGGAGGTGCGATCAACGAATCGGCGACTCTACTGGTTCCGCAGGCGTTTCGTGACTCAACAACCTACAGCAAGTTCGTACAGGAAATGCTGGACATGCTCAACAAGGACGTTGGAGGTGTCAAACTGCGCAACCAAGTCGATGAAGTTGATAAGACTGCTCCAACTGAAGATGACGTGGCGGTGGACGAATCCGCCCAAGAGGACGTTGCTGACTACGTTGCCAAGAAAACAGTGGGGACGTTCATTGATTTAGCAGGAATGGCGACGTTGCACCTGTCACCGATGACGGTTTTGGCAATTCTCAGCGATCTGGCGTACGGATCACAGGCCTATCTGGAAGAGTTGGCGGTCGAGTTAAAGAAAGAGGGTGTGATTGGTGAAGAGTCTACGATCTCCAGTACTGCCGAGCTGCTGGAGGTGATCAGCAAAGCGTCAGCAGAAACGACGGCTAAACTGGACACCCCGCCGCTGAGCGTAGAGGGCTTACGAGAGACGATTGCCGATACACAATCGCACCTAGAGAAGATGGACCCCACCAAAGTTTTGCCGCAGGCTGAACTCAATCGCTTGTGGGAGGACATGCACGAGATGGCGAGTCAAAATAATGCGTCGCTGTTCGAAATTTCCAGTACGCTGACGGTCTACAGCTTGAATCAAGTTTCCACCGCGACCAAGGGGGCGCTGACCACGGTGCGCGTGACAGGAAATTTATTGGACGAGCACTTGTTTGAACATTACCGAAAAGGATTGGTAAAGATTGACCAGCAAGGCGTCTACGGAGTACTCGCCGAATCGAGCAAACCTTACTTTGATGCTCTGTGGTATAACTTCTCTCAAGAGCGCCCTACGATTACCGAGGATGTGGTTTCCGGGAAGATGATCAGTAGGATCTGGGCGTGGATTTATGGTTGGCGGTGTCGTAGAAAGGGAACTTAATAATCCCGTCGCGTTTTGTTGATGTGACTTAAATCTTTCTTCCTGCGCGAGTGTGTGCTCAAAGCGTGTACAATTGGTTCTTGGGAATCGACTTGGGATCTTAGCTGGTTTAGAAAAACATAGGGGAACGCGCGTGAGGCCGTCAAATCGTCGTATAAGTGATCTGTTTGCCGTCGTCGCAATTTTGGTTGCGATGATTGAACTTCCCGCGATGTCATTTGGACAGCACTCGGATCAGCCGAACGTGCTATTCATCGCTGTCGACGATTTGGGCTGTCAGCTTGGCTGCTATGGCGACTTAGTTGCCAAAACACCGAATGTGGATCGTCTGGCATCGACTGGAGTTTGTTTTAGACGTGCTTATAACCAGTTGCCGCTGTGCAACCCAACTCGCGCGTCGGTGATGACAGGTTTGCGACCCGATACGATCAACGTCTACGATCTTGACGCTCACTTTCGCGATACCGTTCCCGACGCAGTGACGCTTGGACAGGCCTTTCAAAATGCGGGATACTACTCGGCGCGTGTGGGAAAAATATTTCACTACAACGTGCCGGCGTCTATTGGCACCGAGGGATTTGACGATCCGCCGACTTGGAATCGAACGGTCAATCCGAAAGGCCGCGACAAGACAGATGAAGCACTGGTGTTTAATGCCGAACCTCATCGAAAAATTAGCGGAGCGCTAAGCTGGCTGGCCGCCGATGGTAGCGCAGAAGAGCAAACCGATGGCATGATCGCGACCGAGGCGATCAAAATTATGAAAGAGAAGAAGGACGAGCCATTTTTCCTCGGGGTTGGTTTCTTTCGACCTCATACGCCTTATGTTGCGCCCAAAAGGTATTTTGATATGTACCCAATTGAGCAACTGCGGCTTCCTTTTGCGCCCGAGGGAGACCGTGAGGATATTCCTACCGCGGCATTTGCACACAATTGTCCGGTACCAAACTACAACCTGGATGAACCAACTTTGCTTAAGGCAACGCAAGCTTATTACGCGTGTGTTTCAATGATTGACGATCAGGTTGGGCGTCTCTTGAACGCGCTTGGCGAAATGGGAATCGCCGACAACACAATTGTTGTGTTCTGGAGTGACCACGGATATCACCTCGGTGAACACAACGGCGTCTGGCAAAAACGGACCCTGTTCGAGCAAGGAGCGCGAGCCCCTTTGATTATTCGTCCACAGAAAAATGATAGCCCATCGAAGACGTTTGCTAGTGGCCCTTCGGATGCCGTTGTCGAGTTCGTGGATATCTACCCAACGATCACTGATCTGGCTGGAATTGAATTGCCAAAGGAACTTGAAGGACGAACGCTGCGTCCGCTGCTGACTGATCCGTCCGTAGAGTGGGATGGATATGCGGTGACTCAGGTTCTTCGGCCAGCGGACGGTCGACTGAGCGAATTAGTCATGGGATGCAGTATTCGCACAGAACGATTTCGATTTACTGAATGGGCCGAAGGTAGACACGGATCAGAGCTTTACGATCACCAAACTGATCCGGGCGAGTTTAACAACCTTGCGCTGAATCCAGATCCGCAATCGATTGCAGTGATAGACCGATTACGCCCACTGCTACGGTCTAAAGCGTCTGGTAAGAAGCCAACCTCGCCGGTTAACCCGAAACGCCTGTAAGCTGCCGCTACTATTTTTCAGCATCATCATCATTCCTGAGCCTAACCAGCTCTTCGATGGCCAGTCGATTGCCGACGGGATCTTTGCCCTCTCGATTTCCCTCGTAGACTAACCATTGGTCGTATTGAGCATCGTTAAGTACATTGGCTAGTTTCGGTAGGTCGATCTGCCCCTCGCCAGCGACGGCAGATTTGGATGCTTTGATGTGAACTTCACAAAAGTGGTCTTTACCGTATTCGCGAATCGTCTCGTAGATGTCTTCTTTGGGGAATAGATTGCCGGTGTCATAGTAGATCTTGAGATGTTCCGGGTAGTTCAGTTTCTCAAACAGCTCCATGACGCGCACGGTTGCGACGGGGGCTTCAATTCCAATGACGACATGTTTCTCTTGAGCATAGGGAAGTAGTTCTCGCATGAAGCCGGCGACTCCCTCTAAGGCTGTGTCGTCGGTTTGGAAATTCGACGGTCCAAAGAAAGGGAACAGCATCACATTTGAGCCAACTTTCTCACAGCCATCGATGGTTTGTTTTGCAATCCGCATCGCCAATTCACGGTCGCGATCCCAGATCTGACACTTGTTCAAACTGCCAGCGCAAAGCGAAACTATTTCGACGCCGTGCTGCTTCGATGCGGCGATCCACGAATCAAGAATTGCAGAGTTTTTGCCGATCGGAAGACTCGCAGATTGATCGTGGCCTTTCTTTTTCATCCCCGGTGGCATTCCCGAATGCATTTGTATCGCGGTGTAACCTGCTGCTTTGGCCAATGCAAAACTTTTTACATCTGCGCGTGTTTTCAAAGCGGTCTCCATCACGGCAATGCCAGCGGTCGTTTTAGCTAGTTCTGTTCGTGCTGGGGAGGCTTGGGGGGGAGCAAAAGATTGCTGGTGAAACTTCATCAGTTTCAAACCCGTTTGTTCGTAGTTCGCCAACGCGGAGTGATTAGCGCCCTCAGCGACATTCATTTCGTGAGCAATGTCAAGACGCGCAAGGTGCTCGGAAAACTTTAGATTGAAATCGTAGTTGAATCCTTTAGTGCCAACCCACAGCATGATTGGAAGGCGGAAGGAATTAGCGCTCTTGGAATACTGGGTTGCCAGATCCCAGGCATTATCGCCTGGAGCAAATTTTATGTACGCGCTTTCGACTCCGTTGTTTTCCTGAATACGCTTCTCAGGGCCATAGCCGGATCCTCCTGGAGCGGCCGATGAAAATAGCTCTGGATGTTTGAACATGATCCGAGTTGTGCCGCGACCTCCTTGGCTGAATCCTTCAATCGCCATTTCGCGCGTTCGCCACGACGCCTTTACATATGGGATTAGCTCTTTGATTAGGACGTCTTCGCCCATTGCATTAGGTTTTTCCGGGTAGTTGTACCAACTGACCGGACCGCCGTTGGGGAATACATATATGGTCGGTTGGATATCGCCCGCGTCGATGGCTCGATCCACGAACCGCGCGAGTTTGATCGATTTAGCTTCGGAACCTGGGCGTCCACCATGAAGATGAAAGACCACTGGAAATTTTTGATCCGAATTTTGCTCTTGGTCGTATGCTTCGGGGACGTAAACGTAAAAACCAACGTCCGTTTTCATCGATGGACTGGTAAAAGTATGGTGCGTAACGTGCGAGGGGATCAGAGACTTACGATTTTGCCATTCCGTGGGCGGATTGGACCAAGCAAACGGCTTCGCTTTCTTGTTCTTCTGCTGCGCATCTGAAGTGCCCGGAAATAAAAAGGCAAGGCTGACGACCACCAGTGTGAGGCAAATGATTCGTGCCATTTTGATCTCGGGGGTTAAGGTTTGGGTTGCGTTGCGAAACGAACATGGTCCCCACGCATTTTGAGCACGGGATGCTTGACGATGGCGCGGTACTGGTACTCGGCGTTGGGTTTGAGGCCAGAGAGTTGGTGAGTGAATTGGCCTTTGCCGGACATAGGCTTCGTTTCTGTCGCAGTCCATTGTGTGTTGTGCATCGCGGCGGCGTTGCCAAAGTAGGCTTGATACTCGAAGCCCACCTGGACATTTTTGGCGCCTGCCAGTTCGACCAATTCACCGACGAGCGTTGCGGAAGAATCGTCGGTCTCGGTGACGACCCCAGTGGCAGCATAGGGTGGCGTCTCAATTGCAGGCCTTACGTGGGTTAGTTTTACGGTCACGGGGTTGTGCCACTTGTGGTTGTTGTAAAGTCGTTGAGCGCGACAGACCGAAATCTTTAATCCCGCATCGGTTTGTGTGAAACGCGGGGTCACATCGAGTCCCGGCATGTACTCTGCGATTTTGCCACCATGGCCTAAAACGGAGATCTCCGTTTTCTCAGTCGCCGATATTGAATTAAGTAGGAATTCACGCCGTCCGCCACGTTCCCAATCTTTAACGCGCGTCAGAATCGCAAACACGGTGCTGGGCTCTTCTTTGGAACGGGTGAACCAGATGTCTTCCTCATTGGAGATGACCCAGGGACGCGTGTTTTGTATCGCGGCGTGGTTAACGGCCCGCCAAAGCGCGACCTCCCGCAGTCGGGCTTCTTGCTCGATTGGAATCTCACCATTGGGCTTGGGACCAATGTTCATCATCATCGCACCGCCTTTGGCACGCGTCTCGATCAGCAATTCGATGATTCGTGTTCCCGATTTGTATTGGTCGTTGGTCGGTTTGTACTGCCACTGGGTTCCCATCGTCAGGTTGGATTCCCAAGCACCTTCTGGCGGTTTGCCCGGCACATATTGTTCCGGAGTAGCGATTTCACCGCGCGTGATTAAGCAATTGGGTTGCAACCTCCAGCAAGTTTCCTTGGTTGTCTTTTCTCCTTTTCCATCGATAAACAGCATGTCGATTTTGCCAAATTTGGTAAACAACTCTTCTACCTGAGCTTCAATGAACTTTCCGTATTCTTCGTGTTCGTCAGGGCTCAGAAATTCTTCACCTCGTCGGCAGACAGGATGCCCATGCTTACGCAGCCACCAGAAATCTTCTGGGGAGAAGTAGACGCCAACTGCAAGGTCGTATTTGCGAACGGCTTTTACGTATTGGGCGACGATGTCTCTCCCGTACGGAGTGTTGGTGATGTTGAAGTCGGTCGTTTTGGTGTCCCACAAACAGAATCCGCTGTGGTGCTTGGTCGTCAAAACGACGTATTTCATGCCACAGATCTTGGCTAACTTGACCACTTCATCGACGTCCCATCGTTTGGGTTCGAACGTCTTGGGCAATTGTTCAAAAAACCATTCTTGATAGTCTTCGTCGGCGCCGACAACACTGTGACTGATGACGCTGCCGACTTGACTGTCATGACTCCAGTGAATGAACATCCCGAAGCCCGCGTCTTGTAACCACGTCTCGCGCTCAGGGCGGTTGCCAGGCAGTACGAATTCCTTGCGCTCGTTGCCGGTGAAGTTTCCTGCTACGATTCCAGTGGGAGTCTTTAGCTTTGGGGGAACTTGTCCATGAACGAGCGCCGGGCATCCGGACCAAAGGTAAGCTGCAAGCACCACTAAGATGCTTACCCCATCGATACGAATTCGTGGAGTGCAAATTGTTTTCAACATCTTAGAAAGTGTTTCCTTAGTTCAATATGGTCGTCATGTGAATCGAGATTTACTTGACCTTCTTGTTGGCTTCGTCGATGCGCTTGCGCTGTTCTTCGGTAAGGCCGAACTTAAAGTTGATTTCGGGATCGTTGAAGATGTCCGACTCCTTCATGCCCAAGTCGTGTACATCCAGACTCAGATCACAATCAAATCTCGCCAACATACTGTGACTTTTGCCTTCGGCTCTCTTGATATTGCGAAAATGACACAGGCCCCACGTAATGCCCCGCCCATCCTTATTTCCCAAAAATGCATCGGGCACAAACGCTCCGGGGGCAATAGGCATCAGTCCAGTAATCGCCGCGATCTCGAAATTAACGCCGTCTGGTGAATACTGTATCGTGTTGTGTTCAAGTCCGTGGCGACTGACGAGTGCTGCCAGACCCGTCTTGAAGGGAAACAAAGAAGTCTCGTGCCCTGAATTGATTACCGGGTTGAGGGGATGTTTCTTGAAAGGCCCCAATGGATCGTCAGCGATGGCCAATCCCTGCGCTCGAACTGGTGGCGAGCCTCCCATTTCTCCTTTGTAGTAGAGGTAGATTTTATCGTTGAATACGATCGGGTACGGGTCATGGATAACATATTGATCCCACGAACCGGGCGGGCCGTTTTCGACAACGATTTTGTTGGACGGTGTCCACGGTCCATCCGGTGAATCGGACCACGAGACTGACACAGGGCAGTCATCACCGTTGGTGGCACTGGAAGTTCTACTGCCGGGCATGTTTAGGTAGGCTTGGTAGTACAGGTAGTATTTGCCTTTCCAAAATAAGATGTCGGGAGTTGAGACAGAGCGCCAACCAGCATGCGGCTTCTCCATTCTTTCGACCGCGACCCCTTGTTCCTCCCAGGTGAATCCATCGTCGCTGGTCGCATACCAGATTTCGGCAAGATCCCAATCACGAGACGGGATCGTTTCGTTGGCGCCACCATCGTAGTTTGGCGGCGTGGGCGTTTCTCGATGGGTATACCACACGTAGTACTTGCCGTTGGCACGAATTACCTTGGTTGAATCTCTTCTTGAAACGGTCCCGTCACCACCGTTGTAGTCAAACCCCTTGAGAGGCGTGTATTTGAAGTTTGTAAACAGCTCGTTACGAAAACAATCAACTCCCTTGTAGGTGCCTTCATAAACCCGGTTCATTGCATTGCTTAGCGGGATCTCGGGTTTGTTCGCGGGGATGGCTCCATAAGGAAAAACGGCTGCATCTTGAGCAGCCACGGGAGAGACGCCAGCCAAGAGTAGAATCAAAAAGAGTGGTAAACGAAAATTCATTTGGATGTCTCTGTCATTTTGAGGGCAGTGTGGATTGTTACGTGGAACCGTAGGCGACAAAATTTCGAACCTTGTTTTTATCATAGTACGACGACAAGATGCAAGAATTTAGGCCTGCCGAAAAAAAAATGGTCAGCCCGCGTGAAGCGTTGCGCGAAAAAGATTATGATACAGAACCCAAGCCCCTTCCTTTTGGGCCACCAAACTTTAAATGTGCTCCTAAAAAACCTAAAGAAGAAAGAAGTTAGAAGATGAACTACCGAAAACTTGCAATTCATACCGGATTTGGTGTCGCCCTATTTGTCGCCGCCACCGCTACTGTTGACGCTCAAGTATTCTATCAGTCACCCGGTGTGGTCCAGGGAGGATTCGTTCAGCAAGGAGTTGTCGTTCAACAAGGAACGATCGTTGAGCAAGCTCAAAACATTCAAGAGCCTACCGAGGAGCAATTGAAGCAGCTGAGAATCGGAGCCAACCTTTATGATAGCGGTACTAGCCCCGTCGTCCGGTCGGTCTTTACCAACGGCCCTGCTCAGAAAGCCGGTTTGCAGTCAGGAGACATTATCACCAAAGTCAACGGCGAAGCATCAACGACTGTAGGCGATTTTAACAGCAAGTTGGCTGCGATGTCTGCCGGCGATACTTTCAAGTTGACGCGCAGTCGAGGCGGTGAGGAGACTGAGCTTACTGTTTCTGTGGCGACGTTAGCTGACATTTTGAAAGCAAGCATCGTTCCTGAGCTGGGCATGTTTGATGCTGCGATCGGCCAGTCCAAGACCCGCATAACTGCACTGAAGCAGCAAGTCGAAAACGCTAAACTGGATTTGGCGGACCTAGAGAAGCGGCTGGCAGCTGAGGAAAAAGAACTGGCTGAATTGACGGCCAAAGCCGAAGCGGCGGATGTAGAAGCGAAGAAGAAGGAAGCAGAAGCAGCTGAGAAGAAAGAAGCTGCAGCGAAAGCGAAAGAGTCCGAAAAAGAGGAAGAGTAAGTCCAAGGTAACATCGAAAAAAAATTATTGGTCCTGGTGATTCAGCCACCAAGTGAACGCCCGCATTGATCTGCCTTTGAATTGGACGGTCCAGTGGGCTTTTTATTTTTGTTTCGGCTACGGCTCGTGGGCAACGCTACATTAGTAATCTCCAAGCCTATCCTCTCTCTTCGATGTTGGTAATCAAGGCTAGTCGTCTTCCATTGTGGCGGGTGGCGATGATCGTTGCTTTGTTTTCGCCGGCGATTTTTAAGGCTCGGATGTTTTCGAAGATTGCTTGGTCGACGCCACGCTTTTTCACCACAATTTGGCCGATCTTGCGTTGCCGCAGTTCTTTGGAAAGAAGTTTCAAATTCAATTTCAGTTCGACATCGATACGGAACTTGCGTATCAGTTTGCATCGCTCCGATGGAACGCCGGTAAGGTAATCGACATGGGCGTCTACTGGGCGCAGGCCAAGTCTTCGCGCCAGTGGCGTAACGAGTCCGGCGGCAAGCACCGTCGGATGCGGTTCATAGATGTTGGTCCCAAGGTGCTCCGATGGGTTGGGGCGGCTTTGCTCAAGTTCCTCGACCGAGGCCGTGAAATGGAACGCTTCATGTTTTGAGTTGACGTAGGTAGCTGTGCGGAAACCCGGATTCACTGTCAAAGGGCCCGACCAGATTACCTGCTCTTTACACTCTCGGTTGTCACCGATCCATTGTGTCTCGGCGTCGTCAGGGGTGCTTCGATGTGGTGGCGTTGCCGGTGCAACTTTGATCGCCAGGTTTTGTTGCTGACCGACACGCTGGCGGATTTCAGTAAGCGCAGGCTGGAAGAAATCGCCACGCACCGTTCGGTTCTTGACGCGACGATCGGGATCGATGTGAATGCCGCCGAATCGATCGAGCGAAAAATCTTCAAATGCCATTTGTTTCACGGCCGCGTTTTCATGTTCCAGCACTTCGATGTTCTTGGCGGCAAACATAGCCGTCAATTCGTCCCGTTCGATACCGACTGTTTCATTGACGATCGAATCACGCTTATCTCTTGCTGCCAGTGCGATTAAGTCACCGCCAATCCCGCAGCAAATATCTGCCACCGAAGACAACTCGGCAAAGCGACTGGCTTTGTACCGTGCGATTCGTTGGCTAGTGGCTTGTTCGAGAGACTTGCGCGTGAAGAAAAGCTCGTTGGCGCGCGCGAATTTTGCTTCGGCTCGTAATCGCAGAAGCACCTGTTCGATGACGATAGCCGCTCTGGTTGGCGAGATCGATTTCCTCAATCGCTTATTGATCGTCAGCGCGTTTACTTTGTCACGAAAGTCGTCCTCTGCTTGACTCAGCAGCGGCAACGCGCTTTCCGATAGCAGCCAAAGATAATCGTCTCGTACGTTAGGATCCATGTGTCGCATCGTAAACGCGTTTGTGGGCCAATACCATTGGACAAATAGACGGTTTTCTGTCCGCGCAGGTCATTAAGTGTGTATCATTGATGTAACGTTACTCAGAAATCTTCTTTACGATGAAATCGGCGCTAAGCATGTTTATCGACCCGTCACGCGAATTGGTAATATTCGCAAAACTGGCTCAAGCGTTCAAGTCGCGTCTTATGATGCAGGACCGCGACCGGGCTTTAGTGATGGCGGGCGTTTGTGCGTCGATGATGCAAATGAAAGAGATTGCTTCGTTCTGCCATCAGTTAATATTGCAGAATAATCGTGGCCACATGCTCAAGCGCTACGAAAGCTTCGAAGAAGCCCTAAAGACCGAAGACTTTGTCACTTTTCTGAAACAGGTTAGGCGGAAACTGCCGACCGAGCGGGCAGAGACTCAGATCGATGAATTGGGCTACGTCTGTGATGTCAAACGCAAGGACTACGATGATCCCGACGTCTATGTCGCTGCGTTGATGGGGGTTGATTTTGAGTGGGTGAAAGAGAATTTTTCCGAATAATCGGATACCTTCGTTGACACCGGTCAGTTGGAGTCCGGTGCTGCTGATCAGTTTTCTTCAGGCTAAAGTCGATTCAGGAGTATGGGGAGCTAGGTCCACGCGCTCAATCTGTGAGACGTTCGCTTCCGTTATCCTGCTGTTTTGAAGAAGAACTGAATCAGAGCTTCACTATGTTAAAATCGATCTTGGTTCCTGCGCTGATCGCTAGTTTGATCGTGATCCCCCTGATCTACCAAAAAAGCACTTCAGCGCCACAGCCACAACCCAGTCAGTCTGGGTGGAATGGGGCTCAGACTGTATCGAGTCAACAGAACATAGGGCAGCCCGGTGCGTTAAGCCAGCAGACGCGAACAATTCAGCCGGCGCAGTCGGAGATGTACGGTGGGACCGTACCGCCTCAATCAATCTTTCATGCACCGCCTCCTCAGAATCCTGCTTCAATGCCAGCGATGGCGAAGGTGAAACAGGTTGCGGCCCCCTCGGCACCGGCCGCCAAACCGTTTTCGTTACCAGCGCTAAGGACACCCGCGCAACACACATCAGGAAGCGTTGCACCGGTTATTCCAGTGGCGTCGCCCAGCCAACTACCTTCAGCGGTTTCTGTTACCAGCGGTATTCCATTGGCAGTGATTCCAGAGGGAGCTAACGTGGCGTTTTCGGGCACGCCTGACATAACAGGAATGACGCCTGATTTTGGTAAGGCCGAGACAACGATCTACCGTGGAACGGCAGCTGGACCCGATTTGACTTCTCAGCCTCTGTCGTTTCTGCCGGTTAACGACTTCCGAGAGGTTTTTCGTTTCGATATCAATGAGTCGTGGGTCAAGCAACGTTTCGAACGAATCTCGACGGTGCCGGCCGATGCAGGTCTGCATGGGATGCGTACTGCAATGGTGACGGGAACCAATTCTTGGGATCTGCACGGTTCGCAAACTTATTACTTCGACAAAAACCACCGACTGCAGCGTATTACCTTTCGCGGCTGGGTGGGCGATTCTAACCGACTACTGGAAATGGCGACGAAGCATTTCGGTTTGAAGCCCCAGCCGACTCATTGGGCAGGTTTGTACACTGGCGAGTTCGGAGGGAAACTTACTGGCGGATTGATTATGAAAGATCCGGACGTGATTGACCACAGAAATCAACTTCAACGGATCGCGGTACTGCTGGAGCTCAATCAGCCAAGTGGAAGTTTCAAAATCAGCGATGACTTCCGAGGGCTGCTCAAATCGGCTGCCGGAAAGTAAGATTTGGCATTGGGGTACGCAGATCTACATCGTCCCCTTCATGATCTCAACCTAGTGGTCTGAAAACAGCGGCGTACAGCTCTCATGTTTCGCTGTCTGGCCTGCATAGGGGCCATGCAGGAACGTGCCGCAGTGCACGAATCAAGTGTCACAATCTTTTGAAAACAGAACCAATGAAAATAGTTATTCTCGATGGATATACGCTCAATCCGGGAG
>CAYTPS010000023.1:0-23961 GCA_964439245.1 uncultured Pirellulaceae bacterium | reverse complement strand
CTGGCCGCCAGGCAGATCGAATTTGAACTCACGCATCAGCGCCACTAACGCTAATACCAGCGCGGTCACGACCCAAGCACCAATCTTCAGCACACGCGCCTGCCCCAGATTCGGCTGGCGTTGTAAATATTCATTCAACATCTTATTTTTCATTAACCGATTTCGGATTCTGTTGCTCTTCCTCTATATAATCACCGGGCGTTTTCTCGTCCCACAACCGGTCGATTAAATCCAACATGGCAACTTCGTCAGCCGGGTCCTTCCAATTAAACCGCCCACGCACTTTGCCCCAACGATCTACCACAAATAGCTCCGTAGTGTGATGACCACCAGGCGTACCGTCACTTGGTTTTGCGGCAGCGCTAAAAAATTCGGCACCGATTCTTGGGATCAGCGCTGACTCACCAGTGCAAAACGTCCACCGCTGTGGATCGGCTGAATGCTTGTCCGCAAACGCACGGAGCACTTCAGGCCGATCTGTGACGGGATCGGTGGTGATGCTAATGATGCGTGTTGGCTGATCTCCCAATCGATCCTGAAGCCCCTGCAAATACTTGGCTTGCTCCTGACAAACGGTCGGGCAAGACGTAAAAAAGAAGTTTGCAATCCAGACAGATCCCGTCATGTCGCGCGAATAAAACGTCGACCCGTTACTTTCGGTCAACCAAAACTCCCGAATCATTGGAATCAGATTCCAGTCGTTGGGCCGACGACCGGCCATCGCATTGCGTGTAGCGAACGTTTTGTTCAGCGGTACTTCTTCTTCGGCGGCCAACGTTTTAGCAACCTTTAGAAACCGTTTGGTATCTAAGGGGTCATCCCACTTAAATCGATCTCGATACCGGCCCCATTTGTCAACCAACAAGATATTATCGATGTGAAACTCTTTATCGATCGTCACCTGAAAATTCTGTTTACCCACCTGCTCAACTTGGTAAAGCTGGCCAGTCAAAAATGCCCACCGGTCAGGCGTTGCTCCAAAATCAGCCGCATATCGATTGAGTACTTCCGGCGTATCATTTTCTGGATCGACCGAGATGCTGACGAATTGAATATCCGTTTTCTTAAGTTGTCCGTTGAGCATTTCGATACGTTTGATCAGATCACGGCAAATCGTTGGGCATTGCGCGAAGAAAAAGCACACGGCGTAAGGTTTACCCGCAAGTTTCGCAGAATCAAATTCGTCGCCGTTTTGATCGGTCAACTTAAACCGGTCGATGTCCGGTAGATGCCGCCAAGCAACATCGGTGATGACTGCTCCCTGAGGAAGATCGGGATCGTGACTGTTTGCAACCTCGGCAGAACTGCCACCGGCTGTTTTTCGGTCACCGTACATCCAGTCAAACAACAACACCGCAGAGATCAGAAAAACCAAGGTCCACAGGATGATAGGAATTGTCTTCGTCAAAGGAACTTCCAAAGGGAAAAAGGATTGGCATGTGCCACGATTAACAACTTTCGACGATCAAGATCTTTAATGCGGCAAGGCTTGGGGTTGCTGTTCTGAACCGAATTGTATCCGAGAGCCTTCAACTTCACCGGCCACAGGCGCCGCTATGCGACGTGTGCTGGAATAGGTCTCAGTGCGAAGGCCGACATCTGGCACCAATAGTAAGACTAATACCACCCCAAGGATCATCGCTGGCAGCGTCAACGCGTATTTCCAACGTCTCTCCCACCACAGGTGCATAAAAAACAAGATCACCAGCATCGCCTTGGCAGCAGAAACGGCCATCATTGCCGCCCAGCCAGTGGCGGGAGTTTTCATCAAATGAGAGTTGGCAATCCAGAACGACGTAAGCGTTAGTGCACAAAGCATAAAAAAAATCGTGACGAAAAACGGCTTACGATTTACGCTTTGGTGGTCACTTTGCGTCGCATTCAAATTTTCTGTTGCGGTTTCCATTTTCAAAACAAATATATCAATGGGAACAGAAAGATCCAAACGATATCAACAAAGTGCCAGTACAGTCCTACGTTCTCTACCAGTTCACTGCGCTGTTGGTCCAATGTCAGCGGCACGAGGTATAAGAAAACAATAATTCCAATCAGCACATGCAAACCGTGAAACCCTGTCAGCAAGAAGTAGGTGTTGGCCCAGGTATTACCGCTGGGAATCACCATCGGTAACTTTAATCCGAGACGGTGATTGATACCGTGGCTGGTATGACTGGCGTTATTGTCATTGCGATCCGAACCATGCTGGGACAGTTCGTTGACCGCCTTAATGCGTTCAGAGAGAAAATCGCGTTGCGCGGTTAGTTCTGTCGAACGCACGGTTGCCGCTGAAGCGATTTTCTTTACCGTCGACAGTTCTTTTTTCGCTTGCTTAAGAGCCGCTTTAGCTGCCGCTTCTTTCGATTTGGCATCGATCGCCTTGAGTTGCTTTTGTTTTTCAGCGAGATCTGCTTGAACCGCCTTCAGCTCCAACTGGCTTTCGGCTAGATCACGCCCAAGTTCAGTCAGCCGCTGTTGATTCAGAGCTGTTTCGTCGTGGATGAATTTCTCGACGCGTGCTGATTCGTTTTCGGTAAACGAGTCCGGGTAGATCATCCAGGCAAGCGCCTCGATGGACCGCACTTTCATCAGTGGATCTTCGGTGCGGCCAACGGTACGCTCGGTCCACTGCACCAGCCCTGTTTGGATTTGTTGAAGTCGCCTTTGAATTTCGGCCTCGGTCGACTCCTTTTGAGCCGCCTTATTGGCCGCATCAGCGCCAGCTCCATCCTTCATCAGCCGATTGATCTCTGCCTTTACACCCGAAAGGTAAGTCAAATCCGGACGGTCGTACAATAGGCTTCTGGGGGATCTTGGATAGATGCCGTGCGAGTATTTCGAGTAATACTCAACAGCCTTGATACCGAGGAAGAGACAACCAAACCCAATCGTGGCCCACAACCATTTCTTGGCCGTTGCTGGTGCATTCTGGCGCGCGTTCTCAAATGCAAAAACGATCGTGACACTCGAACATAACAGCACAAACGTGTTGACAGCTCCCATCCACTCGACGACGTGCACCGAATGAGGAGAAGGCCAACTGCCTTCGGGGGAGCCGAAACGCAACACGATGTAGGCACCAATCAGGGCGGTGAAAAACATGATCTCTGTCGAAAGAAACAACCAGAGTGCCAATTTCCCCCGCGGGATTGGAACGGCGGCTTGGTATTGGAGACCGTGGATCGCTCTGGGCGTAGCAGACGTTTGATTTTCGGTCGTACCGGACATGAAAGCCAAATCGCGAATCAGAGTGGAATCGGAGGGTTTACTTGATCAGGTATGCCAAAATAAGTACCAGCATGTAAGACGGTAGATAAACCAACGATTTTCTCATCAGTGCCTTGGCCGTAACATCATTGGGTTCTTTGGCAAATTCAATGGATGCCTTCAGATAGATCCATCCAAGGTAAACCGCTCCGGCGGCCAGAAAGACCGCGTGATAAATGGTTGTCATCTCAAAAACAGGCAACAAACTGGCAATCAGCAGCAAAACAGCCGTCACAACCGATTTGCGTCCTGCTCGACGGCCGGTCGGATCAATCACCGTCAGCATCTGTAGACCGCCGGCTTTGTATTGATGGCGGTACTTCCAAGCGATCGCCATAAAGTGAGGGAATTGCCACAGCACCAGCACAGCGAAAAAGACCCAAGCGCTAAACGTTATCGTCGGCGAAGTAGTATCGCTGCCAGTGGTTGCCAGAGATCCCATCAGGATCGGCATCGCACCGGCGATTGAGCCAACTTCGGTGTTGAACCAAGTCTTCCGCTTCATCGGAGTGTAGATTCCGACGTAAAGAATCCAGTTGGCCAAGCCACAGACAGCAGTTTGCCAATTGACCATCAACCAGAGAATGGCTGTTCCGATTCCAATGGTCGCCGCTCCAAAAATGGCAACTTCTGTTGGCTCAAGTTTCTGCGCCGGCAACGGACGTCCGGCAGTTCGAGGCATCAGGAAATCAGAATACCGCTCGACGTACATGTTCATTGCATTGCCACTTGCGGCAACAAACAACATGCCGATAGAACCAAAGAACATCGCCCACAAATCTGGCAATCCGTTGGCGGCCAAGGCAGCGGCCACCACGAACGTCACCAAAACCATGACGGTGATCCGCATTTTGGTCAGTTCAACGTAGGCCTGCACGCGCGAATTTTCTGGCGTTGCAACCACCGCGCTGGAGGTGTCAGATTTAGAAGTCGTTGAATTCATCAATGGTAATTTAGGTCTTTGGAGCCACTGGGCATTGGCATCGCCAGAACACGTTCCTGTTCTGAAGCCCGCTTGCGTATCCACATATTAACGAAGCAACCGCAAACTGAGCAGTGACTAAATTGTCGCCCCCGCATTTTCCGCATAAAGCACCAAAATATCAGGGGTTTACCGAATGTTGGGCCACTAAATTTAGTGTCTTGTGGCGGTTGATCGCAATGGCACAACCCGCAAAATCGTTAGCCCGTCTCGTGGCCCAGTGCCTACGTCGAGAACAGCAATCGCCAAGCCTACTGAATTGTTTACGCACGTGAGGCCAACGGCACGATCGCCCGAGGCGCCGCACCGGTATAGTCTGCCAAGGGACGTACCAAACGGTTTTCGGAAAGCTGTTCAGATACGTGTGCCGTCCAGCCGGCCACTCGGGCCATCACGAAAATGGGGGTGAACAGATCGATCTCAAAACCCATTAGGTAGTACGCCGGTCCGGCGGGAAAATCGAGATTCGGGTAGATGTTCTTTCGAGCGACCATCTCGGTTTCGAGAATCTTTGAGATCTCCATCCACTTCTGCCCATCACGCAGGGACGCCAATTGGTCTCGGTATTTGGACATTGTTGGAACGCGCGAATCGCCATTGCGATAGACCCGATGTCCAAAGCCCATAATCTTTCGTTTTTCCTTCAGCGCCGTTTCCAGCCACGGCAGTGCTTTGTCTGCCGTGCCAATTTCTTCAAGCAAGACCATCACTGCTTCATTTGCACCACCGTGAAGAGACCCTTTGAGCGCAGCGATCGCACCGCTAACAGCGCCACATAAATCAGAAAGCGTTGAAACAATCACACGCGCTGAAAACGTCGACGCGTTGAATCCATGTTCCGCATACAGCGTAAGCGCCCCGTCAAACGCCTTGACCACTTCGGCCTCTGGGACTTTATCGTGGCACATGTGAAAAAAGTTTGCAGACATCGACAAATCGTCCCGTGGCGGCACAAATGCTTGCCCTCGACGGTTGCGCTCAAATGCCGCAATGATCGTCGGTATTTTTGCCAGCAACCCAATGCCTTTTTTAATGGCAGACTCTGTGTCATCGGCCCCCGCAAACTCATCCTCCATCCCGAGAAAACTGATTGCCGTTCGAAGCGCGTCCATCGGATGCCCGGATTTTGGAAACTGATCGATGACCTTCATCAGCCCCGGACTCAAGCCACGTGCACTGCGTTCGTGTTGAGTGAAATCGGCAAGCTGATTCGAGTTTGGCAACTCTCCATAAAGCAGCAAGTAAGCGACCTCCTCAAACTCACATTGCTCGGCAAGTTCATGAACTGGATAGCCGCGATAAAAAAGCGACTTCTGCTCAGGCAGCACATGCGACACGGCTGTTGTGTCAAAGATAACTCCCTCTAGCCCTTTCTTGGCTCTGTATTTGTCTGAGTTAGTCATCGTTATACTCCGAGTAAAATGAAAAGTTGGTCTACAGTTTGAAGTTAAACAGCTCGGAATCAATTTGCGCGTACGATTCGTACTCTAACAACTCATACAACCGCTTGCGCGTTTGCATATCGGCTACCACCGACTGCTGAGTTCCTTCTGCACTGATCGTCCGAAGCCCTTTTTCGATAGCCTGCATCGCTAGTCGCAAAGCGGTGACCGGATAAATGACGACATTGAAGCCGAGACCAGAAAGCTGATCGGTCGTTAACAGCGGCGACTTCCCGAACTCTGTCATGTTCGCCAGCAGAGGAACCTCGATGGCCTCGCGAAACGCGGCAAATTCCTCCTCACTGGCCAAAGCCTCAGGAAAAATCATTTCGGCTCCCGCATCAACATAGCGCCGAGCGCGCTCAATAGCGGCATCTAGGCTTTCAACACCTCGGGCGTCAGTGCGAGCAATCACCAAAAAGTTCGCGTCCGTTTTGGCATCTACGGCCGCTTTGATTTTCCGAACCATTTCCTCTGTTGGCACAAGCGTTTTGTTGTCCAAGTGCCCGCAACGTTTGGGAAATTGTTGATCTTCGATGTGACAACCACAACCACCGGCGGCTTCGATCGTAGTGATCGTCCGCGCTACATTTGCGGGCTCTCCAAATCCCGTGTCGATGTCGACCAGAACGGGCAAATCCGTCATCCGGGCAATCGCTTCGGAGCGCTGAGCGACTTCAGAGAGGGTCGTTAGGCCAATGTCTGGTAGCGCTAAATCGGCTGACAGTGCCGCGCCCGATACGTAAACGCCCTCGAAACCAATCTCTTGAACAAGTTTCGCAACCAATGGCGAGAACGCACCGGGAAACCGTAACAGGTTGCCGCTGGCAAGCGCGTCCCTCAATGCTTTTCTTTTTTCAACTGGATTTTTTCCGCTGGTGGTCATCAAAAGATTCCTTCGGTGTCGCGTTCTGAATGCGAGATGCGATCGGGATCGAGTTGCACATTGAGTTGCTCGACTTCGTCCACTGATAACTCAGGCAGACGCGTACAAAGATCAATGAAGCGCGTGTGTTCTTCCTGCTGAATAATTTCTTGCGTCATGGTAGAGAACTTTCCGACGTAGTCAGCTCTTACAAACGGTCTTTCGCCATAACAGTGAGCATTGGCCACCGCCATTTCGTCTTCAATCGTTTCACCATTTTTAAGCTCAATCACAATACGTCCCCCAAAAGCTTTCTCTGCTGGGTCGGGCGAGTGGTAGCGCTCGGTCCATTTGGGATCTTCTACCGTGACAATCTTTTTCCACAATCGCACCGTGTCGGCGCGACCGGCCCGTTCGGGTGTGTAACTATCGACGTGATGCCACGCTCCGTCCTGCAAAGCCACAGCCAAAATATACATGATGCTGTGGTCGAGCGTTTCGCGCGACGCCTTTGGATCGGACTTTTGCGGATCGCCTGCTCCAGTACCAATCACATAGTGTGTGTGATGGCTGGTGTGGAGCGTAATTTTTTCCACATCATCCCAATCCGATATCTTTGTCCGCATACGAAACGCCAAATCGATCAGCGCCTGAGCTTGGTATTCGGCCGAATGTTCTTTGGTATAGGTTTCCAAAACAGCGCGCCGCGGTTCGCCCAAGTCGGGCAGTGGCACAGAGTACTGAGCGTGCGCACCATCGAGCATGTACGCCAGAACACTGTCTTCGCCTTCATAGATCGGCGATGGGCTCTGTTCTCCTCGCATGGCTCGGTCGACCGCTTCGACGGCCAGTTTTCCCGCGTGCGCCGGAGCATAGGCTTTCCAGCTGGAAATTTCTCCTTTACGTGACTGGCGTGTGGCAAAAGAAACGTGGACAGCGTGTTGAATAGCTTGAAAAACCGTTTCGGTGGGCAGGCCCAGCATCGCACCAATCCCACCGGCTTGTGCGGGGCACAAATGAGCAATGTGATCCTTCTTGTGTTTGTGTAGGCAAATCCCCTTCACCAGCGCGACTTGAATCTCATATGCCGCCACCAACCCGCGTAACAGTGCGTCGCCACCAATTCCACATTGCTGCGCAACGGCCAACAGCGGCGGGATATTATCTCCCGGGTGAGAATAATCAGCTGCCAGAAATGTATCGTGCATGTCGAGTTCGCGGACCGCCGTTCCGTTGGCCCAAGCCGCCCACTCGGCATCGAACCGGCGAGCATTGTCGATTCCAAAAACGCACGCACCGCCCTCACGAGGATGAGCGATTGCCTGGGCCCGAGCATGTGCAACCGGGCCGCGATTGATCGCCCCAATGGCAACCGCCGCATTATCAATCACTCGATTGGCAACCATGTCGGCCACTTCCGAATCCACCGCGACTTCGTCGGTAGCCAACTCGGCAAATTTCCAAGCAAGTTGTTCTTCACGCGGAAGGTTTTCGGCAGAAGGATAAACGCGCAGTGAGTGGAGTCTCATAGGGAGAGGTTCTCGATTTCTAAATGTTGATTGCGCATGAGCCCACGCAATCGGCGGTTTAACGGAAGCCCGTGGTTTCGTTCACTGACTCAATCCACTGTTGCCACACTTAATCTTTACGTTCGGTTTTCCAAACGGGATCATGATGTGAATCAGACGGCGAACCGAACCAGCGTGTGAGTGTCATCTTTTGTTGCGTGTAGAATTGCACGCTTTCGGTCCCCTGAATATGCAGGTCACCAAAAAATGACTGGTTCCAACCCGTAAATGGAAACCATGGCATCGGCGCAGGGACACCGACGTTGATACCAATCATGCCCGCGTTAAAGTGGCGTTTGAAATATCTTGCCGCGTAACCATCTCGGGTAAAAATAGAAGCACCGTTCCCGTAAGGACACTCCTGCCCAATCTTGATCGCTTTATCAAGATCGCCGGTACGAATCACCGAAAGCACCGGGCCAAAGATCTCCTCTTGAGCGACTTTCATCGGCACTTTGACTTGGTCAATCACGCTGGGGCCAATCAAGAATCCGTCACCGGCAAAATCCTGCCGACCATCGAGTGCAACACTGGCGCCTTCACCACTTGCGGCATCCATAAAACCGGCGACACGGTCAACATGTTCGCGTCTGATCAATGGCCCCATGTCCACATCTTCGTTCCCATCGGTGGGTCCAACTTTTAAGCTTCCCGCATATTCGTTCAAACCATCGACCAATTTGTCTCCAATCGAACCGATCGCGACGGCGATGCTTCCCGCCATGCAGCGCTGTCCGCCACAACCAAAGGCTGAAGCTGAAAGTGCTTTGACCGATAAATCCAAATCCGCATCGGGCATGATGATCAAGTGATTTTTCGCTCCACCGGCCGCTTGGACGCGTTTGCCGTTTTTCGTGCCGACCTCGTAAATATATTTCGCGATTGGGGTCGAACCGACGAACGAAACTGCTTTCACCTCTGGATTCGTCAGCAGAGCATCGACACTTTCTTTGTCACCGTGAACGATGTTCAGTACGCCCGGCGGCAGACCTGCTTCCAATAGCATCTCTCCAATCAGGTTCGCAGACAGCGGAGTTTTCTCAGACGGCTTTAATACAAAAGTGTTCCCGCAAGTGAGCGCAACAGGAATCATCCACATTGGAACCATTGAGGGAAAATTATAGGGCGTGATACCGACAACAACGCCCAGCGGATGTCGATTGGTTTCGGCATCAACGTCTCTGGCGATATTGGGCATCGTGTCGCCCACGCTCATGCTCGGAATTCCGCAAGAGAACTCAACCATCTCAACAGCGCGTTGAACTTCGGCCCGCGATTCAGCCAACGTCTTACCATGCTCGCGCGTGACCAGCGCGGCAATTTCATTGAAACGCGCTTCCATGATCTCACGCAGACGAAACATTACGCGTGCTCGTTCAACGATCGGTGTCTCACTCCAACCCGCTAACGCGTCAGCGGCAACTTGAACAACATCATTTGTTTCTTGTGCCGAGCTGAGTGGCACTTCGGCAATGGCTTGTCCTGTAGAAGGGTTGAAGACTTCCGTGGTGCGTTGTGAATCAACTTCCGTCCACTTGCCACCACTTAAATTTGGAACCCTTTCGAGTGCAGATGTTGTTTCAGAAGTTGCCATTACGAGCTCCAATCATTCGTGTCAAAGATCTTGGTAAGATGTTAAGAGCATCTTAAACATTTATTGTTGGGGCAACAAATGTAGTTTTGCAAGTCAAAAAACAGAACTTTATGATAACATCATATTTGTAAATGGCATTTCAATTCATTTTTCAAGTGAAGGTTCTTCATGTCACGCAATGTCAAAGGCGCTCTAATTCAGGCGTCACTCTGTGTGCCGGCGACTTCTCCGGTAATGGATATTAGCAAGGCCATGATCGACAAACACGTCGATATGATTGGTGAAGCGGCAAAGAAAGGAGCGCAGTTCGTCTGCCTTCAAGAGCTCTTTAATGGCCCCTATTTTTGCGCCGAACAAGATGCCAAGTGGTACGAATTGACCGAACGGATTCCTGACGGTCCGACCGTGAAGCTGATGCAAGAGCAAGCAAAGAAGCATCAGATGGTTATCGTCGTTCCGATCTACGAAGAAGACCTGCCGGGCGTCTACTACAACTCGGCGGCCGTCATCGATTCCGATGGTTCATATCTCGGTAAGTTTCGTAAGATGCACATTCCGCATTGCGCGCCGGGATTTTGGGAGAAGTTTTACTTTCGCCCCGGGAATCTTGGCTATCCCGTTTTCGAAACGTCCGTGGGAAAAATCGGCGTCTATATCTGCTACGACCGACACTTCCCCGACGGAGCCCGATGCTTGGGCCTTAACGGAGCCGAGATCGTACTCAATCCGTCCGCTACGGTCGCCGGACTTAGCGAGTACTTATGGAAGCTCGAACAACCGGCTCACGCAGTTGCCAACCAATATTTTGTCGGCGCGATCAATCGCCCCGGGACTGAGGGGCCTTGGAACATTGGCGAATTTTACGGCCAGAGCTACTTCTGTGATCCGCGTGGGCAGATCATTGCAGAAGGATCGCGCGACAGCGATGACATTGTGATCGCCGACATTGATTTAGATATGATCCGCGAAGTGCGTAACACTTGGCAGTTCTTCCGCGACAGACGCCCCGACAGTTACGGAGCGATAGTGAAGCCGTGACGATCGAATCCCAACATGATCAGAGCGCCAGCGGCCAACATGCGGTCGATTCTCTGGCTGCCGAAAACGAAATGCTTGATGCCGGTGGAGTTCTGTACGGACTCGAAGAAAAACCTCCGATTACGCGGTCGGTTGGTTTAGCGGCACAGCATGTGTTGATGATGTTCGGTTCAACGGTCGCCGTGCCCTTATTACTTGGGCCCAGTATGGGAATGGACAACAATCAGATTGCCATTCTGATCAGTAGTGTGATGCTATGCAGCGGAATCGCAACGTTTATTCAAGCCACTTTCGGGTGTCGACTACCAATCATTCAAGGCGTCTCATTTAGCTTTCTGGCTGCATTTGCATTCATCATCGCAACGGTGCAAGCCCAAGGCGGCACACCTGCCGAATCGATGCAGTACATCGCTGGATCAGTTTTGATTGGCGGTATCATCGAGATGACCATTGGATTCTCGGGGCTCTTTGGAAAAATCCGCCAAGTCCTTTCGCCGGTCGTCGTCGGCCCAGTCATCATGCTGATCGGTCTTGCGCTTTATCAATTTGGTGCACCGATGGCGGGCCTAAGTTGGCCAATTTCAATTTTGACGATGGCATGTGTCGTTGTGTTCTCTTACGTGTTGTCGCGCAAGCAGAAAATTTTTCGTATGTTTCCAATCCTGTTGGCAATTTTGATTAGCGTGGCGGTATGTGCGGTGCTGACGTTCACTGGACTGGTTGATTCATCTCATGCCGCCTATTTGAATACCGAACACTTCGCCAGTGCGACTTGGCTGCGCACCGATCCTTCTGAAGTGTTTCTGCCGTGGGGCATGCCTAAATTCCACCTCGGATTCACCCTTGCGGTGTTGGCCGGATTCTTAGCATCGATGATCGAATCTTTCGGAGACTATCACGCTTGTAACCGGATGGCCGGCGGTAGAGAGTTAACCTCGTCGCAAATATCACGCGGCATCGGCTGCGAAGGCGTGGGATGCGCGATTACTGGACTACTTGGCGGCTTCAGTTCAACTTCCTATTCCGAAAACATTGGGCTTGTTGGTATCACCAAAGTCGGCAGCCGCTTCGTTGTACAGATCGCAGGTATTCTCTTGATAGGGGTTGGATTAATTGGCAAATTCGGTGCCATCGCCGCCGCGATGCCTAAGCCAATTGTTGGAGGTCTGTATTGTGTAATGTTTGGACTTATTAGCGCTGTTGGAATCAAAGAGCTAACCAAAGCAGATTTAAACCTCGACCGAAATTTGTTTGTCGCCGGTTTTTCTCTGTTCATGGGGCTGAGCGTTCCCTTCTATTTTGGCTCCGATGCGGGTGTCGCGCTGCTAGAGCAAATAGGAGGCTTCTCTGTTGCTCTCAAGGACATCATCGGAGCGATTGGCAATACAGGAATGGCCGTCGCCGCAATCATCGGCTTAGCATTGGACAATACTTTGCCGGCAACACGCGCACAACGAGGACTCACTTAAACAGCAAATTTTAAAAGAACCCGTTTCTTTCCTTACCCGTCACAATTCCCTAAAATAAATCCACCTCATTTACCGCCATCGAATGTAACCAACAGTACTCCAACCTCATTAGAAGAAAATAAGGCGAATCAATGGCTGATCTATCAACTACGGTCAACGGACTAAAGATGCCCAATCCGTTTGTGATTGGATCGGGCCCTCCCGGAACCAACGCCAACGTGATTGGTAAAGCTTTCGATGAAGGTTGGGGAGCGGTCATCGCCAAGACGATCAGCTTAGAAGCTGAGAAAGTGATCAACGTTCAGCCGCGCTATGCCCGACTGCGCAGTCGCGAGTCGAAAGAGATTTTCGGCTGGGAGAACATTGAACTGATCAGCGACCGAAGTTTTGATACTTGGATCGACGAATTCAAGTCGATCAAAGACAAATACCCCGAAGGCATCTTGATCGCTTCGATTATGGAAGAGTACCGCAAAGATGCGTGGTGTGAAATCGTCGAGCGCTGCCAAGACGCGGGCGTGGATGCTTTTGAACTCAATCTCTCCTGCCCTCACGGTTTGCCAGAACGAAAAATGGGATCCGCGATGGGTGTAAATCCAGATCTGGTCGAGGAAGTAACGGCTTGGGCGATGAGCGTCGCCAAAGTTCCCGTCTGGGCAAAGATGACGCCCAACGTGACGCGTATCGAAGACCCAACATCAGCTGCACTGCGTTCAGGAGCAGACGGGATTGCTGCGATCAATACCATCCGCAGTGTGCTCGGTGTTGATCTTAAATCGCTACGCCCTGAGCCAAGCGTTGAAGGATACACCACCCCCGGTGGATACTCCTGCCAAGCGGTCAAGCCGATTGCGCTTCGCAACTGCATGGAGATTGCGACACTGATCAAATCAGAATTCCCTGGTCGAACTCTCAGTGGTATCGGTGGTGTCGAAACGGGTCTGGATGCAGCCGAATTTATTTTGCTGGGTTCGGATACCGTTCAGGTTTGTACCGGCGTGATGAAAATGGGTTACGCCATGGTCAAACCGATGATGGATGAACTTGCTGGATTCATGGACGAGCACGGATTTAATTCGATCGACGACTTCAAAGGACACAGCTTACAGTTTTTCCGCACGCATGCTGAACTGGTGGAAATTCAAGCCGAAGCGCGGGCCAAAAAGAAAGCCGCGCACGCAGAGAAAGTGGCGGCTGACAAAATGATTCGCGAAGACGATCAATGGTCGGGCGACGACTTTGTTGACCAAAGCGACGCGCTCTCGCGTGGCTAGAGGTTGACTCGCATGGCAGTTTGTTGACCTGCCGTCTGTCTAAAAATGACTCGGCTCGCGGGC
Organism: uncultured Pirellulaceae bacterium; assembly: GCA_964439245.1. Taxonomy (GTDB): domain Bacteria; phylum Planctomycetota; class Planctomycetia; order Pirellulales; family Pirellulaceae; genus Mariniblastus. The sequence continues at coordinate 10,402 of CAYTPS010000023.1, read as the reverse complement.
AAGGAACTTTCCGCGCCCGAGTGTTCCAACAAACTGCCCATCGCGCGCCTGAACTTCACCGCGCACCGTCACAATCGACGGGCGCCCTTTGATTTCCCAACCTTCGAAGGCGCTGTAGTCGACGTTCATCTGTTGCGTTTCGGCAGAGATCTTGCCTGAATGCTCTGGGTCAAAAATAACCAGATCCGCGTCGCTTCCAATTTGTATTGCTCCTTTTTGAGGATAGAGACCAAACAATTTTGCCGCTTGGGTGCTGCCGACATCGACAAACGTATTTAGGTCAATTTTCCCTGTGACGACTCCATGCGTGTAGAGCAGATTAATGCGATCTTCAACAGACGGTATCCCGTTTGGGATCTTGGTGAAGTCGTCTTTTCCCATCGTCTTCTGATCGCCAAAGTCAAACGGCGCGTGGTCAGTTCCGACGGTGCTGATCAAACGATTGCGAATCGCATCCCACAGAATCGGCTGATTGCGTTTGTCCCGGATAGGCGGTGACATGACATACTTCGCCCCCTCGAAATTGGGTTTCTCTGCATAGGTTTTATCCAAAACCAAATAGGGAATCACTGTCTCGATCCCCGCGTTTACGCCTCGGTAGCGAGCCGCTTGTGCCGCTTGGACGGCTCCGTCACATGACGTATGGACAACGTACACGTGGGCACCAGTTAATTCCGCAAACGTCATCAGATGGTTGACGCCTGACGTTTCGACTGACTCCGGACGCGACGGCTCATGAAACTCGGGCCCTGTTTTGCCAGCGGCAATCAGTTCGGATTGAAGCTGAGATACCGCAATCGCATTCTCACAGTGCGCCGTGACGATAACTCCCAGTTCTTTTGCCAGTTTAAGCGTGTTGAACAATTCCTGATCATCGATGCCAAAGGCACCTTGATAGGCTAGAAAAATTTTGAAGGACGCCACACCGCGAGAAACCAATTCGCGCAGTTCTTTTTCGGCCTCTTCATCAAATTTTGTAACGCCCATATGGAAGGTGAAATCGACCGCAGAAATCCCTTCGGCTTTTGAGCGCCACAATTCGAAGGCCTCGATCGGTGATTCGGCGCGGCTGGGGCAGCACATCTCGATCAGAGTCGTCGTACCGCCAACCAAGGCAGCTTTACTGGCCGATTCGTAATCGTCTTTGGCATACGTCCCCATGAACGGCAGGAAAATGTGCACGTGAGGATCGATAAAGCCTGGAAAAATATACTTGCCGGTCGCGTCGATGACTTCCGCGTCAGACGGCGCTGGCAGATCTTTGCCGATCGCCGCAATCAGTTCACCTTCGACCAAAATGTCGGCGACGTAGTCATCTGTTGCCGTGATGATGCGGCCATTCTTGATTAACAACGACATAAACTCTCCAATTCTTTCAGCGGACCGTCTAAGCAGAGTTCACTAATTGCAATACTCGTCAGCAATAGAAATCGCCTGTGAAATAATTGACAATCCCTCATCCACTTCTTCTCTGGTGATATTCAGCGGAGGAGCAACAAAAATCCAATTCCATCGAACAAAGGTAAACATTCCCAGTTCCCGAATCTTTGCCGCCATGCGACTGGTCGCCTCCATCTCGGCAGGTTTCGCGTTCCAAGGGGTAACGGGTTCTTTCGTTTCGCGATTTTTGACCAGTTCGATACAACCCAAGAGCCCAGTATTCCTAAAATCGCCGATCGAAGGATGTTTTTCTTTGAGGTCTTCAACTTGCTGCTCTATGTAGCGTCCCATTTGCGCGGCCTGATCGACCAAACCATCTTCTTCGTAAACTTCAATCGTCGCCAAAGCCGCGGCACAGCAGACAGGATGCGCCGAATACGTTAGCCCCAACGGGAGAGCTCTTTCGCTGAACTGGTCGGCCAAGGCCTCGGTCACCATCAATCCGCCCAGCGGCAGGTACCCCGAGGTTAAACCTTTAGCGATGCACATCATGTCCGGTTCAACGCCGTGGTTTTCGACACCGAACATTTTTCCCGTTCGCCCGAATCCGCTCATGACTTCGTCACAAATCAGAAGGATCCCGTATTTGTCACAAATCGCGCGAACAAGTTTCCAATAGTTGGGCGGGTACTTGATGCAACCGGACGAGCCGCTTTCACCTTCGAGCAAAACCGCAGCGACGCTGTCAGGGTTCTCAAATTGAATCACTCGTTCCAAAGCGGCCGCCGCGTTTTCGCCGCACTCCTCGAAAGTCGTGCTATTCCAAGGGCACCGATAGAAATATGGGTTTTCGACATGAACGTGGTTGGGAACCTGCTGAGCATCCATGCCAAACTTTCGCGGATCACCGCCGGCCGACATGGCCGCATAGGTGGCTCCGTGATATGAGCGATAGAGGGAAACAATTTTGTGCCGTCCAGTAGCGGCGCGAGCCAGCTTGATCGAATTTTCGACGGCCTCTGCACCACCGAGGGTAAAAAATGTCTTGCTCAAATTTCCCGGTGCGATCTCCGCCAATTTTTTCCCAAGCGCGGCTCTGGCATCAGTAGCCATACCGGGATAGACGTAGCTAACTTCGTCCATCTGGTTGCTAACGGCTTCTTTAATTTTCGCATGGCCGTGACCGATATTGACGTTCATCAACTGCGATGAGAAATCGATGTAGCTTTTGCCGTCCCGGTCGTAGATATAGACGCCCTCGGCTCGCTGAGCATTGATCGGATTGAGACCTCCCTGCTTGGTCCAAGAAAAAAGCGTATAGTCCAGACAATCTTTGACGATCGAGGCGTCAGCAACGTTGCTCATGGCATTTTCCAATAGAAGGCGACAAATCAATTCATAAAACAAAGTATAACACATCTGCCACCAACCCAAACGCTGATATTGTTTGACAGTCGGCCAATGTTAGGGCACTAAGGTGGAGCAATCGACTTCGATCTTTAAGATCATGCGAAGTTGTTTTCTCTATGCTGATAAGCGCTTACCTCTCGCCCAATGGGCTCAGCGATCTGCGGCAAAAAGTCTTCCTCGCAGTCGGGGTGACTGTATTCGTAAGGGCCGCGATGCACGACAGGCTGGAAGTCAAAATTGCCGTGCGGTGGCGGGCTGGGGGCTGTCCACTCCAAAGAATTTGACTTCCATGGATTGCGATCAACCTTTGGGCCGAAAAACATGCTCCAGAAGAAGTTGCAGATAAAAATCAACTGCGTCGCAGCCATCAAAAACGCACAGTAAGTCATAAATTCGTTCAGTGGCTGAAGCTGCGCCAAACTATCGTGCAGATACGGGTCTGCATATCTCCGAGGCATACGCCCCAAAAAGTGCATCGGAAAAAAAGTGCCGTTGAGAAAGATAAACGTCAACATGAAGTGAATCTTCCCAACACGATCATTCATCGCGCGTCCAAACATCTTGGGGAACCAAAAATAAATTGCCCCAAACACGCCTAACACGCTGGCCCCAAATAACACGTAGTGCAAGTGAGCTACAATGTAGTACGTGTCGTGGATCAAAATATCGACCGCCGGCGACGACATCACTACTCCCGATAGTCCGCCAATGACAAACATCGACACGAACCCAATGCTGAACAACATCGGCGTGGTCAGATGTAACCGACCGCCCCACATTGTACCGATCCAGTTAAAGACCTTGATGCCGCTGGGTAGCGCAATGAGCATCGTCGAAACCATGAACGACACAGCCAACATCTTGTTCATCCCCGAGATAAACATGTGATGGCCCCAAACGATGAACCCCATACCGGCAATTGCACACACTGAATACACCATCGGCCGGTAGCCGAACAACGGCTTTCTAGAGAAGCAGGCCAGCATATCAGAGACCATCCCCATCGCTGGCAGGATCATGATATAAACCGCCGGGTGCGAATAAAACCAGAACAGGTGCTGCCACAACAGCACCTCACCACCACCGCTAGAGGCCAGCGAGTTATTAGCCGTGATTCCCTCAGGCAAAAAGAACCCTGTTAGAAAAACCTGATCGCACAGCTGCATCAATAATGCTGCGGTCAGCACGGGCAAGGCAAACGCTTGCATGATGGCAGTGATCAACAGACTCCACACCGTCATCGGCAAGCGAAACATGTGCATTCCTGGAGCTCGCATTTGCACGATCGTTGTGATGTAGTTGATCGCGCCGAGCATCGACGAGATCCCCACAAACAACAACGCCAGTGTCCACAAATTCTGCGCAGTTCCCGTCGGCGAGGACGCCACCAACACGCTCAACGGCGGATAGGCCGTCCAACCTGAACCGGCACCGTACCCCGGCACGAACACCATCAGCAGCACACAACCGAACGCCGGCCACATGAACCAATAGCTGAGCATGTTGAGTTTGGGGAAAGCCATGTCCTCAGCACCGATCATCAGCGGAATTAGATAATTTCCAAACGCTCCAGAGAGAATAGGAATCACCACAAAAAAGATCATGATCGTGGCGTGCATCGTAAACAGCACATTGTAAAACTCAGGCGTAATCTTTCCCCCATCGTCGGCGAACAGCAAATCACCAAAAACGGGCATCGCCGTCCAAGGCCATGCCAACTGCCACCTGACGGCCATTGCCAGTAACCCACCGATCGCCAGCCAAATCAACGATGAGAACAAAAACTGGATGCCAATTGTTTTGTGATCGGTTGAGAAAACATACGATGTCATAAAACGCGATAACACATTGCGCCGCGGCGCACTACTGCCGGCGCTATGTGAATCATTCAAATTGGCGGTGGCGTCGGCCATTAACGTTGCTGACTTTCTTCAATAAATTTTTGGTCAAGTTCTATTGGGAGTATCTGCTTCGTAGCCAACCTCGTAAGAGACTGGAAAGCCCTCTTTTCAGGCATCGCCGGTCTTGTAACTTCGGTTTCGTTTTCCGGTCCCAGCGCCCCACTGATGCGGCCACTTTGCTCCGCTAACTCCGCAGGCTGATACTCCTGCTTAAGTTCTTTCAACCACGAATCAAACTCGTCACGTGTGACGACTTTCATCCGCGCTTTCATTTTGTAGTGTCCCCAACCGCATAGTTCCGTGCACAAGATGTCTACCTCGCAAGGGCGGATTGGATTGAACCAAGCAAACTGCGTTTTGCCTGGCACGATATCTTGTTTCAATCTCAGTTCGGCCACGAAAAAACTATGGATCACATCGCGGCTTTCCAGTTGCAACACGATGTCTTCGCCCGCAGGTACCACCAGTAGGTTCTCGATGTAGAGATCATCCGCCGTTTCAGTTATGCCGTCATCCCCCGCATAGTGAAACTCCCACCCGAATTGACGTGCCTTCACCATGACCAGTGGTGGTTTGGGAATCGCCGCACCGTCAGCATCAGTGATCATCGGACGGTTCATTTTGTTTTCCGCCCATGAGTTCATCTGGTAGAACGCCAAGGCGACCAGAATCGCTGCTGGAACCAACGTCCAGAGCACTTCTAATTTTGTGTTGTGATGAAAGTAAGCCGCCTTACCATTTGGATCGTGCCTGTGGTCAAATTTCCAAATCACCCAGCCAATTGCCGCTCCGGTGCCCAGTAGAATCAGCATCGAGAGTGCGTGAATCCCAAAGAACAGATGATCGATCGTCTGGCCAGCAGAACTGAGTGACTCTGGTAGTTCGCACGCCTCGAACGGCCACACACCCCACGACGCCATCAAGAACGTAACGGTCGCCAAGAGTGGGACGCTGTAGAACAGGATTGACCAAAAACGTTTCAAGTGTTCACTTCGCAATGGCATGTTCGTTGACAGGTTTGTGCCTCAATCGTTGATCGACATCGATAAACGGCAGGGCTTTCACGTAGGCGACCAGCGCCCAGATTTGATCGCTGTTAAGCGTTGCGGCGGCAGGCATCGGTGTGCCCTCGATCCCGTTGGCGATTCGCAAATATAAATCCGAAGGTTGGCCACCACCTCGAAATTCACCGGACGTCAAATTACGTGGCAGAATTGGTCGCGGTGGTAAGGCACCAGCAGCGGTAAAGTCAGCGTAGGTTTCCGGAGAAAACGGATCGACTCCCGGTGATTTAATCCACTCGTTGGTCCAATCGTCAAACGTATTGGTCTGGCCATTACCGGCAACCGACTCGCCATGGCACTGGGCGCAGTTTCCTCCGGTGTAATACAGGACGCGGCCTTGATCAACGAGTGCTTGATGATCAGGATGATCCAGCAAAAGTGCCGCTGGAGCCTCGGGAACGTCACTTCGATTGTCATCGGTGTCGATCCAACGCTCAACAACGTCCTCGACCAGTCCCTCTCCCACCAAGTCAAACATCGAATCCAGATACTTTTCTTTTGCAGGATCGCCTTCATCTTCGACGTCGGCGGCTGAGAGGTTGATCAACGGCTCACCGTCCTCAAGATTACTTAATTCGGACATCAAATACCGTTCGTATTGACCGCGAATGGTTAAGTATTTGACGTAGTCAACCAGCGCTTCCAAATCCGATTCAGGCAAACCTCGAAATGATGGCATCGACGATCCGGGAATCCCTTTCACTAGCAACCGCATCATGTCGTCATCGGTCGGCATCGACCGCAGCGGTGTCGATTTGAACTTGAACTTGCCCAAACGAAAGTCACGTGGATACGGATTCAAGCTACGCGCCGTTTGCCCCGCACCATCGCCGGTGATTCCGTGACAATGTGCACAGTGCTCGCGATACAAACCTCTACCATGATGACCATTGGAGTTCGGCTCACTGAGAACTGGCCCAGCGGCAACGTCGAGATTCTCTTGGGATAGAACTTCTACGGCAGGATCGTCCTCGGGTAGAACCGTTGGCACACGCGGCTGGTCCGGTGTCCCAAAAAATGCGGTCAAGATCGTGCCGATCTCCGCCGCGTACCGCTCGTCGTAAGACTGCCCACCAGAGAGGAACAGCTTCTCCTGTTTGAGCAGTTCAACGGAATTCAGCTTGAATGCAGCAGTTGGTGTTTCTCCACATCCGGCTAAGCAAAACAAGCCTGTGCAACAACACAGCAAACAGATCGCACTGAGCAGGACTGATCGGTTGTTGGTCAAACGCCTCAAGATTTTGTCCGTTGCTGGTGGTGAAATGAATGAACCTTGGAACGAATTAAGCGCTCGACGCTCGTTAAAGTATTGTCCAATATAGGGTTGGATTGAATTGTCAAATTGTCGCAATTGGACCGATCATTGACTAGCAGGTTAGAAACCTGCTAGTCAAGTGCTCAGGACTCTCCATTCGCAGCTTGCAACTTGCAATTCGGTCGTAGGGCAGGTTTCCTTACCTGCCAACATCCCTGCAATCAACGGCGGGGACCGCCGATCTACTACTCCCAATCCATCGCTTTAACTTGGTTGCGAATCTCCTCAACTGCATCAGCGTCATACTGAAGATTTTCAGCCGAAGGTTGCTGATAGCAGCCCGCCATGAAGACGACGAAAAACAACAGAATGCTTTTGCAGACTTTAGTCGAGCTGTTCAAGACTCCCATCCTCGTTTGGCAACTGCGGTTTACTTGTTGAGCGAATCGCCCGGGACTTCCATCTTCCCAAGGTCCAGTTCTCCGTCGGCTTCGATTTTGACATCGATGATACCTTTTCGACTAACCTTGTACCCGTCGACTTTTAGTTTCTTCAGGTAGGCACCTTTTTTGTGCCAAAACTGAAACTCCCATTCGCCTTCAGGAACATTTAAAATTTCAAAGTTCCCTTGTTCATCGGTGATCGCAACATAGGGATTGTCGCGGACCAGAATCACGCCGTCCATCCATTTGTGAATATCACACTTCACTTGGCCGGGCGTCTTATGAGAATTCTCTAGGACCACATCAACGTCTCCGCCAGCGGGCAAGTTGATATTGTGCTCGTTAGTAAATGTAATGATGTGACAGTTGTGACCCACTGTATCTGAGTTCTTTAGTTTGACCGACTGCCCCGCACGCACGTACAACGCGTGAGGAACAAAGCGGCAGGCAACATTGTCGATGCAGAGGACATCTTCGGAATCTTCGTCCGGCTCCGCATCGTAGGACTGATGGATCGGAGCGTTTTCTCCTTTTCCCTTGGTGACCATCATGACGAAGACGTCTCGCAACTGACCTTCTTCACTAACGACCAAATTGTCGTCCTTGGGAATGACGCCATCTACAAGGCAAGCCTCTTTGTCTGGGCCATCGCCAACGTTCTCGACAGGAATCTCCGGTACATCACCTGAGACCACGATCTGACCTTTGAGAGTTCCCCAGCCACCATCAAAAATCACGGCAGATGCTTGTGGCGCAGAAACCAACATCGCAGCAATTGGAAACACCATGCTCGCGATCAAAGATGGTTTTAGTTCTATCCGGACGAATCGTCCAAAAAATGATTTCATAAGTTCAACCCTCAAAAGCAACAACTGAACAACATGTAGGCATTCTAAACCCTACGAATCGGTTCACAACAACAAGATTCGACTAACCAGCAGCCTCGGTGGCAATTTTTCCGGTTTCAACCGATTAATCATACGCAGCACATCACAGCCGCAGGCTCAATCAATAGAATCTCCGCCTGACAGATTAAACCCAATTTGGCCTGATTTGATTCGGTGAAAAATGAAAGTTCTGGTTGTCGGTAACGGTGGACGCGAGCATGCAATTACGTGGAAAGTGGCTCAAAGCCCACGTGTAGACCGTGTTTTCGTCGCCCCCGGAAACGCAGGCACAGGTCTGCATGGCGAGAATGTCGATCTGGCGGTCTCCGATACCGCGGGCTTGGTCAAGTTTGCCAAACAAAACGATATCGGCCTGACCGTGATCGGACCTGAGGTTCCGCTGTGTGACGGCATTGTAGACGTGTTTGAATCTGAAGGACTCAAAGTTTTCGGGCCCGATAAATCAGCCGCTCAGCTGGAAGGCAGCAAAGTCTTCTGTAAAAACGTCCTTCGCGCGGCGGACGTTCCAACAGCCGACTTTCAAGAGTTTCGCGACGCGTCTTCGGCCGAGCGGTTTATCAATGAACGATACGGTGAAACGCCTGAAGACTGTCCGGTCGTCGTGAAGGCCGACGGATTGGCTGCCGGTAAAGGCGCTATCGTTTGCAAGACGCGCGACGATGCTTTGGAGGCAATCAACCTTATCGCGCGAGAGCGTCAGTTCGGAGATGCCGGTAATCGAATGATCATCGAGGACCGCATGTCGGGAACCGAAGCCAGCATTCTGGCGATTACCGATGGCAAAACCATTCTTACGCTGCCGCCGGCCGAAGATCATAAACGCGCTCACGACAACGATGCCGGACCAAATACAGGTGGAATGGGAGCGTACTGTCCCACGCCATCAATCGATCAACAGACGCTGACATGGGTTGAGTCTAACGTGCTTGTTCCAACAGTTCACGTGATGAAACGTAACCGTAATCCGTTTCGTGGCATTCTCTATGCCGGCCTAATGTTGACCCCGCAGGGTCCAAAGGTTCTCGAGTACAACGTGCGATTTGGTGATCCCGAATGCCAACCGATGCTGATGCGCCTAAAAACCGATTTCGTTGACATTCTCGAAGCAACTGTCGACCGGCGTCTGGGCGAAATCGGACAACTCGAATGGGATCCACGACCTAGCGTTTGCGTTGTGATGGCATCCGAGGGCTACCCGGGGGCTTACGAGAAAGGCAAAGTCATCCGCGGGCTCGATGAAGCGGCAACACTCGAAGACGTGGTTGTCTTCCATGCTGGCACGACCACCAACGATGCTGGCGAGGTCGTCACCAACGGCGGGCGAGTACTTGGTGTGACGGCGCTTGGTGACACGGTTGCCGCAGCCAAACTTCAAGCCTACAAAGCAGTTAAATGCATTCGCTGGGACGGAGCATGGTGCCGCAAAGACATCTCGGATAAGGCGATGCTGTAAAATCATTGCAGTCTCCTGAGAAAAGCGATCGAATCAAACATTTTTGCTTTTTGCCCAATTCACGTCTAATATTCTCAGACGCGAAGCGAATTGCCCCACTTCGTTCAGTATCGCCGCTTTCTGCGTACGCCCCTCAAGGAGCCCAAAATGAAATCAAAATCAATGCTTGCCACTGTCGCACCGATGTTGGTTCTCGGCATGACCATCAGCGGCGTGTCTTTGCCGACAAACTCTTACGCCCAAGACAATCAAGACATCCAGGCAGAACTGGCCGAACAACTTGAAGAAGCGTCCGAAGTTGTGCAGGAAGCTTCGGAGACTGTTGAGGAAACGATCGAAGAAGTTGCCGACCACGTCGCAGAGGTAGGTGAAGAATTTTCCGCAGCACTTGAAAAATGGATGAAACGACACTCAGGGGAGCTGGAAAACTGGTCCGAAGAACATGGTGATCAATGGGCGTTATGGGCTGACCGACTCCAAGAGCGCGTCGATAAGTGGTCGGTTGACCAAGAAAAAAAATGGAAGTCATGGGCCGAGCACTATGAACTAGAGATGGGCACGCTTTCAGAGCAGATGAAAGAAAATGAA
>CAYTPS010000022.1:2639-23993 GCA_964439245.1 uncultured Pirellulaceae bacterium | reverse complement strand
GGTGTACTATGAGCGTCCAAATTTATCTTTCACGCCTGCTGTTTCTTGCAATTGGGCATTGTTTCTTTGCAACTCTTGGGCTGGCTCAAAACCAGTTGCCGACGGTCGATGAGGCATTAGCGATGTCGAGGCGGTCCGGTGCTCCGATCCTCGCAATGGCCGGCCGTGATTACTGACCGCCTTGTAAGGCATTGCAAAAGCGATTGGAGACAGACACTTCGCTTTCGCAGTTCGTGGGACAGTTTGTTCCACTAAAGGTGATATCTTCAGGGGACCAATGGCAGCAATGGACCCGCAAATATAAAAGAGAAGGTAGCGGCATCCCGATCATTTATGTCGTACGGGCTGACGGAGAGCAGCTTTACGGAAAGTCCGGTGCATTGCGAGGCGATGCGCTTCCGCAAATGTTGACCGCGGCGTCACAGCAAAGTGGGCGTGTGTTTAGTGAATCGGAATCCTTGTTGTTGGAAAACTGTAACGAGAATGCCGAGCAAGCGCTGAATAACGAAATGTACTTAGAGGCAGCCGCTGCACTGGCGCCGGCTGCAAAAATTGGTTCATTGGGCGACCTCCAGAGTTTCGCGGAACCCGCGATGAAAGCCGATGAATTGTCAAAGAAGATTCTGGAACGCGCGCTGACTGATTTGAAAAAGGTGGAAGGAAAACTTGAGGATCCAGAAACGGTTTTTGAAGGGGTTCTTGAACTGACGCAGATTAAACAAGCGTACTCAATTTTTTCCGGTGCAAAAGAAGCGAGTAATGTTTTGCTGAAGCAAGTCTCGCGCAATAAAATCCATCGGGAACTTCTCAAGCCCGCCAAAGCTTTAGTAAAGGCACGCAGAGACGCTGCGCTCCCCAAAGCCTCCGATAAAAAACGTGCTGAAAAGGGATATGGCGCGATTCTCAAACGGTATGGGGAGACTCCTGCGGCTCCGATTGCTCGCCAAGAGTTAAAAAAACTCAATCCGGAATCTGTTTTTCTTGTTCAGCAGTCCGAGGAAACGACGGTGGCTGACGACAGAAAAGCTGGTGCCAGCGATGGGCACGATCAGGAGAAGATGCGCACTTGGTCAGATTTGACCGGCAAGTTTTCGGTCAAAGCGAAATTGATCGAGGTCAATGAGGAATTTGTGCGACTGGAGAAGGAGTCAGGAAAAGAGATTAAGGTGCCCTTGAACAAATTGGACAATTCGGCGAGGGAGTATTTGGATAGCCGGAAGTAGTACTTTCGGTTTTGCTGCCGCATTGTGCTGCAGTGGTCGCTCCTCAATGACACAATGTTTGGTACAATGCCGACCATATCAACGCCACTGGGAATGTGGCGTTTGTTCTCTGGATTTACCTGCTGGCGTCTAAGTTTTTCTGTAGCCCATGACTCTTTCACAACACGCTGTTGTCTGTCTTAGCGGTGGTATGGATTCGACCTCGCTCTTGTTGCATCTGCTGGCCAAAGGCTGCAAGGTGTATGGACTTTCGTTCGATTATGGACAGAAACACAAGATCGAACTCGAGCGATTAAAGTCCAACCTTGACTATTTGAAATCTCAAGGGCACGACGTCGCATGGAGTACGCTCGATATGTCGCAGCTTGGTCTGCTCTATCATTCGTCGCTGACCAACAGTGATTGGGAGGTTCCCCAAGGCCACTACGAGCAAGACAATATGAAGGCTACCGTGGTTCCCAACCGCAACGCCATTTTTGCTTCGATCGCTTACGGCTATGCACTGTCAATTGCCACACGTGAAGCGACCAACGTGGATTTTTGCTTGGGAGTTCATAGTGGGGACCACGCGATCTATCCAGATTGCCGGCCTGAGTTCTATAGAGCGATCGTGAAAGCATTTGAGGTTGGGAACTGGGACAGTGAGAATGTCCATCTGTACCTTCCGTATCTCAACGGAGACAAGTTGACTATCCTCCAAGACGCCGACCGATCGATCAAAGCATTGGGGTTGGATTTCGACACTGTCTTCCGAAATACAATTACTAGCTATCAGCCAGACTCGCAGGGACGCTCGCACGGGCAAACGGGTTCCGACGTAGAGCGTATTTTGGCGTTCCATCAGTTCGGTCGAAAAGATCCGGTGGAATACACGCAGCCTTGGGAGACTGTTTTGCGAAACGCGTTAGAGCTTGAGAAAAACGCGGAGCGATAGCTACGCTTTCTCGGGGGACGGCGCTGATCGCAGGGCTGAATTAATCAAAATCAAGAGGCTCAGTGCAAGGCAAACACCATTGATCAATGTGATGGATTGCCACGCAAGACTGAGTTGCTCCAATTTCAAAAGGTTCCGCCCAGCCAGCGTCGAGACATAGTTGATCGCCGGTATAAACAACAGTAATCCAATCGTAAGCTGATGCCAACGCGGTACATTGGCAAGCGTTTGTCTTCCAAAAAGTAGCATTGCCAACCAAGGGACCGCAAGCAGCAAGCAATCATAAGAGTGGTGGTAGATGCCCACCAACAATGCCAGCATCCCGATGAAGGCCGAGAGTCCGGTTGCTGAAGAGTTGTGCTCAGTAAGTGCAATTTTTCGAATGACAAGTCCCGGGGGAATCAGGAGGACCAGCATCGCGGCTAGGTAGATGTTTTTGTCCGGGTTCCAATCGATGACTTTGGCAAACATGCCGACTAAGTCAATTCTTGTCCAAGTGTTGATGGGGAACTCACTCGCGTCCTCGCGAAACGCGTCTTGTCCGTGTCGAATCGTATCCAAAACGGCGCTGTAACTTGAGTCGGCGGCAAGCCATGTGATTCCAGCAAAGGCAACCAATCCTGAAAAAACGACACCGAATGCGGCAGCTTTGTAATTGCGTCGAAAAGCAAGAATGATCAGCAGCGGAAGGATGTAGGTTGGTTTTATCGAGGTAAGCATGATTCCAACACCGCTCAACCAGGGGGTTCGTTTCCCGTATTGAAATGCCATCAACGTACCAATCACTAGTAATGGTGTGATGTAGCCGGTGTAGAGTGTGATGTGACCTGCACGACTGAGGACAAGGAAGCCAAACACTGCCAGCCACCATCCGCGATGGAACTTCACACCTCCGTAGGTGAATACCTGGCGCGCGATCCATCCGATCATCGCGAGGTTAGCCAAGCACAGAAAAACGTCCGCAACGCCCATCGGAAGCATGGAAAGCGGCCACAAGATAAAGAACACCAGTGGCGAGAACGGTGCACTGGGGCGTGACATGACGAGGTCCTCGGATTCGTGGCTCTCGTACGGACTCAAACCCCTTCGAAACGCTTTGGTGTAAGTGTACATCGAGTGGAAATCGCTGAGCCCGGTTGCCGACCAGTCAAATTCAGCTTTTGGCACCGAATAGTTGCTGTAGGCGCGACCGAACGCGAACACGACACCAATCAGCAGCAATACCGTCGCAGCAAAGGCGAACCATTTGGAGTTGGCAAACGGCAGCGAGTCGGATTCTAATTCAGGTGACTTCATGAGAGTGGCGTGAAGGCGATTTCAGCGAGTGCCAACGTCTTCGGCGTAGGTAGGGAGGAATTGGTTGATTGCAAATTCCGACGCTTTGGATACTGAGTTTCTGCCCGAGCGCTTGGCCCCCTTATTCGCTTTTCGCGACCGCCGAACGCTCGAGTTCGGCTTTGAGCACGGTTTCCATTGCCTCCTCGGCGATAGTAATCGTCTCGTTCACGTTCAGATTGCCGCGGAGAATGTAAGAGGAGTTAACGTAGAACAGGCCGTCGACCGATGACTTCATTGGCGGCAGCAATTGACTGTAGTTCAAGGTGGGGATCGCCATCACGCTACGCACACGTGATATGTTGAACGCCTCGACATTGGATCTGTCAAAATCTGAGTACATTGTCTCCAGAGCCGAGAGAAAACTCTCTTGGATTTCTTCGTCCGATTTGTCAAACAGTTCGTGGTCGGCGGGGACGTACTTTGGCAGGTATACCAGCGAACGCCCTCCGAATTCATCAGTATCGACGATTGTCGTCATCTCAATCACGGCCGTCATCGGGACCCAAGTGTCAGTGATGTTGGTCACGTAGTAGGGTGAAATAGGCTTCTTCAACAGTAGCGAAGCACAAACAATTCCAAGGTATTCGACTTTGTCAAACCGTTCTTTTTCGTCGGCACTGATGTCCTCGCAAACACGACTCATGATCGAGTTCGGCGTGGTCATGATAACTCGATCAAAAGTCTCAGACTCGCGCCCCTGAAAGTCAATTTTGAATCGGCCGTCATCTTGTTTTTTTATTTTGCTGATCGGATGGTCAACGCGGATGTCTACATTTAGTTCTTCGAGCAAATCAGACATGCGGTTGATGATGCTGCGGTAGCCTCCCTCTACGTAGCCAAACATTTCCTTCTTAAGACCCGTTCGGCGAGCCTTGTACATGCGGCTGATGTGGGCCCAGATAAAAGAAGCGGCCGTGCGATGATAGCTCTCGCCAAGCTTCGCCTTCAGCAGTGGCTTCCAGATCTTTTCAAAGGTTCCTTTTCCGGACCAGCGGCTAAGCCAGTCGGCGACCTTTACTTTCTCCAGTCGCTTCCAGTTTTTGATCTTTGAGGCATAAAAGATGGTGCCACCAAGGCGAAGTTTCTCAATCAGATTTAGCGGAGGAAACTTTAGGAATTCGGCAGTGTCGGACATCGAGTACAACTTGCCATTGGTGAAGAATCCTGTTTTGGTTTCCACCCACTTTAGGTCGTCTTTGAGGCCAATTTCTTCTACCAGATTCAAAAGCCGCGAATCAGATAGTAGCGTCACGTGGTAGTGCCGGTCCCAATTAACATCGCCAAGTTTCCATACAGACGCGAGACCACCGAGTGACGGAGCCGCTTCGATCAGGGTTACGTCGTGACCCTGTTTCGCCATACGCAGTGCAAGTGTCAGCCCCAGCATGCCTCCGCCGGCAATGGCCCATTTGGTCTGTTGAGTTGTTTTTTGGGGCGTCACAGGTTTGTCGATGATCATGTTGTTTCACAAAGGAGCAATGAGAAGAGAGATGTTTGCGGAAGCGAATTGCGGCAGAGGTTAGCCTAGTAACCTCCGAAGCGGCGTTTAAGAAGTAGCTTCAACGTTAACCAAACCGTACTGCCTACCGCCATCTTGCTGACGCCAAGCTTTTGGTCGTAGCGCAACAAAAGCGGGACCTCTCCAAAAACGTACTTGAATTTTCGCATCTTCAGTAGAACGTCAGCCATGCAGGAAAAACCTTTCTCGGAAACGAATTCGTCCCCGTAGTGGTCCATGGTCTCACGCAGGATTTCTTCCCTGTAGGCCCGATATCCGCACGTATAATCACGAACGCCCGGAATCGGCATGACCACTTGAAACAGCATACGCGCCCCCCAAGTCATCAACACCCGAAAGAATGGAACGCCCATCACCCGGGATCCTGGTTGATAGCGAGATGCAGTTACAACGTCGTATCCTTCGGAAACCTTTTGCAAAAGATTGTTGATGCATCCTGGCGGGTGGGTATCATCTCCGTCCATTGTCGTGATTACGTCCCCTGGAACCGCCAACTCCAACGCTTTCATGAGGCCCGTTCTCAGAGCGCCCGGAAGGTTTTGGTTTTCTTGATGTTGGACTATCGTCAGAGGCATTGTTTCTGATGCGTCAATTGCGATCTTTGAAGTGTCATCTTTGCTCGCGTCATCAACGACGATCACGTGGTAGGGGCGCCCATTGGCAGCAAAGACGGAATTGATCTTCGACAGCAGTGATGGCAATCCCTCTCCCTCGTTGTAGGCAGGCAACATTACGAAAACCGTTCCTGACGCGTCCTTGGAACCTGCCGCAGTGCTGCCCTGCTTCACAAAAGTTGTCACGCCAGCAAAACTCTGTTCAGTGAAGCCATCAGGGATCGGCAATTTGTTGGTAGCGTTTTCATTTCCGGGGTTGCGGGCGATGGTTGACATAACAACTTTCCGACTGACTTGAAATAACTAGATGAGATAGCGTGATGAATTCCGAAGTGTTTGTGATCGAATAATCGAGTCGCTGACAGACGCAATTGCACCGTCTTATGTTAGTTTGAGTGATTAGGTTTACTACCTTTGGAGCCGTCATAAGCGTGTCGGCAACCAGCATCAGCCTGAATTATTGGCATAACCCGAACTAAATGAACCTGATAGTTGATCACTTGCTAGACGGCAGCGTTGTGTCTAGATCGGTAGCTGGGGGCAGCTGTGAATGCGTTGGCTGGCTACTGGGCGAGCAAAGTCATCTTCCAGCAGCGGTGGATCTTTCGGTTGCGGAAATCTTCGGGCACCGTCTTGCTGCTGATCTCGATCGATTCGAATTGAGAAAGTTCTGCCAATCCAGGTTTGAACTTGCGAAAGTTGGTCGAAAAATAAACCACGCCGTGGGGATTGAGTATTTGGGAAACCAGTGTCAGCAGTTCCACATGTTGCGCTTGGACGTCCCAGTCATCTTCAGTCCGTTTACTGTTTGAGAAAGTCGGCGGGTCAACAACTACTAGGTCGAATCGTTGCTTCGAATCACGAGCTGCCTGCTGAAGAAACTCAACGCTATCGCTGGGCACAAAGCGGTGTTGGGGGCCGTCAAGGCCGTTAAGTTTCAGGTTCTCTTCTGCCCACGAAATGTAGTTCTTTGAAAGATCAACTGTCGTCGTTTCTGTTGCGCCGCCGTCTGCCGCGTAGACCGAAAATGAACCGGTGTAAGCGAAGAGATTCAGAAACGATTTTCCTTTCGCCTGCTCGCGCACCATGGCACGCGTCACGCGATGGTCAAGGAACAATCCTGTGTCAACGTAGTCCGAGAGATTAACCAGAAACTTCAGTCCGCCTTCGCCGATAGTCCGCATCTTCTTTTGGTCACCAATTTTCTCGTATTGGTCACCCTGTCGACGTTTTTGACGCCTCTTCAAAAACACCTGCTCAACTGGAACCGCGAGCGCTTCGGCGGCGGTGGTCTTCATCAATTGCAACCACGCCGAATGACGCGAGAGGCTTCGTTGGTGAGGCCGCTCGTATTCCGTGATGTGAATTGCGTCCTCGTAACGGTCGACCACCAGAGGGATTTCGGGAATATCACGTTCGTAAATACGGAAACAAGTTATTCCACGCCGTGTTGGCCAACGGCGGAGATGACGTGCCCGTTTTTTAAGTCGGTTAGTGAACAGCCTCGCTTGCTCGTGGTCTTTATCGCGCAAACCGTCGAAAACAGGTTTGACATCGCTGGTTTGATCGGTCCCTGTGTGCGAAGAGGTTTCCGGTGGGGCCGGGTTTTGAGACGCGGCGCCCAATTGCTCAGCCAACGACAATCCATAGCTCTTGTCTACGGTCGCATCGTTTGTGTCTGTCGGCGCTTCAATTGGTTTCGTCTCAGAGGCGCGGTCGAAGAAGCCTTTTGGGGGACGTGGACCAAGGAATTGAAAGTAAGTACATTCCAGGCGGCCGTTGAACAGTTTTCGCCGCCGAGTTGCCCGTTTTTCAATGACTCTTTCAAATCGATCGTAGCTAGTGATTACAAACAATGACCAAGTGGGTAGCTTTTGCATTACCTCAGGGAACTGTTCGTATAAAGGAATCAATTCTTCTTGTTGCTGTAAGCGTTCACCGTAGGGAGGGTTGGTTACCAGACATCCGTAGTCTTGGGAGTGTTGCAAAGACTCAAAAGCCTGTTGCTCAAATCGAATATGTCGCTCAACTCCGGCAAGTCGAGCGTGATACCGAGCCATACTCAGTGACTCCTCATCGGTGTCGGCCGCCAAAATATCCATTTCGATATCACGGTCGATCGAATCGCGAGCATCGTCACGCACTTGTTTCCAAGTATCGAAACCAATCTGCCGCCAGTCACTCGCGGAGAAATCGCGATTGATCCCCGGCGCGATTTTCATGCCAATCATGGCCGCTTCGATCGGTATTGTGCCGGTTCCACAAAAGGGATCCACCAACGCGCGCTGCGGTTGCCAAACTGTTAAATCTACCATTGCCGCGGCTAGGGTTTGTTTGATTGGCGCCGGCCCCATCAGTTTGCGATATCCACGTTTGTGCAGACTCTCGCCGGTGGTGTCGATCGTGATGGTGGCTTCATCGTTGAGCAAAGCGACTTCGACCTTGTACAGGTCTCCCGATTCCTCAAGTGTCGCGGTGTTATGGAAATTCAGCAGGCTTTCAACGAGCGCTTTTTTGGTTGAACGTTGAATGGCCGGGAGGCTGGTTAGCTTTGACAGACGCGTTTTGCCCACGACCGGGAATTTTGCATCCGCCGGAATGAACTGGGAGTAGTCAAGCGCTTTGATTGTTTCGAAGAGTGCCTCAAAGTCGGGCGCCGGAAATCTTTGAACTTCGACCAGCACACGGTCAGCAGTTCTAAGCCACAAATTCGTCCGACAAACGGCTTCCCAATCGCCCTCAAACGAAACCCGGCCTGGTTGGGACACATGCGGCTTATACCCGAGCGCAATGAGCTCGCGCTTTACCAACGCTTCTAACCCGAACGCGCACGCCGCCACTAATGTTAGTCTGTTGTCTGACATAGACCAGATTATCCCACCCAATCTGGTCCTGGGAAAGACTCAGAGTTCAAAGAAACTACCTTACCGAACGCCGAATCGGTAAATGGTCTTGTGATGGAACTTTTCGCCTGGCTTCAGCAGCGTCGAGGGGAAATCGGCTTGATTGGGCGAATCAGGATAGTGTTGACTTTCGAGAGCAAGCGCAGAGTGTTTGTCGAATCCTCCACTAGCTGGTTGTCCATCCATCCAATTGCAGGTGTACAGCTGTACGCCGGGTTGTGTCGTGTGGACTTCCATCGTGCGGCCTGATTTTGGGTCGTAAACCGTTGCCGCATGGTTCAATTCTGTCAACGTATCATCGGCACCGTTGATCACGTAACAGTGGTCGTAACCGGTTGGGGTTGTCCCCGTGTTCTCAATGTCCTCGCCAATCGGCCGTGATGTGCGGAAGTCGAACGGAGTTGAATCAACATCTAACAGGGTGCCTGTCGGAATGCCTTCAGCGGTGACTTCGACAAGTTCATCGGAGGCAAGCATCAGTTCGTGGTCACCAATCGTACCCTGCCCTGCCCCGGAAAGATTCCAGTAACTGTGATTGGTCAGGTTTATGTAAGTAGGTTTGTCAGTGGTCGCGTGATACTCAATGACCAATTCGTTTTCGTTGTTTAAAATATAGTCTACGGTGGCTACAAGCTCGCCCGGGTAACCGCCGTCGCCGTCGGGACTCGTAAGTGAGAACCTTACACCGACCGAATCATCCGTCTCGAGCGTTTCCGCTTCCCAGACTCTTCGACCGAAACCCTCATGGCCGCCGTGAAGGTGGTGTTTGCCATTATTTACGGCAAGAGCAAAAGATTCTCCATCGATTGAAAACTTGCCCTCATTGATCCGGTTCGCGTAACGACCTACCGTCGCCCCGAGGTAGCATTCGTTTGCCTCGTAGCCGGCCATGTCGGTACAGCCGAGCGTCACGTTGACGGTTTCGCCTTTGCGATCAGGTGCGTTTAACGCGACTACAGTTGCTCCATAGTTAATAAGATCCACCGAGTAGCCATTCGAATTGGAACAGGTGAAGCGGCTAATTGCGTCGCCAGTTTTGGTAGTCCCAAAACTACTTTGAGAGATCGACTTTTTCGTTGACATGATCGTTAATGAAGGCTTAAAAGTGGTCGTCGTTTGAATATCTTCTATGACATCGCTAATGTCAGGTGGTTGACTGCCCACAAAAACGGTCGAGTAACATCCTACGAGAAATGCGAGAAAGCACAGCGCAAATTTCATTCGTGTCTCCAGTAGTGAATCTGGCCACTCACACGTTCCGCTCAGTCGTTGAACGTGGATGAATCGTCATTCCTTATTGGCCGCTTCGGCGTGTCAAAGGAAACTAACGTTCTGTTTCAAGCGTAGGTGGCTCTTTGGTACAACTTCTGTTTAACGAATTGTGCCGGATCCCAAACAGGTCAACCAACTTTCGGATTAAATCGAACCGTGGCGAACCTGTGGAATTCTCATCCCGACACAAATCTACAATTCCGTGTTGAAAACTTGGCAGGATTGTTTGCTAAAACTGGTCTTTTCGCAAGGTGTTTACGAGAAATACGAGGGATGGCCCTCCAGAAGTTTTCGCTACGTAGAGTAGTCAAAATCTGGCGTTAAACAGCAATTTGAAATAGCGTAAGACGAGACTACTTTAACGTGCCTTGTTGGTGTGCTCGGTTTCGTTACTTGTTCTGCATCAAGTAGGCCACGACGTCAGCCACTTCGTCGACTGTTTTTGCCAAGCCGGCCGGCATCGCAGAAATCTCACTTTCTTTCTTTTCGTCGATGTCTTCTTTGGCAATCGTGACGCGCGTAGTGTCGGACTTCATGACCGTCACGCTGTCCTTAGTCTCTTCGATGACCAGACCGTCGACGACGTTGCCGTCTAGGTCAAGGATTAATGACGACTTGAACGCTGGCGAGACCTGCTGGTTGGGTAGGAGAATCGATTCCACCAAGTACGCCAGAGTAAATCTCTTGCCGGCTTCCGCGAGGCTGGGGCCTCCGGTGACGATGTCGTCGGACGACGCCGAATGACACTTCGCGCAACCAAGTGCCTCACCGGCGAACAAGCGTTTTCCGCGCACCGGATCAGCGGTCTTTACACGTTCTTCCCAATCCACATTCAGCAATTCTTTCGGAACCGCGCTGCCATCTTTGGCGGCACTGGCCAGTCGTTGAGCCAAAGACATACCCTCTGGCTTATCTGGTAATGTCAAATGTGTCTTCCCGATCGCACGGTAGTTTAAATAACTGCCACTGCGTCCCTCCACGTTGTGGAACCTGACTAAAAAGTCGTTGGCACCAGCCGTGAGGTTGACTGTGACGTTGTCCTCGTACTGTTGAGCACTCCGCAGGGCTTCTTTGGAAAATACTTCATCGCCGTTGTGAAACACCTTCACGCTGTCGTCCGGGCCCAGCATCAATTGGGCCGGCACAGGTCTAGAGGCTTGCAAACGGAAGTAGGCGTACACGCTGGAGTTGTCCATTTCGCCGTATACCTTCACAAAATCAATGTACGACCCATAGCCCTGTTCATTACGCTGTTGTTTTTTCCAGCGATACTCTTTGCTGCCGTCCTTAATCGTGGCAGCGAGATCAATTGGCCGATTCTCGAATTGTCTTTTCTTCTTGAACCCCGTTTCACCATCGTTCATCGGTCCTATCAACCAGACCTCGTAGATGTCTCGGGACTGAGCGACCTCCAGTTGTAGTTTTTCCGCAGCGGCGCGAATGCCGTCGAGTTTGGTTTCGCTGCGCTCGTCGCGTAGCAGGCCAAGGAAATGACCGGCGGTGTCTTTGACTGATTGAGCCTTATCATCCAGTTTGCCCATCAGCACGTCGAAACCGAATTTTGATGCAGCGTCCTCTTTAACGAACGGCCACCGGTCGGCGATGGTGTAATTCCCACTAGCGCCGATCGAACGTAAGTCGACTTTCTTGTCCACTAGTTCCACCGTGAACGCGTCCTCATTGCGATGTGGCTGGACTTGCATTCCTTCAGGTAGAGACGCGGTTTCGGGGATCAGACACGTGCGATAGCCCAGCCCAATGGTTGTCACCAATCGAACGTTATCATTTTCGTGTTCGATCCATGATTTGATTTGCTCTGGGGTTGCATGACGAGACACCATCACCGCGGCAGCGTGGCGGATAAAGGTGTCATCGGTTGACGCCGCCGACAACAGAACTCGCTCTAGCATTCCGCCTTCGAGCCCTTTTTTGAGAGACAACAGCGTTTGCAACGCGGCGTGTTGAACTTCGGGGGTTGATGACTCAACCAATGGCAACACCTTCGAAACGGAGAAATTCGAACGTGGATGGTGTTCGACTGCCTTCAACGCCGCGATTTGAATCGCGCTGTCTGCGCTGTTCAAGCACGCTTCAAAGCGCTCTGCCATCTTCTCGCCGCCTCGCTTCGCCATCAGCGGCAGAACAAAACTTGCATTGGGCGCTGTAACCGTCGGTAGATCTTGGCCAGCTAGATCGCGTGTCGTCAGTTCAACAAAACTCTCCATCGCACGTTTGTGTGAGGCTGAGTTGAAGTTCTTGAGCAGCTGTTTCGTCGATGCTTTTGTCAGATCAAAAGGCTGTACTGTCTGCGGCGATCCTTTGGGCTTAATCATAAGAAGGTCGCTGCGATATGTGGGTGATCCTTCGTTTTGAGCCATGTGGGAAACAGCAACGAAGATGTTGCCGGTGTTTCCAACGCAAATGCCCACCGGACGGGCTAGGTTCTGGCAAACCAGCAGATCTTTCTCTTCACCGTGAAACGTGGCGCCAAATTTTTTCAGCGGATGCCATGACACCGTCCGTTTTCCCCACCGCGTGACCATCAAGGAATTGCGATACTCCTCTGGTAGTCCCGCGTCGTTGTAGTAGGTCTGCAGCACCGGGACGTAGCGTCCTAGGCTCTCATTGATGGTTTCCAGCAAATCCATCCGATTTGGCGCCTTGGAGCGCAGCCAGCCATTGGGCCACGCGAAGTAAGCGTGCTGAACAATATGCAACAGCCTGCCGGGCGAGTAGATAGCAGGGAATTGTTCATGGTCGTTGTCATTGGTGAAGAGATTCCAAGATGAATCGAAACACAGGCCGCAGCTGTTGCGCAATCCTCGAGTGTAACCTTCCAATTCCGTACCGTCCGGATTGATGCACATTGCGGCACCAACTCCATTGTACTTTTGCTGTTTTTCGTCCGGGCCATAGATGAAAGTCCAGTGCGCCCAATGATCGGGGCGCGTGAAGTCACCGTAGTACCAGGAAGGATCACCGAAAGTGAAGAACAGTTTTCCATTGGGGCCCCAAGCGAGCGCATGGAAACACTGATGTGTATGTCCGCGCGGGATGCCGTACAACAATCGGACGGGTTTGATATCCTTTGTGCTGGTGCGTGCTCCCGGAAGACGATAGATGGCGCTAACCGTTGAGACAAACACGTCGTCGCCGCGAAACTCAATGTCATAAACCCAAGTGTGTTCAGGGAATTCATAGACCAACTCGCGCTCTTTCCAAGTCCCGTCTTCGTTAGGCTTGAGCACGAACAGTTTTCGTCTGCCGCCGACAAACAACTGGTTTTGACTATCACATTTAACGGCCAAATACGAATCGTCAGGACTCGAATCGATCAGGCTCAGTTCCAGTCGATCGTCGGGAAGAGAATAGTCACCCAGATCGGCATCCTTCGTAGATTTTATCAGTCCATTGTTTGATTCTACAGCGAGGTCGTTCGAATCATTCAATGGCGAGGCGACAGTGGGCTGGCAGAAGAAAGCGATCGTAAGCAAAGTGAAAATTAAAAACCGTATCATGATTTTTCCTTGAAGGTGGTTCCACGAACATCAATGCATCTTAGTTTAACTTGATGAGAAACGAAAGCTTCGCATGTGGCTTATCGCAACGCAATCGGTGAAAGGTTGAACACTTTTGCGGCTGAGTGAGCATGTTTTGGCTTCGAGGGCGAGCCGTTGTTGAGAAAACTTACGATGGACCAACGCGAAGTTGGGCATCTTGATTTATGTGGAACTTTGATGCATCGTGTCTGAAGTGGTTTGCGGTAGCATAGAGTTACGGAGGCTGTTTGAATGTCTGTTCGGGTAAATTGGTCTTTTCCACTACTGGTGCTGTGGATTTTCTGCGGCGTTCCGGTTTGTCTGGCTCAAAAGGGACTTCAAAGATTTGAGAACTGCCAACTGATTAAAACCGACTGGGCCGATGGAGATAGTTTCCGCGTCAAAAATGTTGAGGGAAAACAGTTCACCCTCCGTTTGTATGGCGTCGATTGCTTGGAAAGTCATGTGCATGACGATACCGATGCCCGTCGCCTACGCGCACAGCGGCGGTATTTTGGAATTGCTGGATTCGGTGGCGGCGCGGCGACGTCCATCGCTGAGGCCAAACGGTTGGGGAAAGAGGCGGGGAGGTTTGTTGCCGAGGAATTGGCCGAACCGTTTGCAGTCATCACCGCTTTCGCTGATGCCCGAGGCGACGGTCGATACAAACGTTATTATGGTTTCGTGATCACCAGCGAAGGCGATGATCTGGCAGAGCAACTTGTGCGATTGGGGCATGCCCGAGCGTTTGGAGTCAACCGCAGCACCAACGATGGCCGCTCCCGTGATGAGTATCGGGCGCATCTGAAGGACGTCGAGGTTCAAGCTGCGATTAGAGGGGTGGGGATTTGGAAGATCACCGACTGGGAGGCGCTGCCTAAAGAACGCCAGGCCGAACGCGAAGAAGCGGCGGAGTTGGAGCTGGCCAAAGGGACTCCACCGCCGCTAGATTCCGATCAGAAGATCAGCCTCAACTCGGCACCGCGCGATGTGATCATGCGATTGCCGGGAATCGGCGAAGGATTGGCCAATCGCATCATCGAAGCACGCCCCTTTAAATCGATCGGGGCAGTCACCGAAGTGGACGGCATTGGGGCCGGAAGACTGGCGAAGATCCGCCCGTTCTTAACGCTAGAGTAGGTTCGATTTCAACTCGAACCCTACTCATTAGGTTGCAAACCGAAACTACGTTGAGATCACAAAGTTCTCGCCATCGTAGTCGACAGAAATTTGACCTTCTTTAGCGTCGCCGGCTTTCAACAACTCTGATGCCAGTGGATTGGCAAGTCGTTGCTGAATAACACGCTTCAACGGACGAGCACCGTAGATCGGGTCGAAACCTTCTTCGGCGATTTCCTGTCGCGCTGCCTCAGAAACATCCAAGGTCCAGTCGATCTCCTCAGTACGCTTGGCCAGTAGGTCAATTTGTAGGTCAACGATCTGACGGATTTCTTCCTTTTTCAATGGAGCGAACGTGATCTTTTCATCAACGCGGTTGAGCAGCTCCGGTGTGAACCGGGCGCGAAGTGCTTGCTCGACGGCTTCTTGGATTTCGTCCTCGCTACCACCTTCTTCGGTAATCTTCTGAATCAAGGTGCTGCCCACGTTAGACGTCATCACGATGATCGTATTGGTGAAATCCACGGTGCGGCCTTGATTGTCGGTCAATCGACCGTCATCGAGCACTTGCAGAAGGATGTTGTAAACGTCATCGTGTGCCTTTTCAATTTCGTCCAGTAAGATTACGGAATACGGGCGACGGCGAACGGCCTCGGTCAGCTTTCCACCCTGGTCGAAACCAACGTAGCCGGGAGGCGCTCCAATCAAACGACTGACGCTATGCCGTTCCATGAATTCGCTCATGTCGATGCGGATCATCGCCGTATCATCGTTGAACAAAATTTGCGCTAACGACTTACACAGCTCCGTTTTCCCAACGCCAGTCGGGCCGAGGAACATGAAACTGCCGATCGGTCGATTAGGATCTTGCAGACCACTGCGACTACGGCGAACGGCATTGCTCACTGCCTCGACGGCCGGATGTTGGCCGATAACGCGCTGCTGCAAACGCTCTTCCATGACCAGCAGTTTCGCTTTTTCGGTTTCCATCATGCGAGTCACAGGCACGCCCGTCCAAGCACTAACGATTTGAGCCACTTCTTCTTCGGTGACCTGTTCAGACAGCAACCGTTTACGGTCGGACTTCTCAGGAGACTGGCCCTCGGCGTTTGAAGCTTCCGACGCGTCAATCTGTTGTTGCAAGGATTTTCGTCGCGAATCAAGTTCGTAAAGACGATGGTAGTCTTCCTCGCCGGTGCCCTGCCCTGATGCTTGCCGAGCCTTAATGTCGTTGTCCAGACGCTCAAACTCGAGCGTGGCATCGGCCAGCTCTTGGCGAACATTCTGCACATCGGTCATTCCCAATTTTTCAAGTTCCCATTGTTGGCGAAGATCGGCCAGTTCAAGTTTCTTTTCGGCCATCTCTTCCTGCACGGCCTCCAAACGCTTCACGACGTCTGAATCGGTTTCATCGGTCAGCTGTCGGGCAGCCAGTTCCAGCTGAGTCAGCCGGCGTTGGATCTCGTCGATCTCTTGAGGGACACTGTCGCGCTCCATCGCCAGGCGTGCTGAAGCTTCATCGATCAAATCGATCGCCTTATCTGGCAGAAAGCGGTCGGTGATGTATCGATTGGAAAGATTCGCGGCAGCCACCAAAGCTGAATCCGTGATCTGGATTCCGTGATGAGTTTCGTAACGTTGTTTGAGGCCGCGCAGAATCGAAACGGTATCCTCCACTGTCGGTTCGTCGACGTAGACCGGTTGAAAACGACGCTCGAGCGCCGGATCTTTTTCAATGTACTTGCGATACTCATCGAGCGTCGTCGCACCAATGCAGTGCAGTTCGCCGCGCGCCAAAGCGGGCTTGAGCAAGTTCGCAGCATCGTTGCCGCCCTCGGAAGCACCGGCACCGACGACAGTATGCAGTTCGTCAATGAACAGCACGATCTGGCCGGCAGCGGCAGAGACCTCTTTTAATACGGCCTTTAGACGGTCTTCGAATTCGCCGCGGAATTTTGCACCCGCGATCAGTGCACCCATGTCCAGCGCCATCACGCGTTTGTCCTTGAGACTTTGCGGGACATCGTTGTGAACGATTCGCAGCGCCAGACCTTCAGCGATGGCTGTTTTTCCAACGCCCGGTTGGCCAATAAGCACTGGATTGTTTTTGCTGCGGCGCGAGAGCACCTGAATGACGCGACGGATTTCTGCATCGCGCCCAATAACGGGATCGAGTTTGCCTTCGAGCGCACGCCCGACTAAATCGATCGTGTACTTTTCTAGAACTTGATACTTGTTCTCTGGATCCTCGTCGGTCACCGATGCGCTGCCGCGTACCTCGCGGATTGCCGGCACGAGCGTTTTCTTGTCGACGCCGTTTAAGTCGAGGATACGTTTGGCTTTCGATTCGATGGTTGTCATCGCCAGCAACAGATGCTCGGTGGAAATGAATTCGTCATTCATTTCAGCCATCGATTTTCCGGAGGCTTCGAAGATCGATTGCAGTTCGCGCGACGGTCCCGGAGAGCTTTGTGTTGACGAGCTTGGTAGACGGTCAAGTTCGGACTGAACGATTGAATCAAGCTGTGCGACGGGAACGCCGGCTGATTTCAAGAGTGGTTTAACGATGCCATCACGCTCATTCAACAGCGCATGCAGCATGTGTAGCGAATCGATTTCAACATGGCCTTTGGATGATGCCAGACGTTGAGCTGAAGAGATTGCTTCGCGCGTTTTGGTTGTTAGTCGATCGGGTTGAAATGACATAGTGTCGTCTCCCATGGTTTCACCTTGAAATGAGAAGTGGCAGGAAAAGGCCTAACCGATCTTAAAGTTTGCAATTGGCGTGCCAAAGTTGTCTTTCGCTCGGCGAAATCACGCAGTTTTGCATAGCAAAACTAGGTGCGCGAGTGTTTTTCGCGGCGCGAAAGACGACAAAAAAATGGCACGCATTGCTGCGTGCCATTGGCGATTTTTTCTTGCGAAGCGACTCCTGTTTTGTTCCAAACAAGGTTACTGTCGTGTGGCAAGTTTAGGACCTGCCTTTTTCAGCGGTATGGCAGGTTAGAAACCTGCACCACATCGTTTGGTGATAAAACTCTAGTCGTTCTTGACTTCGAATTCAGCATCGATTGCGTCATCGGCGGCATCAGGAGCCGAATCCGCCGAAGGCTCTTCGGCACCGCCTTCGGCACCGGCACCTTCAGCACTCGTGGCTTTGTACAACGCTTCGCTGACGGCGTGAGAGGCTTGTTCGAGTTCTTTGACGGCAGACTTGATCGCATCGACATCTTCACCTTTGCTGGCCTCACGAACTTTTTCGATCGCGGCTTGCAATGGTTCCTTGTCACTGTCCTCAAGCTTGTCTTCGTTGTCTGAGATGGTTTTCTCCATCTGGTAACACATCGATTCGCCTTCGTTGCGGGCGGTGACAAGTTCAAACTGACGCTTGTCTTCGTCCGCGTTGACTTCGGCGTCTTTCTTCATTTGTTCGATTTCCTCATCGGACAATCCAGAAGATTGCTTGATCTCTACATTGGCTTCCTTACCAGTGCCCAGATCTTTAGCCGACACGTTAAGAATGCCGTTTTGATCGATGTCGAACTTGACTTCGATTTGAGGCGTTCCGCGTCGAGCCGCCGGAATCCCGGTGAGATCGAACTTACCTAAAAGTCGGTTGTTGGCCGCCATCTTGCGTTCGCCTTGGAACACTTGGATGGTAACCGCAGTTTGGTTGTCGGCAGCGGTACTGAAGACCTGCTTCTTTTCAGTTGGGATTGTTGTGTTGCGTTCAACCAATGCCGTCAATACGCCGCCTTCGGTTTCGATACCAAGGGTCAGCGGTGTCACGTCCAACAGGAGAACATCTTTGCGATCGCCCGAAAGGACGGAACCCTGAATCGCAGCACCGAGTGCGACGACTTCGTCTGGGTTAACACCCTTGTGCGGGTCTTTGCCAAAAACGCTTTTGACCATCGCCTGTACTTTTGGCACGCGTGTCGAACCACCAACCAAGACAATCTCATCGATGTCGCTGGCAGATAGCTTGGCATCTTTCAGTGCCTTCTGCAGAGGAACCTTACAACGCTCAACCAATTCGTCGATCAACTCTTCGAACTTTGCTCGGGTGACTGTGACCAACAAATGCTTTGGCCCCGACGCGTCGGCCGTGATGAACGGCAGGTTGATATCTGTTTGCTGTCCGGCAGACAGTTCGATCTTGGCCTTCTCACAGGCCTCTTGCAGACGTTGGAGAGCCATCGTGTCTTGACGCAAGTCGACGCTGTTGTCTTTTTGGAATTCGTCTGCGACGTAGTTGATCAGTACATCGTCAAAGTCGTCGCCGCCAAGGTGCGTGTCGCCACTAGTGCTGATGACTTCGAAGACTTTCATGCCGTCGTCGTCGTTGAGTTCAAGGACCGAAACGTCAAACGTTCCACCACCGAGATCGAAGACAACGATTTTCTGTTCGTTCTGGGCCTTGTCCAAGCCGTAGGCCATCGCGGCAGCGGTCGGCTCGTTGATGATACGAGCAACTTCTAGACCTGCGATCTGGCCAGCGTCTTTGGTGGCCTGACGCTGGGCGTCATTAAAGTAAGCCGGAACCGTGATGACGGCTTTGTTGACCTTGTGACCAAGGTAAGATTCGGCAGCTTCTTTAAGTTTGCGAAGCGTTTTGGCCGAGATCTCTTGCGGCGTGTACTCTTTGCCATCGATCTCGATATTGACGTAGTCCTCCGATGCGCCGGTCACCTTGTAGGGAACCATTTTTTCTTCGGAGGCGACTTCGCTGTGGCGGCGCCCCATGAATCGTTTGACTGAATAGATCGTGCGGTGCGGGTTGGTGACACGCTGATTTCGCGCTGAAGCACCAACCAAGGTTTCACCTTTGTCGTTGAATGCGATAACGCTAGGTGTGGTGCGGCCGCCTTCTTGGTTTGCGATAACCGTTGGCTCATTACCGTCCATGACGGCGACAACCGAGTTGGTTGTACCGAGGTCGATTCCAATAATTTTTTCACCTTGAGCCATAATTTGCTCTCCTTAAAGTAGGTAGTTCTTCACGGGTTGCAGCCGTGGATCGATGTTTTTCAGTGTTTTGTTGGGGCCGCGCAGGCTGACGAATGGACAGCTAAAGTTCGGCTCAGTGCAATCGTTGCAAAAGCCGTGCCGAAACTGGAGAAGATGAAAATAGCGTAAAAAGTCAGCTTTTGGCCGCGAGAAAAAGCCACGCTGACATTTTGGCACGCTTTGGCTTTGGAAAGCGAAGGGCTCGGTCCACTATCCCAACTCCAACTCGTTTTTTGCTTTGGGTGCTATGGCCACGAACAGCTTGGTCATGAGTTGAGCAACGAAAAGGCAGCACCGGGTGCCATGGTCACGCGAAGCATGACCATGCTCAGTCAGAGTTTACGTGGGCTCATCGAATTCAGACAAAAGCCTCGGCTTTTTTGCATGCTCACGCTGCGCGTGAAGCATGGCACCCATTATGAATTGCCGGAATCCATCATGCTGCGCGTGAGCATGGCACCCGGCGACGGGGCAGACATCCGGCCGGAAACGAAAACTTTCTCAGCAAACGGGCAACGGCGACGTTATCGCTTCTTCTTGTCCTTGTCCTTTTTCAGGCCGGCCCGACTTAGCAGCGACTCTTCGAAGAAATCATCGACGATCTCATCCTGAGGAGGCGTGCCGAAAGCACCTAGCGATTGCGGATCGTAGTCGATCGTGTAGCCGTTTTTGGCAATGTAGATCTCAGTATTTGGATCGACGCGTTTGCGTACGCCAACGAGAATCCTCTTTCCTTGGACTTTTACACCATTTCTGGATCGTAAGTCGCGTACGAACCAATACCCCTCGTCAATCTCCAATAGGCAGTGATGTCCGGAGACATTGCCAAAATCAAGCACGATGTCACAGCCGTCTCGACGACCAATACGAAGTCGTTTCTTCATTAGCGGAATAGGATCGCCGCCACCGGTGGGGATAAGTTCGCCGAACATGCGTCAGTGCTTCTTCTTTGGAGGTGTACAAAGGATAAAAAAACCTTCAAAATATAGCCTCCATCTGCGAAATATTCAAATTTCCCGAGACAAATAGTGACTTCTCTAGAATCCAAAAACGAGCGGAATCCGCAAAACGAGCCCGTGCAGCATCACCAGCTTAACCGGCACGATTTGGATTGGCGGGCAGATGGCCACCGATATCTCAGTTATAGCTATTATCTCAAGCAGATTTACGGTTTTCGAGTCCAGCGTGTTTCTCTTGACGCCGGTTTCACTTGCCCCAACGTAGATGGCACCGTAGCCCTGGGAGGATGTACCTTTTGCGACAACCGCAGCTTTAGCCCATCTCGCCGGCTGCCAATTCGGAATATTGTTGGACAGTTGGAAGAGGGGATTGTAAAAGTCAAACGGCGCTACAAATGCAAACACTTCATGGCCTACTTCCAACCGGCAACTAACACTTATGCTCCGGTGGACGTGTTAAGACCGCTGTTTGAATCGGCGATCGAACATCCAGAGGTCGTGGCGCTCGCGATCGGGACGCGGCAAGACTGCGTGCCCGACGACGTGCTGGATTTGCTCGAGGAGATCGGCCGCAAAGTGCCGCTGACGGTCGAATACGGTCTGCAGACGATTCACGACAAAACGATGGAGTGGATGAATCGAGGGGATTGTTACGAGTCATTTGTGGATGCGATGGAACGAAGTGTTGGACGCGGGTTTGAACTGTGTGCTCATATCATGTTGGGACTACCGGGCGAGAGTCACACTGACATGATGGCGACCGCTGCGGCAGTCGCGCAGTCTGGTTTGGACGCCGTGAAGATCCACAATCTGTACTGTGTTGAAAACACGCCGCTGGCAGATCAGGTGCGCAGCGGCGAAGTCAAACTGATGGAACTGGATGAATACATTTCCACGCTGGTGGATTTTCTTGAGCGCATTCCC
>CAYTPS010000022.1:0-2629 GCA_964439245.1 uncultured Pirellulaceae bacterium | reverse complement strand
AACGGATCAGCGGCGAAGCGCCCGGCGACTACTTTGTCGGTCCGCAGTGGTGCTTGGATAAACCTGCCGTCCTCCGCGCGATCCAAGAAGAGTTTGAGCGACGCGATTCTTGGCAGGGAAAAAACTGCATAGAGGACAAGGTGACCTAGACCGAGCAGCTCTTTCTACCAACCACGAGTTTCAAGCGTGAAAAGGGCCTTTAGCTGTCACAGCCAGCGGCTGATGCAGTCATTCAGGACTCGACTGACTTGCATCGCGCGTTGAATACGATAGCACGTCTCTGCTCTTTCTTGCCGCGAACTGCGTCTCAAATGTCGCAATCTCCCTAGACTGCGCCCGGTTTCGCCATTGTTGCCGTTCTCCGATTTCGCTAACGTCCGCACTTGCATCAGTTAACTGGTCAGTGCACCAAGATCCGACTTCAGCGCTTCAGCAGGCGATAGATGAAACTTATACCACTTCCATTGGAAGTCTCGAATCCAAGCCGTTGTCACTACTTTCCTGTCACGCTTGCGGTTGTCGCAAGCCTTGTGATGGTGTGCCTTGGCAGTCGCGCTAGCGCGCAGATCTTCCGCCAGTCGGCCATTTCGCATCCGGAGATCGGGTACCAAGGAATGGTGTCGTCTCAGGATACGTTTTCGACTCAGACGGCGGCCGAGGTACTTGCCGAGGGCGGAAACGCGGTCGATGCCGCCGTGACCGCCGGATTCACTTTAGCTGTGACTCTTCCCCGAGCCGGAAATATTGGCGGCGGAGGATTTATGTTGATCCACGACGCCGAGAGCAATAAGCAAACTTCAATCGACTATCGGGAGCAAGCCTCGGCAGATGCCCATCAAGACATGTTTCTCGGGCCAGATGGGAATCCGGTCGATGACCTGTCGCAGATTACTCATCGCGCTGCTGGCGTACCGGGCACTGTTCGTGGTTTTGAACTGGCGTTGGAGAAATACGGCACGATCAGTCTCGCCCGCGCACTCCGACCGGCGATTGAGCTGGCGGAGAACGGGTTTCCGGTCAGTGAGGACCTGCATGACTCATTGCTGCACTATCGAGAACATTTTTCCCACTCTCCCGAAGCGCAGAAGGTCTTTTATCAACCCGATGGAAAACCCTGGCCTGTTGGCGCTTTGCTGGTTCAAAAAGATCTGGCGGCCACGTTACGGTTGATTGCCGAACACGGAGCCGATGAATTTTATGAAGGCTCCATCGCTGAAAAGATTATTGCCGACATGCGGGAACATCGAGGCATCATCAGCGCTGACGACATGAAGTCTTATGAGGCCATTGAAAGAGAGCCGCTACAAGGTTCCTACCGTGGCGTGAAGGTTGTCTCGATGCCACCGCCGAGCTCTGGTGGGACTCACCTGATTCAAATGCTCAATATTTTGGAACGTTTTCCGTTGGAGCAGTTTGGTCACAATTCGGCTGATAGCGTTCACGTTATGACAGAGGCTATGCGAATGGCTTACGCTGATCGGTCAAAGTATTTGGGGGATCCCGACTACGTTTCGATCCCCCTGGATGAATTGACCTCAAAAGAATATGCGGTTGCGCTATCGAAGAAGATCGACATGGATTCAGCATCGCCCAGCCTTGGCGTTTTCCCGGGTGCCGAAATGAAGCAGCCATACGAGAGCCACGAGACAACGCACTTTAGCGTCATTGACGCGGCGGGTAACGCTGTCTCCAATACCTATACGCTCAACTTTAGCTATGGCAGCAAGCTGATGGTTCCCGGCACGGGGATCTTGTTGAACAATCAAATGGACGATTTCAGTAGTAAGCCCGGCGCGGCCAACGCTTACGGGCTGATCGGAGGCAGGTGTAACTCGATCGAGCCGGGCAAACGTATGCTCAGTTCGATGACGCCAACATTTTTGTTCAAGGAAGACGGTACTTTAGTGGCCACCGGTAGTCCCGGCGGTAGTCGCATCATCAATGTGGTGTTGCAGATGATCGTGAACATGGTGGACCACAATCTGTCGGTTGCCGAGGCAACGGTGGCACCTCGTTTTCATCACCAGTGGTTTCCAGATGTGTTGCATCTTGAAAAGGGGTTCAGTCCAGACACCATCCGGTTGTTGGCCAGTCGTGGCCACAAGCTGAAAACGCAGTCGGCGATGGGATCGACACAGACGGTCGCACGGCAAAACGAAATGTTCGTTGGTTTTAGCGATCTGCGCCGTCGCAACAGTCTGACTTTGGGTTTGCCAAAATATGTTGACCGGCCATCAAGATTGGTAGCGGGCGATCAAAAGCCACGCATTGAAAAGGCCAGCATTGGCGTCGAGCCGGGGGGGCAGACACCTGTCAGAGTGCTCAAAGCGAGTTACGGCAGGTAGTGTCCAATTTATTGAACTTTCAGTTGTATTTTCTTGCTTGCCGAGCCAATAAAGTTAAGCTGCGTAACGTATGTATTTGCCGAGGTTAAAGATCTCGCTGGAAGCGGTCGAACCAATAGTGGAGCGGTCATTGATGCTGAGAGGCGAAAAAAAGAGAGTTATAGCCAATGTTTTGCTATCTTTCGCCGCCTACTTGACCGATACAATAAGGCAAATACACTTTGCACATAAATACGGCGTCGTGGCCAAGTGGCTAAGGCAGCGGATTGCAAATCCGCCATCGT
>CAYTPS010000021.1:0-24012 GCA_964439245.1 uncultured Pirellulaceae bacterium | reverse complement strand
ACCAAGTGGTCGGCGCCAATAAGCTGCCGGGCTTTTTTCAAGTTGGCACTCCAGAGCAACGGTACGAGATTGCGACCTCTAAACTACTGCGGATGGTGCAGGTTGCACTCGGTCAGGAAGACCCCGCCGAAGGCTTGGCGGCAATCCGATTGGGCCAAGTGCGTGTCGTTGATCGGCCCATCGACGAAATTCAAACACTCGTCAATGAAGCGGTCGCTATCAGAGATGAACTTAATCAAAGTGAAAATCTTGACGACGATCCAGCGATGCTTCCTAAGATGGAGCAATTGGAGGCTGCCGTAAAGAAACTCCAAGAGCCGATGACACCGTGGCAGCAGTTTTTGCAGAACGCCTCTTTGTTTTTAGGGACCGACAATCAAGGGCGTTCGATTCTGATTCGTGGACTGTACTCGGTTAAAATTGCGATCCAAATAGGATTGGTGATTGCCACTTTCTCAGTGCTGCTGGGCGCATTTTTAGGCGCGGCGGCCGGCTATTTTGGCGGCTGGGTCGATCATGTGATCGTCTGGGTGTACACAACGTTTTCCTCGATTCCCAACCTTGTTCTACTGGTAGTCATCGCGTACGCGTTCACGGATTTTGAGTTATACGGATTCGATGTGAAAAATTCTCTCCTGCCGGTATACATTGCGCTTGGGGCCACGTTTTGGATTGGAACGTGCCGAGTGATCCGAGGCGAAACGTTGAAGCTAAAACAGATGGAATATGTTCACGCTGCTCAAACGGCGGGCTTCGGTCCCATCCATATTTTGCTCAGACATATCCTTCCCAACACGGCTCATCTGATGCTGATCAATTTTTCCTTGTTGTTAATCGGCGCGATTAAATCGGAAGTCATTCTCAGCTTTTTGGGCTTGGGCGTTAAAGGCCAGCCTAGTTGGGGAATCATGATCCGCGATGCGGGTAACAACGGCGATGTCGTTTCTGGTTTCTTTTGGGAGATCGGTACAGCAACGGTCATGATGTTTGTCCTCGTGTTGGCGTTCAACATTCTTTCCGACGCACTCCAAGACGCTTATGACCCAAAACATGTTTAAGGCCAGCGGCAAATAAAATTCATGGACCGAGACCAACCTATTTTGACCGTTCGCAACTTGCGAACCAGTTTCAAAACTGACAGAGGCGTCGTTACGGCGGTCGATGGCGTTTCGTTCGACCTGTTTCCCGGCGAGACGTTGGGCATTGTCGGCGAGAGTGGTTGTGGAAAATCGGTGACCAACAAATCGATCATCCGATTGTTGCCCGAACGTGTAACACAATACGATCCGAATTCGACTATCACCTTCCGGGATCAGAATCTACTGAAGCTGACCGAGCGGCAGATGCGTGATATTCGCGGCAACGACATCGGCATGATCTTTCAGGAACCGATGACGGCCCTAAATCCGGTATTCACCATTGGCTGGCAAATCGAAGAGGCGCTTCAGTACCACTCGAAACTATCGGCACCGGAGCGTCGTGAAAAAGCCATCGAGATGTTGCGGTTGGTGGAAATGCCCAACCCGGAAAAGCGCATTGACGAATACCCACACCAACTTTCTGGTGGCATGCGGCAGCGCGTTGTCATTGCCATGGCGTTGTGCTGCAGCCCCGAGATACTCATCGCTGACGAGCCTACGACTGCGCTGGATGTGACGATTCAGAATCAAATTCTGCGACTGATGGATGGCTTGAAAGAGAAAACGGGAACAGCGATTATTTTGATCACTCACGACCTTGGGGTGGTGGCGCAGGCCTGTGATCGGGTCATCGTGATGTATGCCGGGCAAATCGTTGAAACGGGAGGTGTGAGAGACATCTTCCACCGACCGCGCCATCCGTACACCCGAGCGCTGCTTGATTCCATGCCCAAGCCCGGAGCGGCGGGCCATCAAAAACGCTTGCCGGCAATCGAGGGAATGGTGCCCAGTCTGTTTGATTTACCTCAAGGTTGCCGTTTTGCAGACAGGTGTGGTTACAGAAAGCCAGACTGCGAGGCCAATTTGCCGGAGCTAGTTTCATTGGAGTCAAGTTCCGGCGAAGATGCATCATCCAATCGCAACGCGCAAGCGGCACGCTGTTTCTATCCGTTGGATGTGGCACAGACTGCGGAGGGCCAAGCGTGAGCAACCAACCGAGCACAGAACAAAAACCAATGGTTCGGGTCGAAAACCTGGTCAAACACTTCCCCAAACGCGGCGGCGTATTCAATTCCGTGATTGCGAAGGTGCATGCCGTAAATGGGGTTAGCTTCGAGATCCGCAAAGGCCAAACGATGGGAGTGGTTGGCGAAAGTGGATGTGGAAAATCGACTCTGGGCAAATGTATCGTGCGCCTACACAAACCAACATCAGGAAACGTGTACATCGATGGCACCGATGTCAGCACCCTCAGCTCAAGCGCGTTGCGAAAGATTCGCGCGCGCATGCAAATGATATTTCAGGATCCGAATTCTTCGTTGAACCCACGCATGACTGTGGAAACGGCGATCAAAGAAGTCATCAAACTGCACCAGGTCGTGCCCGACGGAGAGATCGACGATCAGATTGATGCGTTACTGAAGAAAGTCGGGCTGCGAATTGATGACCGCAAAAAATATCCGCATGAGTTTTCTGGTGGCCAGAAACAGCGCGTCGGCATTGCTCGGGCCTTGGCGGTCAATCCAGAATTTATCATAGCCGACGAACCCGTTTCGGCGCTGGATGTTTCGATTCAAGCACAGGTACTCAACCTACTGATGGATCTGAAGGAGGAACTGGGGCTGACAATGATGTTCATCTCGCATGATCTAAAAGTCATCGACCACTTTTGTGATTCGATGTTGGTTATGTACTTGGGCAATATTGTGGAAGAAATGCCGTGCCATGATATTCATGCGGCGGCCAAACATCCTTACACCCGAGCGTTACTTGCGTCCAATCCGATCATGGATCCTGACCAGCGTGGCGAACTGACGGTGCTAGAAGGTGAGGTGCCCAGCCCCTACGATCCACCGGCAGGCTGTCCGTTTGTGACACGCTGCCCGTTGGCCAAGCAGAAGTGCGAAACGGAGAACCCGCCCTTGCTAGACCATGGCGACGGACATCGTGTGGCATGTTGGGAAGTCGAAGCTCCAGCAGTGGGCCAATAATTTGGCGATGGGCAAGTTATGAAAAAAGTCGTCGTGATGACTGGCGCTGGCGTTAGTGCCGAAAGTGGAATTCGTACGTTCCGAGACTCCAACGGGCTCTGGGAGGACCACGAAGTTATGGATGTCGCCAGTCCCGAAGGATGGGCGCGTGATGCAGAAATGGTGCTACGTTTCTACAACGCGCGGCGGGCGCAACTGAAAGAAGTTCGTCCCAACGCCGCACATCAGTCGATTCGCGATCTAGAAGATCATTTTGACGTGCGCGTCATCACTCAGAACGTCGACGATCTTCACGAACAGGCAGGCTCCTCGCGCGTCCTTCATTTGCATGGCGAACTGAAAAAGGTTCGATCCACGTTTGATGAATCATTGGTCTATGACTGGACCGAGGATTTGAATATTGGCGATTTGTGTGACCAAGGGCATCAGTTGCGACCGCATATTGTTTGGTTCGGTGAAGCAGTACCTATGTTGTCTGAAGCGATTCACCAAACCAAACAGGCCGATGTTGTAATCATTGTTGGAACCAGCCTGCAAGTTTATCCGGCGGCCAGTCTATTCTCATATGCGGCGGATCACGTACCCGTTTACTATATTGACCCGCATCCAGCAGTGAGCCCAGAAACTCAGAACCGATCAAAGTTTGAATCGATCGCCAGTGCGGCAACGGTAGGTGTGCCGAAGCTAGCTGAAAGACTGGTTGCGGAACTGGCAACATAAGCGAGCTGCTAATTTCCTTCTCCGATGGTGGCAGCATACAAGTGGGGACCAAATTTGAGATCTACACCGGATCTTACCGCGGCTTCATCTGAGCACTCACCTTTAGGAATCAAAACAGCTTATCAATCGGCTCACCTTCGCAAATCTTCAGCGGCCTGCCGATTGGAGTCTGTAGCTCCTTTGAATAATCAATGCCCAATCGATTTAAAATTGTGGCATGCACATTTTCGATTGGGTTGGAGTCTTTAAGAAATTTGGAAGGGGCCTTTGAGTCCTTTTGGGGCGATGGAGAAGTTTCTCCAATCACACGCCCGCCTTGGACACCACCTCCCGCCATGGCGATACTGAATCCATGAGGCCAGTGGTCGCGGCCGCCAAGTCCGTTTAGCCACGGAGTCCTGCCGAATTCGCCTCCACAAACGACCATGGTCGTTTCAAGTAGCTCGCGTTGCTTGAGTTCTCGAATCAATGATGCGAACGCCGGGTCCAGGATTTTGATTCGGTTACCCTGAAGTTCATGGTTGTTAACGTGCGTATCCCAACCGCCAAGAGTGACTTCCACGCATCGAACTCCCGACTGAATCAACTGGATTGCTGCCAAGCAACTTCTGCCAAAAGGAGTGTCGCCGAATGGCTTACGTACGCTCATCGGTATCTTCGAAACGTCAAATGCAGCAAGCTGATCCGATGCCATCATTTTTAACGCGGCGTCCAAGTTGTGATTGCCAAGTTTCCCTTTGAGGATCTGATTGTTACTACGGCTGGCAATGAATCGATCGTCCATGGTTCTAAGATCTGAGAGACGTCGTTTCTGACGATCTCTATCAACGCGCGCTTTGACATCGGGAATCGAGTTAAGCGGATCAAAGACTTTGAACGCATCGTAGCTGTCACCAAGGTACCCCCCGCGAGCCGGTTGTAAGCCCGGAAGAATCGAAACGTGACGAGGTATATCGATGGCCTTGCCAACCGCATCGGTCAGTTGATGGCAAATGACGCTTCCGATCGACGGATGAACCAGCGTAGGATCCATGCGGTAGCCTGTTTTTACATTGTAGATCGCGCGCTCATGATCGCCCTCTTTTGAGGTCAACGCGCGAATCAAACTGATTGAGTCCATTTGCGTCGCTGTTTGCTCAAGCCCCTCCCCCAACATGATTCCGGGGGCGTTGGTTTTGATGGCTTTGCTGCCGGCAGCAATGTCAGTGCCCGGATGGGGATCAAACGTCTCTAGCTGACTCGGCGCGCCTTCCATCCACAAGACGATCAAAGATTTGGGGCGCGTTCCAGCGTACTGCTTATCTGCTTCCCCAGCACGTGCCAGCGACGTTGCGACGGGGCCCAACCAAGACAAAGTACTTAGTCCGGCTGCCTTAAGAATCGTGCGGCGGTTGTAGTGTTCCGGGCTGTTGCAATGCATTAGTGATTCCATGTGAATTCAACACTGTTGATCAGGGTCCAATAAATGTCTTGAGCACGCTGCCTCTTTTGATTACCGGCAGCGGCATCAATGGAAGGAATGAAATGAGACCGCTCTTCTGCCGTCGGGTAACGAGAAAGAACCGTTAGAAAAATCGTCTCCAGCAGTTTGTTGGCGTCCGGTGAGAGTGCAGCCAAGTGAACGACTGAGTGAAGGCCTTCATTGATCCGGTCG
Source organism: uncultured Pirellulaceae bacterium (assembly GCA_964439245.1). Lineage (GTDB taxonomy): Bacteria > Planctomycetota > Planctomycetia > Pirellulales > Pirellulaceae > Mariniblastus. The sequence goes on along the minus strand of CAYTPS010000021.1, from coordinate 18,508 downwards.
GCCAGCATATTGCCATTCATCATCAATAGCTTTTGCGTTACCGTCTCTCCACGTTGCTCAAATTCGTTCTCCCCTGGATCCCCAAAACGCTTTACAAAGTCATTTTTGCTTCCAAACTTAATCAGTCGGTCAAGGATATGGGATTCCAAATTGATAGTCGTCAAGGATGAAGATTGGACAATCGCGCCGGCGACTTGGTCAGGCCTCAATCTCCGCATCGGAAAGACAGCAAAATTATCTCCGTGCGGATGAGTGATCTCGAAAGATGCTTGGCTGTCCAAACTCGCCGGTTTGCAGCTCGCAATCACGGTAACTGCACGCCGTAGATCGTATTGGGAGGCGATGAAATCATCGACGATAATCTCTAGTGGTTTGGGAAACGGACCGGCCAGCGGGATGTCGTCAACCGGCTCCATTAGCGCCCTGCCGTAAACGATTGCCCACATGCGGTTGATAATCGCCCGAGCAAACGGCCGGTTCTGGCGATGGGTCACCCAATTGGCCAGTCGCAATCTCGGATCGGATTCTTTGCCGTCGAGATTTTTCAGAAACGGCAACTCGGCGGGTACGTCTGTTTCTTCTGAGTCTCCCAATAATTGAATCTGCCATGCAACAGGATCTCGGCTTCCACGAATTCCACCAAGCGAAACTTGTGTGCCAGAAAAAAAAGCAGCCAGAGAATGGAAGTCCTTTTGTGTGCCACCCGATGGATCTTCTGGTTCGCCTAGATTAACGTTGCCCAGAAAGTCATCGTGGCACTGTAAGCAATCGATACGCATTCCCAAGAAGGCGCGTGATGTGCGGCCTGCAAGCAGAACGGGGTCAACTTTGTTTTCGTCTTCGTTTTGATCAATCGTCTTGGAGTAGAAATTAACGGCAGGGTTTTGCGTCCAAGTGCCGTTTTCGGTTAGCAGTTGCTGAACGATCTGGTTGTAGGGAACGTTTTGCTTGAGTTGCTCGGCCAGCCAACTGACAAACCGTGATCTGCGGTATACGAGGAATGGTCCGTTTTCGACTCCAACGAAGGCTCTGGCCAAACGCTCTGCCAAATACAGATTGGTGCGATCGTCAGCAAGCAAATGTTCCAACCAGCGTTTGTTGCGAAGGTCTTCGGGAACACTTTCTAGTACCCGCAACTCTTCGAGCGACGGAACGGTACCGGCCAGTCCCAGCGACATGCGACGCGCGTAGGTCAGGTGGTCGACGGAATCAGCGATCTGTAAATTGGCATCGCGCCAAGTTTCCTCAAATGCGACGTCGACTAAATCAATGGTCTGTTTAACCGGTCTGAGATCAGGTACCTCTTTGGTGGATTCAATGCTGACCGAATCGCTCGGTTGGGCCAAGGTCGAAAAACGCGATCCCGGATCGTAACCCATCAGGAATCCGGCAACCGCAACCGCACCTGATGCGCACAGTGCACAGAAGAACACGTTCCTTCCCCAAGCGCCGATCGTCGGGCGTGAACCGGTGGGAGTTTGCCTAGTATGCGAAATCTTATCGTTGAATTGCATCTGCCGACGTCTGAGAGTTTAGGTGCAGAATTCCGATTACCCTACTTTACCCTTCTAAAGCCTTCCAGTTTCCAGCTTTTCAACGATTTTGGGCTTTTGTGATGCTTTGGATGCCTTTGCGGTTCGATGATCAGCGTTGACAGTTGGCTGGCAAAAACTAACATGTTGGGCTTTGATTTTGCCGCAATTTCCAACCGCTAGTGATTTCAAATTGTTTCCTTTTTTATCTGAGATTGTGCAGGCGCTAATTTGAAAACGGCAATCGAAAAAGCCAATACGCTCATCGAGGCCCTCGGCTGGATCCGGGAATTCCGTGACAAGACTACCGTTATCAAACTTGGCGGCAGTATCTTGAACGATATCGATGCTCTGCGATTCATCCTGCTGGATATCCATTTTATGGAGACCGTCGGCATGCGACCGGTCGTGATTCACGGCGGAGGCAGTCGCATCAGTGCCGCGATGGAAGCGGCCGGCATCGAACCGCGTTTTGTTCAAGGCAGGCGTTACACCGATGCAGAGACGCTGGAAATTGTTGAACAGACCCTAGCGGTCGAAACCAACCATTTCATCGCTGACGAATATGAAAAAATTGGCGGCCGCGCGATGACGCTGAATTTTGAATCGTCGCCTGTCCTTCAAGGCGAGGTGCTAAAGCTTAAAGACGATCAGGGGAATCCCGTTGACCTCGGATTTGTTGGTGAGGTTACTAAAGTTGATCGCGTTGTGATCGATAATTTGTGTTACGCCGGACAAACCCCGTTTATTCCTTCGATGGCCGAAACAACCGATGGTCAGAAGCTGAACGTAAACGCCGATACGGCCGCTACAAAATTGGCTCAGGATTTGAGTGCCGAAAAACTGATCATTCTTAGCGATGTCCCAGGAGTCTTGAAAGATCCTGACGATCCTGAATCGCTTGTTTCGTCGCTGACCAAAGACGAAGCATTGGCAATGATCGCCGACGGCACGATCAGCGGCGGGATGATACCCAAAGTTGAAGCTTGTTTGGCGACGATCGATCGCGGGGTGAGCAAGGTTCACATCATTGACGGTCGAGTTCGTCATGGGCTGTTGTTGGAGATTTACACCAGCAAAGGCATCGGCACGGTGATCAGCCGCGACTAGTTGTTGTTGAAGACTTTCGCGCTTGGTAGTGAACCTAATTGGTTTGCCGGCGTCTTAGCTTTTTTCCTATTTACCATTTCTGAAATCGCAATTTTGAAAGAAGGCGTGCCATGCGACACGTATTATCATTACTGGACCTGACAACCGAAGAGATCACACGTGTGCTGGCTTTGGCTGCCGAGTACAAAAGCAATCTTAAGTCAGGAAAACGCCCCTCAGTACTGGCCAACAATACCCTAGGCCTGCTATTCGAGAAACCGTCTCTACGTACGCGCGTCAGCTTTGAAACGCTTACTACGCAACTTGGCGGCAACAGTTTGTTTCTGGGGGAAGACGTCGGTTGGGGAAAACGCGAACCCGTCCAGGATTTCATGCCGATCTTGACCAGCTACCTAGATCTTCTGGTCATCCGCGCAAAAAGCCATGCGGCGGTCGCTGAGGCATGCGAGTATTCGCGCTGTCCGATCATCAACGGGTTGACCGATGTTTCTCATCCTTGTCAGGCGTTGGCGGACATGTTGACGATACAGGAACACTCCGCTGATGCCAGTAAAACAAAGATCGCGTTTTTGGGTGACGGCAATAACGTCTCATATTCGCTCGCTGTGATTTGCTGCAAGCTGGGAATCGAGTTTACCCTCGGCGCGCCCAGCAACTACCAGTTTGACACGACCTTTATTGAGGACCTGAACAATCATGCTGGCAAAGAATTAATTCGGCAGACCGAAGATCCGGTCGCGTCGGTGAAAGACGCCGAATTTGTCTTCACGGATGTCTGGACCAGCATGGGACAGGAGGCCGAAACCAAACAACGCCTTGCGGATTTGAAAGACTATCAGGTTAACAAAGAACTGATGAGCAAAGCGGCGTCTAACGCCAAATTCATGCATTGCTTGCCGGCACGCCGTGGCGAAGAGGTCACCGTCGATGTGATCGAAAGCGGTTCTAGTCTGATCATCGAGGAGGCAGAAAATCGCCTGCACGCCCAAAAGGGATTGGTGGTCTGGCTGACGCAAGAAGCCAACGCGTAAACATCCCCGTGGGATAGGCTTCTCGACAAGCTGGAAGCCTATTCTCGGTTGCGGGCCTTAACCGATTTTGTCCTTTCCGACCCATGGTCGCAGCACCTCCGGGATCACGACCGAACCGTCGGCTTGCTGGTGATTTTCCAGAATCGAGATCAGCGCCCGAGAAAGTGCAAACGCTGTCCCGTTAAGCGTGTGGACAAAATGCGTTCCCTTCTCGCCGGTTTTTTTATAACGGATGTTCAGACGCCGCGCCTGATAGTCGGTGCAGTTCGAAGTACTGGTGACCTCACCCCATTCGCCTGCATCACCGCGTCCGGGCATCCACGCTTCTAGATCGTATTTTCGGTAGGCCGGACCGCCAAGATCGCCGGTGGCGGTGTCGACGACACGATAAGGCACCCCAATCGCGTCAAACAAATCGCATTCGATCTCGCGCAGTTGTTCATGAACTTCATCGCTTTGCTCCGGCAGCGTGAAAGCGAACATTTCGATTTTCGTGAATTGATGAACACGGTACAGACCACGCGATGCTCTGCCGGCGGCTCCCGCCTCAGTTCGGTAACAGTGACTGATGCCGCACAACTTCAGTGGCAGGTCTTCGTCGGAAAGGACTTTACCGCTGTAGAGTCCGCCGAGGGTAATTTCGGCAGTGCCGATCAAGGACAGGTCGGTTTCTTCGATACTGTAAATCTGCGTCTCCGGACCGCGCGGATTGAACCCGATGCCCTCAAGCACACTGTCGCGCGCGAGATCTGGCGTGACCGTGGGAGTGAAACCACGTTTGGCTAGTTCTGTTACGGCGAACTGTTGCAGAGCCAAATCTAGCAGCACCAAATCACCTTTGAGAAAGTAAAAACCTCCTCCGGTCGTACGGGCACCGCCTTCAAAGTCGATCCAGTCGTGCTTGACTCCCAGATCAAGGTGGTCCATGACTTCGAAATCGAATTTTCGAGGTTCGTGCTTGCCGCGTTTAATCTCAAGATTGGCTTTGTCGTCGACGCCCACCGGTGCGTCCGCGTGCGCCATGTTGGGAATCAGAATCTCAATCTCGCGGACGGCAGCTTCCATTTGATCCAATTCCGTTTGCGCCTCATTTTTTTTCATCCGTAACGTCTTGGCTGCTTCCTTAAGTGTCTCGCGTTCGGCGTCGTCTTGAGCTTTGCCAATCAGCTTGGATTTGGCATTGGCCTCGGTGTTCAGGTCTTGAACCTGCTGAGCTTTAACGCGCCTGGCGGTCTCCAATTCGACCAGTTTGTCTACGTCAACGCTCAGATTGCGATTTGCGCAGTTTTGCTTGACGGCAGCAGCGTTTTCAAAAACGAATTTTCGGTCCAACATGATTTATGAAGATGCTTAAGTTAAAACGGATGGAAGAAGTAATATTGTGCCCAGCAAGTGACTGAATCAGCGCCGTGCGGGTGAACAATTTAGTCGATTTTCGGTCCAAAGATAATGATGGGGTTATCGGCAAGCCATAAGTGGTACTTAAACGCCGCATCAGTTCCTGCCGAGAACCTATGACGAAACTTCGGCTTGGGTAGCCGATTGCTGGCTGAGGCGCTGGTTTGGCTTGGTTTCTCCGGAAAAACATGCCTTTTTTCTCCGACTGTTGGCAACTAAAATAAGACTTCAATTCCTTTGGGCATTTCTGCTAACGTTTTCGCCTGTCACGAATTATTGTTGGCGAAAACCACAACTTCTGATTCTCATGTCTGATCAAGATTCTATCGCATTTGCCGAACCGGTTGTGAAGAGCAAAGCTTCCACCGACAGGCAACAGAAAAACAAGAAGCAGCCGCGCTACAATGTGATTCTGTGGGACGACGACGATCATTCCTACGAGTACGTGGTGCTGATGATGAAGCAACTGTTTGCCCATCCGCTGGAGAAGGGGTTCGAGATCGCCAAAGTGGTAGACGCCAATGGTAAAGCGATCTGTTTGACCACGACCAAGGAACACGCCGAACTCAAGCGGGATCAAATCCACGCGTTTGGCAAAGACGATTTGATCGCGCGTTGCAAAGGGTCAATGTCAGCATCGATCGAACCAGCGCCGGGAACTTAGGGTTCTTTCCACGGCTGATTCTACATTTTGGGCATCCAACTCTTGCCTGTTTTCCGGTACTCTTTTGTCCTCACGCGGGTGGATGAAACCCACCGCAACTAACCTTCGGGAACTCGGAAGTGTCTGCCAAATTAAAAACCTATACCCTTGGCTGCAAAGTCAACCAATACGAAACGCAATTGGTTCGTGAAGGTCTTGTTGGTATAGGATACTCTGACGCGAACAACGAAGCCGAACCAGCAGATTTGTGCGTGATCAACACATGCACGATTACCGGTGAAGGCGACGCAAAGAGTCGGCAAGTCATTCGCAAGATGAACCGCGAAAACCCAGACGCTCGGATCGTCGTGATGGGGTGCTACGCGACGCGCGAACCCGACGAGGTCGCGGCGCTTCCTGGTGTCAGCGAAGTGGTCACAGACAAACGTGAGTTGCCAGATTTACTGGGACGCTTTGGTGTTAGAGATATCCCCAACGGCATCTCGGGGCTCGACGGTAGACACCGCGCTTACGTCAAAGTTCAAGACGGATGCTTGCTTAAATGCAGCTACTGCATCATCCCGACCGTCCGACCTGATATGTTCAGCCGCCCACAGGACGAGGTCATCGATGAAGTCCGGCGACTGATTGATAACGGGTACCGTGAAGTGATTCTGACGGGGATTCACCTTGGCCACTACGGTGTCGATTTTAATCGAGGCAAACCGAAAACGGATTGGGTGCGACTTTCATCACTAGTGCGTGAAATTTGCAAGCTGGACGGATCGTTTCGCGTTCGTCTCTCCAGCATTGAAGCCACGGAGGTGACGCGCGAGTTGATCGAGGTCATGCAGGATCATGCCGATCAAGTCTGCCCGCATTTGCATGTGTGCGTGCAAAGCGGCAGCGATCGGATCCTGCGCGCGATGAAACGCCGATGGACTCGGAAGCACATCATCGATCGTTGCCAGCACGTGAAAGAACAGCTTCACCTGCCGGCATTTTCGACAGACCTGATCGTCGGGTTTCCCGGAGAAACGGAAGCCGATTTTGAAGATTCGCTTGATGCCTGCCGGCAAATTGGATTTTCAAAGATCCACATGTTCCCGTTCAGCCCGAGAAAAACCACGCCGGCGGCCGAGATGGGCGATCAGATTCCCAAAGCGGTAAAGACCCAGCGCGGTCAAGTCGTCCGGGAACTGGAGATCGAACTACGCGATCAATATTACCAGTCACTGATTGGAGAGAAGTTGCAGTTGCTGGTCGAAGACGTCGACGCTGAAGGGACCGCGCGTGGAACGTCCTGTCGGTACGGGACGGTAAAAGTAGCGCAATCGACGCTGGCGGATAATGATTTGGCCGATGTCCGAATCGTGGGAACTCAGCCGGGCTACTTGATTGGGCAACAATTGTAATGTCGGCAAATCCTTCGGCTTATTTGAACGGTGAAAAGATCCCTGCCGCCGAAGCCCAGGTCAGCGTTTTTGATCTTGGCTTCACGATGGGCGTTTCGGTGACCGAGCAGATTCGAACCTATCGGCGACAGACGCCGCTGATAGAGCGACATTTGAACCGGTTGTTTGGTGGGTTGGAAATCATCGGTCTTGCCGCGCCTTTTTCTCGGGAAGAATTGACCCTTCAGGTTCAGAACCTCGTTTCCGAAAACGGACGGGACTTGGACGACAATGACGAACTGGGAATCGGCATCTGTATCACTCCCGGTTTGGTGTCGGCTTACGGGCAAACCAATGCAGGGCTCACGACGTTGGTTTACACTTATGTGCTCAAAGCCTCAGATCAAAAGGCAGCCATAGAGCGCGGTATCCGACTGACTTCCGTTGCCACTACCGAAATTCCGGCCTCGAGTGTTCCCAAGGCACTCAAGTGCCGTAGCCGAATGCATTATTACCTTGCTGAACGAGAGGCTCGTGCGACCGATCCCGATTCACGTGCTTTATTGCATGACACCGACGGGTTTGTCGCCGAAGGTACAACCGCCAGTGTGATCATCGTCAGCGGTGGAGAAATCATCGCGCCGCTTAAAGAGGCAGTGCTGCCCGGGGTAACTCTGGGGTACGCGTTGGAGTTGGCCGATGGACTGGGAATTCCGATTCAACGGCGCGACATCACCAGGGATGAACTTGAATCGGCCGATGAAGCGATGTGGTTAACGACGCCCGTTGGCATCGTGCCCGTTTCCCATGTTAACGGACAAGCCATCGACAAAAACACCTCTGGCGACATCACGCGGCGGCTTTCCGAAGCTTGGCAATCGGCGGTTGGCGCAAGCTAGTTTTCTGCATGCAGTTCCCATTCAGCTCTTTGCGTTAAGGCAAAGTCGGTAGCGAATTCAAAGCAGCAACTAATTCAGCATTTTTAGTTGCATCGAGTGCGTCGGGGTGGGGGTTGGCGAAGGTTCCGAGATCGTTGTCAAAATACTTGCCCGATGCTGCGGCGAATTCGACCCTGGTAGCGGCTCGGACGAGTATGTCGGCGCCGATGGCGAGGTCTTTGCCGGATTGACCATAAGCTTCTTTTACCATTTTGCTGCCAAGAAACGACCCGGGGTTCACTGCAATGATTGCAGGGCCGTCGCTGCCAAGCTGATCCGCTAGGTGTCGTGACCACATGGTGATGGCGAGCTTGCTTTGCGCGTACGCTTCTCGGTCGGCCAACTGCCTATTTCCCGATAATGCTTTAAAATCGACTTTGGATTGAGCGGCAGACGAAAGATTAATGACGCGTCCTTCGCTGCTGAGAATCGGCAGCAACTTTTTGGTAAGAAGGTATGGAGCAAGCGTGTTGACAACAAATCGCACATCCAAACCCGATTTTGTGATTGGATCGGCAACCACGAAGACTCCTGCATTGTTGATCAGGACATCCAATGATTGGTACCTCGAAGTTACAGCCTGAGCAAGTGCGTTGACTTCCGATATGCGCGATAGGTCAGCCACGTAGCTATCGATGTTGGTTGATCCAAACTCAGCACTCAAAGATTCAACCACCCTTTTGATCTTTTGAGAATTGCGGCCGTGCAACAGGACCTTGTGCCCTTGCGAAATCAGTAATTTGGCCGTTTCCAAACCGATGCCGTCGGTCGAACCGGTGATCAGAATACTCTTTGACATTTTTTCTACTTTCTGTTTTCGATTGCTGGCGATGCAAATTTTGGCAAAATCGATTCGGCGATTCGATTCATGGTCGATTCGATGTCCGCCTGATTGAACCTAAGATTTAGGGCAACGTGATTGACTCCGATTTCCTGACGCGCGTTCAGATAGTCGATCAATCTATTGGCTCCCAAACGGTAACCGAGATGAATTTGACTTGGTGCCGCATCGGGATCTTCGGTCAAGTCGATGTAGAGTGGCTCGAGAATCGGTTGGTTGGGTCGACCTTCAGATTGCATCTGCATACGCCAATCGTGAACGACTTGAGCTTGAGTTACGGCGGGGCGCGGATACAGCATCCAACCGTCACCGTTTTGGGCAAGCCATTCCGGCGACTGCTGACTGCCACCGGTAATGAGCAACGGAAGCTTGCCGGCGGTTGGCTTTGGCAGCATATCTATTTGCCCACTCGGGCTGCCGAACGGGTTGTCAAAATTGGGCCAAGTGTCAGACATACTTCGAATGTACGAAAAACTTTCTCGAAAGCGCTTTCCGCGATCCTCGAAGGCAATGTTGTGTGCCGGATATTCGTCGGGGCGATCGCCAGAGGCTACGCCAAGCAAAAGACGACCGTCAGAAAGAACGTCGGCGGTCGCCGCAGCCTTGGCAACGTGTGCAGGATGACGTAGCGGCAAAATAATGCTGGCCACACCGAGTGCGATAGATGCCGTTTTCGCAGCCCAAAGCCCCAAATAAACGAACGGATCAAAGGTCTGGCCGGCATCGCCAAACGTGGGAACATTGAACGGTACGTCTCGCATCCAAACAGCCGAGAACCCCAGTTGTTCAGCAAGTTGAACGCGCTCAATGTGACGTACCATCGATGGGACAGGAGTGGGATCGTAGTTTTCGATCGGGACAACCAAACCAATGCTAAGTTTGCCGGCGCGAAAAACGCGGTTGTACGCGCGATTCAAGTTTTGAAATTCTGTTGCCGCAAAATCCTTTGCCTCCGACATGTTTCCGCTCACCTTTCTCAAATCGTGACTAATTTTCGACCACGACTTTTCCCATCGCTTGTCGGCTCTCCAGCCGCGCGTATGCCTCACCAGCCTGCTCAAGTGTGAAGTTCGTCTCATCCAGCACCGGCTTAAGTCCGTCTGATTCTGAAATCTGAGCTAGTTTTTTCAGAATGTCGGCATGTGTAGCGCGCTTAAAGTTGTGCAACATCGGTATCAGCATGAAGACGACATGAATCGAGAGCCCCTTAAAGTGAGCCAGCGTCAAATCAAGCTCACATAGCGAAACGGTGGTGACGACATGTCCGTTGAGCACGGCCGCCTCGAATGAATTGAGCATGTTAGCGCCCCCGACCGAATCGTAGACGACATCAAAACCCGCTCCGCCAGTGTGTTTGGCGACGTAGTCGGAAACCGCTTCAGTTTTGTAATTGATTGGGGTCGCGCCGAGCGATTGGATCAACTCCATCTGCTTCTCGCCACCACCGGTGGAATAAACTTCGGCACCCATGTGCTTGGCAAGTTGCACCGCAACATGACCAACGCCGCCGGAACCACCATGAACGAGGACTTTCTGGCCAGCGGTAACACCGGATCGGGTTAGCCCCTCGTAAGCTGTGATCGCAACCAACGGTAAAGCGGCAGCTTCTTTCATTGAGAGATTCTTTGGCTTGAGCGCGATCAGATTCGCATCGGCAACGATAAACTCGGCCAGCGTGCCGGGTAGATCCGCCAAGCCGCCGACGCAACCGTAGACCTCATCGCCGACAGAGAATCCACTGACGTCGTCGCCAACGGCATCGACTGTGCCAGCGAAGTCCATTCCTAGAATCGCTGGACTATCAGGGGAAAGCGGAAGGTCTTTACCCATGTTCCGAATCATTGTGTCGACCGTATTGACGCTAGACGCAGCGATCTTCACACGAACATGACCGGGCTTCACTTCGGGGGTATCAACATCGGCGACTTCGAAAACACTCTCCGGGCCGTATGATTTAAGCAACATGGCTTTCATAGTTTTGTTCTCTCAAAAATACAATTGGTACTGACCTCAGGGCTAGCCAGGCAAAACATAGCAGAAGTCAAATGACGGTAACTCACCTTAGGCGTCGTCTAGGAATACTTCCTTAACATGTAAGGTGTCAAAGTACTCTTTGATTAAACTAATCTTGCCATCTTCAACAACGACAAGGAAGTGGTAGAAATTGTTGTAGACCGTTCCGTTGGACTTTTCAGCCCAAGATTCCACTTCGACTGCGACTCGATTACCCTCGCAAGTCCAACCCGTTGGCGTTAGCTTGATTCTATTGGTAAAACCAGCTTTGACGTCCTCTATCAGTCCACCAATGGCCTGTTTGTCGCGTTCTCCCGACAGAGGCAATCCGCCCGCGCGTCCCATTGCGATCCAAACGGCTGAGTCTTGGAGTAATTCAAGAGCTCCCGCGGCATCAGCCGCAGAGAACCGCTCGAAAAACTCTTTGACGATCTGTTTATTTTGTTCAGTAGTCACTATTTGATTTCCTGAACGTTCTCTACCAAGCCATTCCAGTTACGTTGGTTCTCCATATCGCGCTGCATGTCTTTTTCGTCAGCGATGGTAAAACGTTTGATCGCGGGTGTCTTGCTGGTCGCCTGATACAGCCAGTAAGCCTCCGCCTTGAGCGCTTCGTCAATTGGTTTGTCGATCGACTCGTAGACCGTTTGCTTGCAAGAATTGATCGACGCCAGTGGGAAAGTTGCGATGCGCCGAGCCAGCTTTTCAACGTACGGCCCAATTTCTTCCGGGTCGAGTGCGCGATTAATGGTTCCATAGGCTTCGGCTTCGTCAGCGTCAAAGTCGCGGGCACTTAAGATGATCTCCAAAGCGCGACCAAGTCCGGCTTGGCGAGCCATGCGAGACGCTCCGCCACCGCATGGTAGGATGCCCATGCCGACTTCCATCTGCATGAATTTGAACTTTCCACGCGCTGCAAAACGCATGTCACAAGCCAGCGCAAATTCGTGTCCACCGCCGCGAGCAAACCCTTCGAGCTTGGCAATTGTCGCTTGTGGAACCCGGCTGACTCTTTCTAGCACCGATTGAAGGTCAAGCAACTGGGCTTCATCACGCGCACACGTTTCAATTGACATGTCTTTGAGCAAGTTCGTGTCATAGTGGCAAACCCAAATTTCATCGTGCGCCGACTGGAAGATAACGCATTTGATCTCTTGGTCGCGCTCCAATCGCAGGCAGAGCGTGTTCAGATCCGCCAGCATTTCTTGACCTTGCAAGTTGACAGGCGGAAAGTCGATGGTCACCCAGAGGACGCCCTTGTCTTTTTCACACAAGAATGTTGTGAAGCCATCGTAGCCGTTGAAGTAGTTCATTTTGGTCTCCGGTATTTTTGTTGCAGTCTTCGGTAAAGAAAATTGATTTACATTTGCACGTTGTGCATGGTCGGTAGTGGTTCAGGGATTTGCGATTCCGCTTCGCCATTGATTTCACGCATGTCGATTTCAATGCCGCGAGCGATCGTGGAAATGGGAACATCGTTGGCGGAGCCCTCGAACGGGTTCTCGCCGGTGGTGCCAATCCGAAACATGGTGTGAAAGATCCATGCAACGGTGACGATCAGCGGGACGGCCAACCAGACGAAGTATTCACCCGCAATGGGATAGCTGTCACTCATCGACTCACCAATTCGTGCAAACTGCGGAATGAGCCCCATCGGCATCAGCAGAATTAATAGGCGAACGAGGTCGTGACCGATCGTGGCGTACTGTCTGGGATACGGAAAGTTCTTGATGCGTTCGGATTTGCCTTGCAAAGCGACTAGGTCTACCAGCAAATCTTGAAATTTGAGGAAAGCAAAACTCCAAATGAGCCCGCGCTCTTTCAGTTCGCGAATGTCGTTGGACTGCAGGGCCATAATGGCGACCGCTTTATTGGTCTTGCCCAAGACGTGTTGGTATTCGTCCTGGCTAAGTAAGGGTTTGAGATCCTCTTCAACGCTTCTGTCGCGTTCGGGAAGGACGACTTTCTCGTACCACTCCTTGCTGGTACGACTTTCAACAAAAACCTCCCAGCTCTTCTTGACTCGCATCGCATGACGTAGCGCTGTCAACCACGCAATATGACGGTGAATTAATCGAGTACGATGCTGAGCTAGCTCTTCCATTGAGACGGGAAGCTCGGCATGTTCATTGGTCACGAGATCGTGAGCCATGATTGCCCAGCTTCGGGATGTATTGACGATACCTCCCCAGATTTTGCGGGCTTCCCAGGCGCGGCCATAAGCCGCGTTGTTCTGGAAACCGATGAGAAACGCGACCGCCGTACCCACCAGAGCTAGGGGCGTCCATGGAATTTCCATCCAATGCCAACCGGCTACCTCATAGAGGGCGGTATAAGCAATAGCTAAAATAAAGAACCAAAGGATCTCTAAACGCGTCCATATCAGAACTTCTTTTACAGAGTACTTGTAGTTGGTGTACATCTTGATCAGTCGTGTCTCGAGGAGACGCGCGGTAAAAATAATATTGTTTACTCATTGATTCGTTGCTGGAGTGAAAATAATATGAGTATTGACATTGGACACAAGAACGCACTTTTCGGGCATGTACTCACAAAATGGTAGGCAAGGGAAAAACTCGACATAACATCTACGATGATATCGCTTGTCCGGTGGAAGCGACCTTAGAGTTGGTCGGTGGCAAGTGGAAAGGCATCATCCTCTACCATTTGCTCGAGGGTAAGCTTCGGTTCAGCGAGCTCAATCGTCAGATTCCTTGTGTGACCCAGCGGATGCTGACCAAGCAACTGCGAGAACTGGAAGCCGACGGGTTAGTGAATCGAACGGTGCATCCTGAAGTTCCCCCACGAGTCGAATACGAACTGACCAAGGAAGGCAAGACGCTCAAAGCGATTTTGAATTCGCTCAAGAAATGGGGCTCGACTCACGCGATGAAACTGCTCGAGAACCGAGAGTGAATTCAGTTTTAAGCAGAGTTTACCCAGCGGCGAGGCCGTCATTTTGTTTGCGGCGTCACAGCGGCGATGCGCAATACTACTTCGGAATTACGGAGTAGTCGCCTTTGGTGCGAACGTAGATTATGCACTCTTTCTCACAGGTCAAATGGTGAGAGGCAGCACCGTTTGAGCCGAAGTAGCTGGCGAACTCGAGCGTCTTGACGTCTTTGCCACCGTCAAGATGAAGCTTTGTCTGGCCTTCTACGACAATGACTTTGAAAGTTGAACTTTCGGTGTCTAGTGTTCCGGAAAAACCGGCCGGAAGTTTGACCATGGTTCCGTTGATCTTTTCGGCATCTTTACCACCCTGCGGATCGCCCCACATGAATGTCATTTGTACGTTCTTCGATGCGTCCGCGCTGGCTTCTCCCTTTATCCAACTTGTGTCCGAAGCGTCCAACCAAATGATGTTTGAAGAATCAGCGTTGATCGGCCTTTCTCCATTGTCGAACGCCTCAGATGACGGCTTGACGAGGTACGGACCCGATTGGATTTCGACGTATCCGATGCTGGCGCCGCGAGCGGACGTGATGTGGACTTCGCCGGCTGGTTGCGTCCACCATGAGCCTGTTTTCATCCACATGTGAGCCGCATCTGGATCGTCGTTGTGGAGTGCTCCGCCGAGCACGATGCCGCGGTAAGTGATGTTGTGGATGTGTGGCGGCGAGGAAAAGCCATCGACGAATTTGACGAGGAATCCGGACTCTCCGTCTTTTGTTTGGTCGCCCCAAATCGTTCCGGCTTGAGGGCTCGCGTCGCCACGAGCCGGGTTCAATTTTTGCCACTGGATTTCAGATGCCATCCGAACTTCGACATTTGATTTCGTCGCGACGTCTTGTGCTTGAGCGTCCATCGGCGTGATTACGAAAGCGGCGAATGCGGCAATCATTGTTGTTGTTTTGAACATCTTGTACGTTTCCTTGAGTGGTTTTTGGGCGTTTAGAGTTTCTCTTTTTGATTTCCGATACCCAGTGCGGAAAGCGGACTCAAAACCCATCAAGAAAAAGCAAATTTTTCAATTATCCAGTTCGGCGTGCAGCCAAGCTCGGGAAAAAGCCCAATATCTCTCCGCGGTGGCGGTCGAAATTTCCAGCGCATTGGCGGCTTCTTTGACGGTCATCCCGGCGAAGAAACGCAGCTTGACCAGTTTTGCTTTGACCTCATCGGTCGTCTCCAATTTGCTGAGGGCTTCATCCAGTTCCAGCAGTTTCTCCGGGGCTTTGGCGGCGGGATGGTTCCACGTTTCGAGCAAAATCTTTTGATGCTTGCCACCGCGTTTGGCGGCTTGAGAGGCTCGCGCGTGGTCGATCAGAATCCGACGCATCGCTTCGGCGGCGGCTCCGAAAAAGTGACCGCGCGAGTTCCAATGTGATTCGCCATCAGCTTGGTCGTTTTGGTCACCTGCCACGCGAATCCACGCTTCGTGGACGAGTGCCGTGGCTTGAAGGGTATGATCGACTCGTTCGTTGCGTAACTTTGCGGCCGCAAGCTGACGCAATTCTTCGTAGACCAGCGGAAGCAGGCGACTGGCCGCGGTTGCGTCGCCGTCTTCGAGCTGTTCGAGAATGCGTGTGATTTGTTCCAAGGGTGGTTCCGCGTGGCTATTTGGAAGGTTCGAGTTTGATTAGTCCCCGTCGGCACTCTGCAATCAATTCTTCTACCGAATCGCTTTCGGCTGGAGCGAGCATTTTGAAATTCTCTAACGCTAACAACGCTCCAGTATAATCCTTCAGCGACAACTTCGCTTGGCCGAACAGGCGATATGCATCGGCCAACTCTTCATCCAACGACCGAGCTACCTCGGCAGCTGCGACGGCGGCCGCTGGTTCGCCGTCTTGCAACAACAACTTGGCTAACGTCAAACGCGAAACGGCATCGTTGGGATTCAAATCAATCGCTTTGTTGATTGCGTTTTGTGCTTTTGCCAATTCATCGTTCTGCCCAAGCGCCTCCGCCAAGCCTTTCCACACCCCGGCGTTCTGCGGACGAAGCGACGTGCAACGCATCAAATAACGAACCGCTTGGTCGGCCTGGTTGCGCTGCAGCAAGTACATCGCGTGCTCGTAATTCAACAACAAATCGCTCGCATGCTGAGCCAACGCGAACTGCCGAGTTTCGTCGGCGCGTTCCTCAAGCCCGACCAAATCATAGGCCTGCGCCAACCAAGACAGCTTCCGCGCACACGCGTTGGCGACATCCTGTTGCTTGATCGCACTGGTCAAAAATTTCTGACCGGGCGTCTCAGTCTTGAAGATCGTTTCACGGATCGCCGTGCGCATCGGATGCGGATCGCCAACCGAAAGAGAGGCCGTCCAGTTCTGGATCTCCTCGTCTGAAATTGCTTCGCCACCGGCCGCGGCCAACCGAATTCGCACCATCAACCACAACTCAACCGCGTCGGTAACCTTCAAAGGAGCCCGATCTTGCTGCAACAATTCCCCAAACTGGTCTCGATCCAAACGATTCAAATCGAAACCACGCCTTTGCAAAATCTTGAGAAACTCACCCCGCATGAACTGCAAATTTTCGATCGTCTGATCCGTCGAATGATTGATCAACAGCTCCTCCATCGAAAAAGTAAACGCGCGGTCTTGCCGGGCTTGCTCGTAATTTTCCAAGAACTGCTCCGCCCGTGAAACGGACAGCCTGTTCGCCGAAGTCTCCTCCAAAAGCTGGCTAAGTCGGGTCGCCGACAAATCCGCAGTCTTCCACAAATCGCTGGACGTCGATGCCTCGACCGCCGCCACCACTAAGGCGTTCGCTTCGTCGATCCCGTTGTTCAATTGAGAAGTGTCTTTTTCGATCGCGGCCAGTTGGTGTCGGCGATTGTTGAGCAAACCCAAACCGATCGCCGTCGCAACGGCCAGCAAAGCCGCCGCCAGCGCGATGCCGAAGCGATTGCGAAGCACGAACTTTCTGCCGCGATAGAAAATCGAAGGCGGCCCGGCGAGCACGGGTTGATTGCCGAGCGCACGCCGCACGTCGGCTGCCAGTTCACTGGCCGAGTCATACCGGCGGGTGCGTTCTTTCTCCAAGCCCTTCAAGACGATCCAGTCGAGGTCGCCTTTGATTTCTTTGGATAGCTTCGCCGGAGTGATGCTGCGGTGCTTGGCCAGAACGGTCAGCTTCTCGCCCGGCACGCTCAATCGGAGGCTCGGCCGGACAGCTTCGTCTTCGCAAATCATTCGCTGCATCTCTTTCATGCCCGCCGTGCGAAGGTCTTCCGATTTGATCGGCGTCGCACCGGTCATCAGCTCGTACAACAACACGGCCAGCGAGTAAACGTCACTGCGCGTGTCGACGTCCAGCCCCGTCATCTCGGCTTGCTCGGGGCTCATGTACTGCGGCGTGCCGACCATCATGCCGTACTGCGTGAAGAGCGTTTTTTCGGTCAGTCGTTGGTGCAGTGCTTTCGCAACGCCGAAGTCGATGACTTTGACGACCGGTTTGCCATCGTGCAGCGTGACCATGACGTTGTTCGGTTTGATGTCGCGGTGAATGATTCCCTTTTGGTGAGCGTGATGGACGGCGTTGCAGACGGTGATGAAAAGTTCCAACCGCTCTTGAGTTGTGAGGGCGTTGGCATCACAAAATTCGGTGATTGGGACGCCTTGGACGAGTTCCATCACGAAGTACGGTCGGTGGCCAGTGTCACTGGTTCCGCCGTCGAAAATTTTCGCGATGTTCGGATGATCCATCATCGCCAAGGCTTGCCGCTCGCCTTCGAATCGAGCCACGACGGCTTTGGAGTCCATGCCGGGCTTGATGACTTTGATGGCGACTTTCCGAGTCACCGGTTTCCGCTGCTCGGCCATAAAGACGACGCCAAATCCGCCTTCGCCAATTTTCTGCAGTAGCCGGTAGTTGCCGATGTCTTGGCCGACGTCGATGTCCAGCTGGGCAGAGGTTTGCGGATACGTGTCGGGAAGGTCGAGAATCCCATCGGCTTTTTCGTGCGCTGCCAGCAGCACATCAAGCCGCTGTCGCAATTTCCTATCGCCCGCACATTGCTGATCCAGAAAGGCATCGCGCTTCTCGATTGGCAACGCGATCGCGTCGCCGAAAATTTGCTCTTGAGTGTTTATCATTGTCGAAGGTCGTTTGTGCTCGTTTGATCTCAATAGAGGGAAATTTTTATTCCTTCAGTGCGTAAACCATTATCACAATCCCTCAAAGATTTCGCAAAATCGCTGAGCTATTCCTGCTGGCGAACAGGAGCAGCTGGAATACGAGCTAATTTCCTCGGGGAATCGAGCTCATTCAGCGAACTCAAGCAAGCGATGGCTGGAGACTGCCAGCGCAAGCTCTGTTTCTTCCAATCCGATTCACTAGCTTCTTATACAGACGGATTCTCTGAGCCACTTTTTTGTATGAACCACCAGATTGCGTGTTTCTCAGGTAAGCAGGAATAAGTGATATTTTCGAGCTTATCAGAAGCACGCAAATGAACATGAAACCAGTCGTCGCCTTGAAAACTTCCGAAGCGCAGGTGAGCGTATTTGGATTGGCGGAGAATTTCATCCAGCTCGCCCGAACGTGCAAGGGCGAGGGTTGAGAAACCAGCTGGCCATCATGACCAACCACAACACAGCCGGAGCAATCAAAATGACAGACGTTTCGACCACCGAAAAAAGCACACCCAAATGGCAAACG
>CAYTPS010000020.1:0-24390 GCA_964439245.1 uncultured Pirellulaceae bacterium | reverse complement strand
GCGTGACTCCGTCGGCAAGATAAACGACGCCCTGTGTCGGCAGTCCCGTTACGGTCGCGGTGAGCGTGTCGCCATCGGAGTCCGTTGGTGTGGCGAGTCCGAGTGGGTTGGCGGTTGATTCTTCATTGACGGAGATTGCATTGTCGGTGGCAACGGGAGGATCTTGAATCGGGTTTACGTTGACCGTCATCGTGTTGGGAGAAGTCTGGAACAGAACTCCATCAGTGACGCTGAAATCAAAACTTGCGTAGCCTGTGCCGTTTTCGTCCGGATCGGGAACGAACAGCAAATTGCCTCCCGAAAGATCCGATACCGAAATTACTTGTCCGGCGGTCACTGGATTGCCGTTTAAGAGTAATTGACCATCGGTGGGTAACGTGTCAACTCGTACTGCGACCAGTGAGTCGGCTGGATCCTGGTCGGCGAAAGCAAAATCACTTGGAGAGAATGCGTAGGGGATTTCTTCATCGGTGGTCACCGTGTTGTCGGCCGATGTCGGTGGATCGGCAACTGGAACGACATTGATCAACACCGTGCTGGCCGCTGTGCCGCCATTGCCATCACTGATTAAGTAGTTAATCGTATCGACGCCATTGAAGCCTGGATTTGGCGTATAGTCGATCGTCCCGTCGGGGTTGATGACGACTGTCCCGTTGGCTGCTACGGCCGAGGTGACAGTTAACATATCCATGTCTGGATCAGAGTCATTGGCCAGGATGTCTATCGAAGGAAGCGTGACATCTTCGGGCGTGCTGCCGCTATCAGCATTGGCCGACGGTGGATCATTCACATTGACTACTGTGACTGTGACGGTTGCCGTGCTGGTGCGTCCGCTGGCATCAGCCAGTGTGTAAGTGAAAGTGTCTGTTCCGAAAAAATCTAGGTTCGGCGTGTAGTCGATCGTGCCGTCGGGCAAGACGGTGATGCTACCGTTAGATGGTGGAGTCGTCGATTGAATGTTGAAGGCACCGGTCGTCGGCAAATTGTCGTTCGCCATCACGTTGATGTTGGTCAACGTTTCTTCGTTAGTCGTCACCATGTCGTTAATGGCTTCCAGCGGGCCGGTGACTGGTTCTGAGACATCGATAAACGCCGTCGCGGAGGTGACGCCTCCGTTGCCATCGCTGACTTCGTACACGAATGAATCGGTTCCCGAAAATCCGGTGGTGGGCGTATAGGAGAAGGAGCCGTCGGGATTGAGTGATACGGTTCCATTGGTGGGTGGCGTTAAGACTGCAGTTGCGGACAACGTGTCTAGATCGACATCACTGTCGTTGTTCAGCACGCCAGTGGCTGCCGGAACATTTAGTGTGGTGTTGCCCAGAACAGTGTAAAAGTCGTCGACGGCAACCGGCGGGTCATTGACTGGTTTAACGACGACATCAAACGTGGTCGTCATCGAATCTGTGTCGGTAACACCGCCACCAACGTCTTGCCAATCGATGTCCATTGAGATGGTAAAGGTGCCGCTTTGTTCGGAATTGGCACGATACGTTAATGAACCGGTATTCCAAGCCGTGATGTCGACCGACTGACTACCAGCAGAAGAGGTAAATGTATTGGTGCCATCGGTCAGAGTATGTCCGATCGGAATGTTGGACAGGACTTGGGAAGTCAGCGTTTCACTGCCGTCTTGATCTACGAAGCTAGGTGTGACATTGGCACTGATTGAAATGTCAGTGTCTTCATCGCCACATGCATCTGGAATGCCGGCGAAGCTGATAGGATCGATAACGGCTTGAATGGTGACCGCGGTGACCTCGCTTTCGTCTCCAATTCGCAGGGTCACGTCCACAGGGACAACGCCAGAAACGTGTTGCGGTGGAATGTAGGACAAGCCTGCGAGAGCGTCAGCGATTGACATTTCCCAGTTGCCGGTCGCCGGATTAAGGGTTCCTTGACTGAAGGAACCACCATTTAGAAAACCGGTGATTTCAAACGGAGCGGCACCGAACCATTCAACTTGAGCTCCGGCAAAGTAATCGAGGAAGGTCCCCGTTCCGCCACTGTCACTATTGGCTGACAGTTCCAGCGTCGTGCCGCCGTTAATCAGATTGAACTCAGCCGTTCCCGCAAACGGGTCGTTGAATTGATTGATTGTATTGTGGTTGCTGATCGAGTTTGGATCGTCAAAGAAAGCTGTTCCGAAAGGAGTTGAATCCCAACCGACAAGATCGGCAATGTTGCTGGTCCGCACAAAGTAGATTGAACCACTACTGGTCTCATTGACCAGGTCGATCACAGCAAAAGCGGCACCTGAGTTTTCGTTGGTGTCGTTGTTGCGAGTCCCGTTGAAGGTGAGGTTTAGGATCCCTTGCGTTGCATTTTCCGGGATATCAAATTCAAGAGTGGAAGTTGGATTTGACGGATCTGAATTAAACAGGCCGTAAGCAGTCGAAGTTCCCAATTGCTCCGCTGAGGAACCAACATCGCGCCGATCGTAATATTCGACCGTGATCAGACTGTTGAATTCGGCGGCGAAACTGTTGTTTCGATCAACGACTAGATTTCCGCTACTGTCAATGTAGATTTGGTTGTCGTTGAGCACTGTGGCTTGGCCGTTCGTGTCCCCCACGATCGTGCCGGCGCTTGAGAGAATCGAACCAACGGCCGCTGATGAAATGTCGTAGTTTTCAAAGCCATAGGTCACAACGCGGTTGTCGGTTTCACCTTCCTGGGCAGCGACGACGCCAGACGCATTGAGAGTGGCCAAGTCGATGTAGATTCTGCTGTTGCCTTTGTATTCGATCGCGAAGTTGGAATCGGCCTGTGCGTCGGTGATGTTGACAACCAAAAAATCCGCATTGGCGGGAATGCTGAGGGTCGCGAGGTTTTGATCACCACTTTCCAGTACCGCCGAGGCTGTCTGAATGAACTCGGCGCTGCTAGTGGCATTGGTGAGGAACTCAACCAAATAGCCTGTTTGCAACTGATGGTTTTCTTCAATCATCAACACGCCATCGACGATCGAAAAAGTCGGATTGATGTTGTCGTTGGCATCACCGGTTATCGTACCTCCAGTGAGTATGTCGGTGCCCAACGGCGCGTCTTCCCAGCCGAATTGGTCACTGCGATTGGGGCCTTGATCGATGATGTGGCCGATATAGCCATTGGAAGTTTCTGTTTTTAGATCGATGCTGGCATTGAGAAACTGATAGTCGTCGTTGTATAGATCGTTGGCGCTGGTCCCGATGTCTCGAGTCGAAAAGCCGGTGATTCGAATGCCGGTGGTGCCAGCGGGAATAAAGAAGTCAGTCGTTGTTGCGCCGGCGGCGCTCGAACGAAATCCGGCTTCGGTGGCGATGATGTCTTGTAGTTGCCCGCCTTGAGTTAGCGAATCACTAAGTGTGAGCCCCAGATCAATCGATGAGTCTTCTAGTCCAGTTGCCGTTGGGAAAATGGAAAAGTTGTCCTGGACAACTTCCGTGGCAAGTCCAAAGAAATCACCGCCGTTGAGATCCACTTGATGGAAGTAAACGAGGCCATTTGCTGCATCGTACCCACTGGCCACGAGGGTCGTGGTGTTGGGGCCGTCGGCGAGATCCGATTGATCGGAAACAATTAGCCCGAATTCGGCGGCAGTGGTTGCGTTGATTCCGACAACGCCGCTAACGTCGAATACGAACGTGGCTCGACCTGTGTCGGCCGTTTCGTTGAAGGTCCACACACGCTCCAGCATCTGGCCGACACGGGTGGGAGTGCCCAGAACAGTCACCACTTCCGGATCGCCATTGTTTGTGAGCGTGATAGTTCCTGCTGCTGAATTTTCGGCGTCTTCGATTGAGACAATGCCGTTGCTGGCTTCGACAGCAAGCGTACCGCTCCAATTGTCAGCCGATAGAGTCGCCGCTTCCACGCGACCTTGCACAAACTCCAGACTCCAATCGCCTCCTTGGGAAGCATCTCCGGTTAGATCTTCTGAGGCGGCAACGTCCGCACCCGTTGCGACGCCAATTGACTCGATAAGAGATCTGCCGTCTTCATTGGCCGCGAGATCACAACCGTAAAACAATAGATCAGCGTTTTCGGTTAGCGCGTCACCCCAACTTACCAATTGATCGCTGTATCGCCCTAGGGTGGTATTTGAAAGGACGCTGTTGCCTAAAGTTACCTCTCCCTCATCACCGTGTGAGAGGATATGAATCGCGCTGTACTTCAGATCCGACGAATTTAATACCTCAGTGATCTGACGAATTCCATCTTCATTGGAATTCAAGAAACGGATCTCAAGGTTAGAAGTTGATTGCGATCGAAGAATCTCAGACAGCAATTGGTCGGCACTTTCAACGCCCGCATCAACGAGAATTAACTCTCTTGGACTCTCGACGTTCGCGTCCTGAGAGTTTTGTACCTGGGCAGGTATAATCTCACTGGTGTCTGAGGCTGGAAGGATAAACGTTGCATCTGGCACCCCATCAAACAAAACGCGTTCTTCAAGAGGTTCGAAGAGAGAACTAATAGGGTGTGTGTATCTTTGAGATTGGCGCATAGGAGATGCTTGGCAAAAGGAAGGGAGATTCGCTGCTATCCATAATCGACCTCATTTTCTGGTGTTCTCCGTGCTTGGCGACCAAACCGTTAGAATCGAACTTTCGGGGTGACCACCCAAAAAACCCGTGAAAATTCAGTGCTCAGCGGCTGATTAAGGTTTAGTCAAGCAAATTTGTTCTGCGCGGGGCAAAAAAGTGTTTGCCCAGTAGGCATACAGGCCCTAAAACAGTCAAATCCATCACGCGTCGTGATTGTAGAACCAGCCCTCAAATCAGGGGGGGCTCAGGTCGCCAAGTGTTGGTTTTCCGTTGGGCCAGAGTTACAGCAGAGATCAAAGTATCGATTTGGCAACACAGCGCAATCAAACTGATAGCGATTCGAGCCCGAGAACTCAAAGAGCTTCGTATTTTCAAAGGGTTTCTAAGGGGTTTTGATTTGGCATCAATATTGCTTACGTTATGCTTTCGTTAAATGAAATGCAACTCTGGGATCATCAATTAGAAGGGTCAACAAATGTCATACTTCAAGCTCGGATTTATCTTTTCTGCGGCTGCTTTAATGTTAGCTCCTTCAACCGCCGAAGCGCAGAATTTCACTCAACGCGGAACGCGCAACGGTGCAATCGCAGGTGCGATCATCGGCGGTCTGATCGGAGACCAAAATAACAAGGCTTTCACCGGCGTTGTCGTTGGTGGTCTTGTTGGCGGAGCCGCCGGACGTGCGATAGGTCGCTCAAGAGACGCCAACTTTTATGGGGGCCAACCAATCTTTGGGGGCAACCAAATCTTTGGTGGAAACCAGTTCTATCCACAAGGCAATCTGGTGCCTCATCAGTCGTACTATGGAGGTGGTATCCACCGAACGAGTTTTGGTAGTTCAATTGGGCCAATCCACCACGGCTACGGTGGGTTCCAAGGAAACCATTTTGGAGGCGGTGGCTTCGGTGCCCGTCCAGTACTTATTAACGGCTGGTAGTACACGCTGCTGAACGTTCAAACCGAATCAACGACACGGGCAGTCCTGAAAATACTACAGGGCTGCCAGTTTTTTTGGCCAGAGCATAGTGTTAGAAATGGCGTGGCCGTTGGTGGCAGCGTTTTTTGTCGCAGCACGAACGCCGCTTCAACAAGTGGTCCGCTCAAGCTGATCCGACCAGGTTTGTATGGCCACGCTCACCCGCAGCATGCGCGCGTCTTCACATGCTTTAACGTGGCATCAGAAAATTTATGTCTGAACACTAGTAGCCAGGCGTTTCGCTGGCGGCGAATTCGATTGGGGGAAGTCCCAACCGTTCACGTGCCGCGTCCAGCATCCCGGCGGTGCGCGTTGCCCCACACCGAGATACCCCCAACGCGCGTACGGCAAGCAGCGCATCCAAGTCACGTACTCCGCCGGCCGCTTTGACTTCAATGTGATCGCCTGCGTGTTTTCGCATGAGCCTCAGGTCATCATGCGTCGCCCCGCTAGGAGCGTAGCCGGTAGATGTTTTTACCCAGTCGGCGCTGAGCTCAGTACAGATTTCACACAACTTGATTTTTTGTTCGTCGTTCAGATAGGCGTTCTCAAAAATGACTTTCACTTTCTGTCCCGCTTCGTGAGCCACATTGACTACTTCCGCAATGTCTTGTTTGACGTAGTCCCAATTGCCTGAAAGCACCATTGAGATGTTGACGACCATGTCTAATTCTTCACAACCGTCCGCGATCGCGGCAACGGCTTCGGCACGTTTAATTTGTGTCGTATTTCCACCATGAGGGAATCCAATAGTCGTTGACGCCTTCACATTGGTGCCTTTGAGCATTTCAGCACAACGCTTGAGGTGATAAGGCATAATGCATACGCTGGCGACGTCGTACGCAATCGCCAATTTGATGCCGGCTTCCAAATCCTCAACGGGAATCGTCGGATTGAGCAGGGAGTGATCGATCATTTTGGCGACGTCGAGATAGCTATAGTCAGACACGGGAACCTCAAAAAAAATAAGTCTTAAAGAAAGTTAGCTTGTAATCGCGTGACAAAATCACCTTGAACTGGGAATAAAGTTTCGCAAGAACGTGTGGCACTGGCGAAGGGCCATCTCACGTGCCTCGTTAGATCCTTCGTACGCGCGGTCTTCGACTTCTGCCACGACGGGGCCTTGGTAGCGTATGTCACCCAGAGCCGCAAAAAAACGGCTCCAATCCAACTCGCCCAGTCCAGGCAACTTCGGCGTGTGATAGTCGTTGGGGTGCGCTAGGATCCCCAACTGATTCAACCGGTCTCGATCCACTCGCACGTCTTTGGCATGAATGTGAAAGATGCGATCGGCAAATTCTCTGATCGGAGCAATTGGGTCCATCTGCATCCAAACAAGGTGGGAGGGATCGTAGTTTAGGCCAAAGTTGAAACTTGGGATGTCGTTGAACATCCTTCGCCAGATTACAGGATTGAAAGCCAAGTTTTTCCCTCCGGGCCATTCGTCCTCTGTAAATATCATTGGGCAGTTTTCGATTCCGATTCGTACGTTGTTTTGTTCGGCGAGTTCAACTAGCGGTTTCCAGGTCTCAAGAAAAGCTCGCCAGTTTTCATCGACGGATTTCAGGTGATCACGACCGATAAACGAGTTGATTTGGTTGACGCCCAACTTGCTGGCCATCTCAATTAGTTTTTGCAGATGCGAAACGGCAGCGTCGGCTTCTTTACTGTTGGAAGACAACGCGTTGGGGTAGTAGCCTAGTCCCGAAATCGAGACTGAGTATTTGTCTGTCAATTGGTCAATCACTTTGATCGACGGTGCGTCTTGTTGGCTTGCGTCGATATGGGTAACACCCGAGTAGCGTCGTTCCGATTTTCCAACCGGCCAACAGGCTAACTCAACACAGTCGTAGCCCAATCGAGCTGCAGTCGCGAATACCTGTTCCAAAGAAGCATCGGGTAAAATTGCACTCAAGAAACCCAGTTTCATCATCGCATGCTCTCCATATCAACCCATCGCTGCTGACGGTGACTTTCTAGAATGGCCTCGCACAGCAACATCTCGTGGTGCCCGTCCTCGAATGTTGGAAACGGACGAGGATTTGAATAATCGCCTGCCGCAATGTAGTCGTAAAACGTCTTGAAAAGTTGTTTAAACGTGTCGGGAAATCCCTCGCAGTGGCTCGCAGGGTAGCTCGATATTTTGGCCGCCGATTCGTGCATCATCGCCGGGTCGCGCAAGACTGTTTCATTAGGGCGATCGCGGTGGCCGACCCAAAGTGAATTTGGTTGTTCGCTGTTCCATGCGAGTGCCTGTTTGCCGCCAGCGATCTCAAAGCGTGAACAGTTTTTTCGACCCGCTGTGGTTTGGGAAACGTGCAGACAACCGCGGCTACCACCAGAAAACTTTAGTAGGATCGAACCCGCGTCTTCGGTTTGAATCGATACCGTTTCGGCATCACCAGAAGATTCCCCAGAAAACGTGAGTGCTCCTCCAACCGGACGGTGTCTTGTTGGATGGACCGTCTGTAGGTCAGCACAGACGGACACGACTTTTAAACCGGTGATGAACTGCACCAGATCAAGCCAGTGAGTTCCAATATCCGAGACAGCGCGCAATTCGCCTCCGTCTTGGGTTAGGACGCGCCAGTTGAAGTCAGTGTCTTTGAGCAACCAGTCTTGAACATAGGATCCGGTGATGTGTAAAACGTCGCCGAAGTCGTTGTTTTTGACTCGCGCGGCCGCTTCGTGGCAAAGTGGATAGAAACGAGTGTTGTAAGCGACGGCAGCAACGACTGCGGATTGATTGGCCAGATCGACAAGCTGTCGTGACTGGTCCGAAGTCATGGCCAAAGGTTTTTCACATAGCACATGTTTTTTCGCGCGGATAACGGCCGTTGCCTGATCGAAGTGAAAACGATTGGGAGACGTTAAGTGCACCGCATCTACTTTGTCGTCGGCCAAAAGCTCCTCTAAAGACGCATAACCACATGGAAGTCTAAGTGATTTGGCAGCCGCAGTGGATTTCTCAGGCGTCGATCCCAAAATACCAGTAACGTGAATTCCAGCACGACCAAGTGCTTCGACATGCACCGGCCCAATGAATCCCGTTCCTACTACGGCAGCGTTCAAACTGGTTTCCATAATTGAATCTATTAAGAGGCTTTGTGTTGGTGGCAGGCTATTCGTTTACGCTTCAGCGCAGCTTCCCGCGCGCGGGGGTGGCCGTTTTGATTGGACCGAGACGACTGTGGAATTCATATTGATCACCTCGATAAAGCGTTCGCTCCCACCAGAGGGGAGAACGCGCTGGGTCGTCCAAGAAACCGATGGCAGTGACTTCGATCGCGGGAGATTTCGATGGAACGGCAAGCAGTTTCGCTTCAGCGGGTTTCAACGCAACAGCGCGAATGATCTCATCAGCGCCAGAAATCTGCAGCGCATTTTTGTCAGTGAAAAACTGATAGAGCGAACCAGCGGCTTGTGATTTCGTAAGCTTTGGGCACAGCGGTACAACGACGTAGCGGTGTTCTAAAATGACGGGCACTTTGTCAGCCATGCGCAAACGCCTCATCTCCCACAAGCTGTCTTCGTCGGATTGCCCCAAAGCCTCGATGACTTTGGCGTCGACATTTTTCGTGGTGACTTTTTCCAGCGACAGCACGCGCGTGCTGGGTTTTTTTCCTGCGGCGGCCGCTTTCTCAGTGAAACTTACGAGGGACCGCACGTCGTAATTGATCAAGTCACCGCGTACGAAAGTTCCAATTCCCCGTCGATATTCCAACAAACCTTCGGAGATAAGACTTGTTAGGGCTTTATTGGCAGTTGCCCGGCTGACTGAGAACTTGTTGCTGATCTCGCGTTCAGATAGGAATTTGTCACCTTCCCGGAACTGATTGCCCAGCGCTACACGCAATTGGTCATTGAGTCGTTGGTAGACAGGATGCTTTTGCAATGGAGTGCTCAAAAGGGTAAACTGATTCATAGGCAGAGGTGGCTAGGCCACTGTAGCAGTGTGAAGTTGGTGGGTCAACCCACTAGCTAGTTTCCCCTTACTTCCATCCTGCAACGCCAAATGGCATGAGAGGCGAAAGCCTGTTTCCGTTTCGCATGAGGAGACCGGCGGTCGTGTCTAGCGGTGTCGATATGAACCGGATCGAAAAATTTGAAACTGTTCGGGCGATCAAAAACTGCTCGGACAACTAAGTCACTTCACCACCAAGCAGGTTTGCCAATGTCTGTTATTTCTTCGAGTTCCGCTCCTGAATCCCTTCGCGCTTTTATTGCGTCTCCGAAACAATTACTGATTAATGGCCAATGGGTAGGTGCCAAGAGTGAAAAGACGTTTGATGTGTTTGACCCGGCCACCGACCAAGTCATTGCAGCCGTCGCCGAAGGAGACGCCGCCGATGTAGACTTAGCCGTGTTGGCGGCAAGGGGAGCATTCGATAGTGGGCCTTGGTCAAAAATGACGGCCTCAGAGCGCGGCCGTTTGATTTGGAAGATTGGTGACTTGATTGAAGCCAACGCGGACCAACTCGCTCAACTGGAAACACTGGACAACGGTAAACCGGTCACCGTCGCTAAAGCGGCGGACGTCGCTTTGGCGGCGGACATGTTTCGCTACATGGCGGGTTGGGCGACCAAGATTGAAGGCAACACTATTCCGCTAAACGTGCCGTACGCACCGGGAAGTGAGTTTCATGCTTTTACGTTGAAGGAGCCCGTTGGTGTGGTTGGGCAGATCATTCCTTGGAACTTTCCGCTGCTGATGGCGGCTTGGAAGCTTGGCCCAGCCTTGGCGACAGGCTGTACTGTAGTGCTAAAACCGGCCGAACAGACTCCGTTATCCGCGTTGCGATTGGGCGAGTTGATCCAAGAAGCTGGTGTGCCTGCCGGTGTGGTGAACATTGTTACTGGGTTTGGTGAAACGGCGGGCGCTGCGATTGCCGCGCATGATGCCGTCGACAAGGTCGCTTTCACCGGATCTACTGAGGTTGGAAAACTGATCATCAACGCAGCCAGTGGAAATCTGAAGAAAGTCACTTTGGAATTGGGCGGTAAGAGCCCCAACGTAGTTTACGACGATGCAGATCTTGACACCGCAATCGCGGGTGCGGCCGATGCAATCTTTTTTAACCAAGGCCAAGTCTGTAGTGCTGGTTCGCGACTGTTCGTCCAATCAGGAATTTACGACGATGTCGTCGCGGGAGTTAGCGAGATCGCAAAGAACATGGTCGTTGGCAATGGATTCGACGCCGAAACCCAGATGGGGCCACTCGTTTCACGCGAGCAATTCGAGCGCGTCACCGGTTATCTCAAGGCGGGCGTTGCAGCTGGGGCTCAAGCGAGCGCCGGTGGAGCAGCAGTAGATCGCCCCGGATATTTCGTCCAACCGACCGTGCTGACCAAGGCAACGGCGGATATGTCAGTCGTGCGTGAGGAGATCTTTGGTCCCGTGGTCGCCGCAATGCCGTTTCGCGACGATGCAGAAATTGTTAGCCAAGCCAACGATTCAACTTACGGATTGGCAGCCGGAATTTGGACGCGTGACATTTCCCGCGCGCATCGTTTGGCTAAATCCGTAAAGGCGGGGACGGTGTGGGTCAATTGCTATAGCATCTTCGACGCTGCCCTGCCCTTCGGCGGCTACAAGCAATCGGGATGGGGACGCGAAATGGGACACGACGCGCTCGATAATTACTTGCAGACGAAATCTGTCTGCCTGAAACTCTGAGGCTAAGTCGCCTCAGTCGCGATACTATCAAGAAACGCGAAACGAAACTTCATCTGAGCGTGATCACGCACGAGGCAACTCATGCGTGATCGCCAATTCGGTTTTTGCGGACAAGCCAATTCCGTTTATAGGAATTCGACTTCCCCACTCTCAAGTGCGTAATATGCAGAGACGACTTTAAGTTTGTCCGAAGCGATTGCGTCACCGATGATTTTTGATCGCGCCGCCAATTCTGTAGCGGTTATTTCGGCGTTCTTTTTGACGATCGTATTTACGTCGGCTCCGTCACCTGCTGAAACAATGGCAGGCGTCACATGAGCCAGTAGATGGTTGATGTTGTAACCGTTGTCTCCACCACCGACAGCCGCG
Organism: uncultured Pirellulaceae bacterium; assembly: GCA_964439245.1. Classification (GTDB taxonomy): domain Bacteria; phylum Planctomycetota; class Planctomycetia; order Pirellulales; family Pirellulaceae; genus Mariniblastus. The sequence goes on along the minus strand of CAYTPS010000020.1, from coordinate 12,839 downwards.
GTCACCGCTCCGCAACTTTGATGACCCATGACAACTAGCAACGGGCATCCGATGTGAGCGACAGCGTACTCAATACTGCCAATGGAAGACGTGTTGGCGACATTTCCAGCAACGCGCACAACAAAAAGTTCACCCAATCCGGTGTCGAAGCATAGTTCGGGAACCACCCGGCTGTCGGCACAGCTAAGAATGATCGCATACGGTTCCTGCCCGCCGGTCAAAGCACTCCTGCGCGAGCTGCATTGTAATTTGCCATCGAGCTTATCAGCAACAAATCTTTCGTTGCCCTCTTTCAGGCGAGTGAGTACTTCTTGGCTATTCATGTTGGGGTTCCTTTTCGACGTAAAACATCCAATGAAGGATTTGGTATTTGAGAATAGTCTGACTATTTATACAGGAGAAATGCTGGAAATTTCAACCACTCGCAACGATTTTTCAAACCGTTGCCGCAGCCAGATGAAGGTGTCTTTTGAGTTCGACGTGGTTCACCGTGCTGACTTCGAATGCAGATAGTCAAGGTATCGTTGCATATCGACTGGCCACTGCGTTTGAAATTTCATTGACTCCCCTGTGGTCGGATGTTCGAAACACAAATCGACCGCGTGCAGTGCCATCCGGCGTATCTTGCTGTTGTCGACCACTGGCGGTTTCCCCAAAGCACCGCGGTATTTGATGTCGCCACAGATAGGATGACCGAGTTCGGCCAAGTGGATACGAATCTGATTGGTACGTCCGGTTTCCAAACGGCATTCCAGCTCGCTGTACTTTCCAATCTTTTGCAATGTTCGAAAGTGTGTTACCGCCCGTTCGCCTTGTGCTGTGTCGGAGGTGCTGCCGCGCAAGCCGTCGCCTCGATCGCGAATCAAATATGAGGTGACGGTTTGGTTATTGATCGAACCTGAGATCAAAGCAAAATACTTTCTCACGGCGTCGTGTTGCGCGAACTGCTCAATGATTTTGGTTTGGGCCTGCTTGTTTCGAGCGAAGGCAATCAGTCCACTCGTGTCGCGATCGATTCGGTGTACCGGCAGCAGCCGCGGATTCTTCTGATTGTTGTTTGCTGACCTTGTTTTGCGAGCCGCAGGTTTGCCGATCAGACGCGAAACGCATTCATCGAGTGTCGGTTGCAGATTTTTTCGCGCCCACGGCCAATTCAAATCCTGCTTCCGGCGCAGTGTTACCATCGAAGTCGGTTTTTCAGCCACCACCAAATCGCGATCAACGAAATGCACTTTGACGTCTTCATCACTTGGAGGCGGCGGTAAGGGCTGCTCAAAAATGGAGAGCACCTCGCCTTTCGACAATTTTCGGCCTTCGTCCACACACAGCACGCCACCTATGGCGACCCTTCGGGCACGCAACAATTTCCTAACGGCCGTCCAAGAAGGCTTCTCGGGCAAGTTTTGGCGCATCACGGCCAGCACCATTTGAGTGTCTTCGGCGACGATGAAAGTGTGTTGAGGCTGCATGGGTGGACCGAGGTTGTTGGCGATCCATTATTATAGCTGTTTTGGACGGAAGGTAGTTGGCCGATGATGCAAAGCTGGGACGAAAAATTGTCATCGGTAACGTGCAAACGGAGTGTTGATTGGGTAGCCGTTCAATACGCCGCGAAGTACGATTGGAGTCGAATCAGATTTACGATAACTCCGACTGCCTCTTCAGTTCTCCTTAAGAAAATTATGAAAAAACACGAATGGCGAGAGAAAACCGAAGAGGGCGAAACTCGTCTTGTCACCGTGACCCGTCATGCGGGCAAGTGGCAACTTCAGTCTCGACTCAAATCCGAACATGAATGGACAAAATTTCCTAAGATTGAATTAGAAGATTTGGAAACGCTCTTAGATATCGTCAAAAGGAAGTATCAACGTAGTCGACTTCCGTTTGAACATGTCAAAGAAATCGAAACATTGATTGCCGCCGCGCAGAATCGAAACTAGTCATTCCATCATCGAACAAAATTTAGCGCGCATTTGGAAACGAAAAGCAATGGAACACTTTGTTTGCGGACTTGCAACGTTTTTCCTTTTCTTGAACGCTGGGCTTTGCCTTGCTCAAGACTCTACGGCCGCCAATAAAACGACTCCCAATATCATCCTCATCATGAGTGACGATCAAGGCTGGGGAGATGTTGGTTTTAACGGGAACCAAGTTCTGCAGACGCCGAATTTGGATCAGATGGCCGCCGGCGGAGTGCGCTTTGATCGCTTCTATGCCGTTTCGCCTTTGTGTTCTCCGACGCGCGGCAGCTGTCTGACGGGACGGCATCCGTTTCGCTTTGGCATTCTAGCAGCGCACACCGCTGGGATGCGTGTTGGTGAAATCACTATCGCCGAGATGCTCAAGAAGCGGGGATACAAAACGGGCTTTTTTGGCAAATGGCACATGGGTTGGGTTAGATTCGAGGACGGAGGATCACGTGGCTTTTACTCGCCGCCTTGGCAACATGGGTTCGACCAGTCATTTGCAACGACCAGTGCGGTGCCTACTTGGAACCCAACAGTCACTCCCAAAGGTTGGAACAAATGGGGTGGCCAAGAAGGAGAGCCGTGGAAGGGAGGGGCGCCCTATGTGCACAATGGCAAAGAGGTCACCGAAAACATGGATGGTGATGACAGCCGCATTATCATGGATCGCGTGATTCCATTTGTCGAAGCCAACAAAGACCAGCCATTTCTTGCAATCGTTTGGTTGCACGCGCCTCACGAACCTGTCGTCGCAGGGGAAGAGTATCGTAAACCGTACGCGCAGTTACCCGAAAAGCAGCAACATCTCTACGGCTGTATCACGGCGACACAAAGAACTATTTTTTGGCTACCGAAGACTACATGACGGCATCGATGGCAAGGCGATCATTGATGGTGACTGGAAGTTGTTACGCGAGGCAAAGAAAGACGGACGACTTCGGCTATACGATCTCGCTAAAGACCCTTACGAGAAGAATGATCTGGCCGGCGAAATGCCGCAGCGGCTTGAAAAGCTGACGCAACAATTATCCAAGCTAGAGGAAAGCTGCCAACGTAGTCGCGATGGTGCGGACTACCGCTACTGAGCGACTTGGTTTTGCTTCAAAGATTCAGGTCTAATCAAACAGAAAAATCTAAATGCGATTCCTTCAGACGCTCGCGTTCATTTGTGCCTCATGGGCTTTAACATTTCCGGCTAGCGCCGGCAGTCCATCGGAGAATCTGGCTTCCCCTCCCAATGTTCTGATGATCATGGTGGATGATTTGAACGATTGGGTTGGAGCAATCGGCGGTCATCCGCAAGCGCAGACACCCAACTTGGACCGACTGATTTCTCAAGGTGTGCTATTCAGTAACGCACACTGTGCTGCACCGGTCTGTGGAGCATCGAGACACGCGCTGATGAGTGGTTTGCGACCTTCGACAACAGGTTGGTATACCGGCGGAGCCAAAACGAAAGAAAGCTACGAACGCGTGCTGGGTGAAACGATCCCAATGCCGACTCACTTCAAACGCAATGGTTACAAAACGATGGCTGCCGGAAAAGTGTTCCACAGAGGAACCAGCGATGTGAAGGACTACGAATTTTGGGATGAAGTCCGTCCGAAATTCAAATGGCCCAAGAAGTTTATTAAACGTGGCCATGGTTATAAGGGGCGGCACTTCTATCCGTTTCCGCGTGATGGCGGCGGGATCTATCAGCTGCATCAAAAAGGTGTTGACGGGCATTCGCTTTGCTGGGGTGCATTGGACAAGGCGGACATTCCCGACGAAGGCATGCCTGATGAGCAAATTGCTCGGTGGGCGGTAGAACGACTGAAGCAGAAACATGACAAGCCATTTTTTCTCGCCGTGGGGTTCTTGCGCCCACATGTGCCGTACACCGCTCCCAAGGAGTATTTTGATCGCTATCCGTTGGAAGATGTACAGATGCCCAAAGTACCGCCAGATGAAATGCAAGATGTTCCGTTGTTTGCAAAAGCGATGGCCTACGGAACCTTAGACGGCGGAGATCATCAAAATGTTTTGGATGCGGGACCCAACTATTGGCGAGAAATGGTACGCGCCTATCTGGCTTGCACTTCATTCGTTGACGATCAAGCCGGGAAAGTACTAGAAGCACTTGATGAGAGCCCGTACGCAGACAACACGATCGTAGTTTTCCTTTCCGATCACGGCCAGCATTTAGGTGAAAAGATGAGCTGGCGGAAACAGGATTTGTGGGAGGAAGCAACACGCGTGCCACTGTCGATTCGATTCCCCCAGTCACAAGATGCCTCCCAGAAATACAAAGGTAAAACCATCAAGCGTGCGTCGAGCTTGATTGACATTTATCCGACGTTGATCGAACTGTGTGGCTTGCCAAAGGTAAAGGGACTGGAAGGAACCAGTTTGACACATCGAATGGCCGACATTCCCAACCGTCCATTTAAGCCAGTTGTGACGACCTGGCACTACAAAAATCATTCGGTGCGAGGATGGCAGTACCGATACACTCAATACCGCGACGGCACCGAGGAACTTTACGACCACCGAAGCGACCCAGGTGAACACAATAACCTTGCTGGTGACCCCAAGTACGCGAAAACGATCGCCAAGTATCGCCGACATTTGCCCAAAACAAACGTCGTCCCTGCTTCGATGAAAAAGGGAGCAACCGATTCGTTTGACAAGAAGGTGTCTCGGCTTGAGTCCGCCGGAGTTCCTGTTTGGCTCGGAGGAAAGAAAAAAACGAATCCCGCAGCGCAGCATAAAAACGGTTTTACAGTTTTGCGCGACGTAGAGCAGATCACGATCCAATACGATGGCAAGCTGGTCAGTCGCTACCATTTTCGTGATCAAGAAGCGCGAAAGCCATACTTTTGGCCGGTGATCGGTCCGACCGGTAAGCCAATGACTCGCGCGTTTCCGATGGAGAACGTCGTTGGAGAGCAGCAGGACCATCCTCATCATCGTGGTCTCTGGTTCGGTCATCAGGGAGTGGGCGGCAGCGATATGTGGCTGGAGGCCGCCTCGAAGAAATTAGAAGGCGACCGTCGGAAGAGATTCTTGGCGACGCTGGGGACAATCGCACACACGGGCTTCGATGAAGTTTCAGCCAGCGACAAACGGGCGGTGATCCGTTCGAGCAATGACTATTTGGATTCTGGCGGCAAGAAATTGATGGCCGACCAGCGCATCATGATTTTTCGGATGACCGGTGGCAATCTAGTGATCGATTTCGACATTACATTGTTGCCCAAGTACGGCGATGTGGAATTGAAAGATATGAAAGATGCCGGGCTGAACGTGCGCGTTCCAACATCCATGTCACTTACCGCTGGCAATGGCCAAATTATCAACAGCTTGGGAGATCGTGATGGCAAGACGTGGTCCAAGGCCGCCAATTGGGTTGACTATCACGGGACGGTCGAAGGTGAGCACCTGGGAATTGCGTTTTTGAATCATCCGTCGAGTTTCCGTCATCCGACGCGCTGGCACGTGCGGGAGTATGGATTGTTTACGGCCAATGCATTTGGCCTGAAGAGTCTAGATCCGAGCGCGCTATCTGGGACGTTTACATTGCAGAGCGGTCAAAACGTGGTTTTGCGTCATCGGCTTATCTTCCACAAAGGCGACCACCAGACGGCGTCTATTGCTGAAGCTTTCAAAGCCTACGCTGCAGCGGAGGTAGGCAAGTGAGATGAAGGTTTAACCAAGAAATGTCGCAGATGTGGCCAGAGCGGTGAAAAAGCGTGTAGAAGGTCCTCGGTCTCTTGCGTTTACGTGTATGGTAGCGTCGCTTTTTTTCGCGCTAGGCAAATGAATCCAACGGATCGTATTGGCACCATGAAATCGTATCTTTTGAAAATCTTCGTCGTATTCGCGATCATCGGCCTTTGTTCGGCAGTGACTGCTTGGAGTTTTTGGGTGGAGCGCGTGGGGCCGAATACTCCCGATCGAATGATGGTTGCCGAATTTGATAAAAACGAAGATGGTTGGCTCAATACGGCCGAACGCAACCAAGCCCGTGCTGATCTAGTGCGCGGCGGAGATCGAGACCGGCGAGGCGGACGCAGGGGCCCGGGGCGAAACCGTCAAATGACCGCAGGGAAACCAGGACATAAGATGGAGGTCGGGGACGCGTCAGTCTATCCGGAGGCTGAATTGTACGACCAGACAGTCCTGCGGACGCTGTTTTTGGATTTCGACATGGAAGATTGGGAGACTGATAACTGGGAACAAGAACTGGCTATGTTCAAGCCAACGGACGTGGAGATTCCCGCGAAGCTGACCGTAGATGGGAAAGAGTACCCCAACGTCGGCGTTAGTTTTCGGGGAGCTTCCTCATTTTTCAAAATTCCCGAAGGGCTGAAGCGGTCACTGAATTTGTCGATCGATTTTATCGACAAGGATCAGCGGCTTTACGGTTACAAATCGCTCAATTTGCTTAACTGCAATGGCGATTCCAGCATGATGAGTTCGATTCTCTATTCCTATCTGTCGCAGCAGAAAATTGCGGCGCCAAAGGTCAACTTCGTAAAGGTTGTTATCAATGGCGAGAGCTGGGGGCTGTATGTCAGTTCGCAGCAATTCAACAAAACATTCCTTCAAGAGAATTTTGATTCAAAGAAAGGCGCTCGTTGGAAAGTGCATGGCAGTCCGATGGGAGACGGCGGCCTGCGATATCTGGGGGACAACATTGCGGACTACCGTTCGCGCTTTGAAATAAAATCGAAAGACAAGGAATCGTCGTGGCGTGATCTAATCAATTTGTGCAAAGTGCTCAACGAGACACCGGCTGATCAATTGCCGCAGGCGTTGGAGCCGATTTTGGATATCCATGGCGCACTCTGGTTTTTGGCAGTGGATGTCGCAACTTCCAACAGTGATGGCTATTGGACGCGCGCCAGTGACTACAACATTTATCAGAACTCTGAAGGCCAGTTCCATATTCTGCCACACGATATGAATGAGGCGTTTCAAGCAGGTCATGGCGGTGGCGGACGACGAGGTGGTGGGAGACAGGGACGTGGTCGATTTGGCGGTCCACTGGGCGGCGGTCCACTGGGCGGCGGACCTCCTCAGGGCGGTGGATTCGGTGGACCCCCACAAAGGTTTGGTGGGCCTCCTGAAGGTGGTAGATTCGGCGGTCCTCCTAGCGGATTCGGTGGCCCAGGTGGCGGTGGTCCTCCTGGTGGATTTGGGGGCCCGGGTGGAGGCGGTCCCGGCGGTGGTCCTGGTGGGCACGGCGGGGTTGAACTAGATCCGTTGGTCGGACTTGATACTGAACGCATGCCGCTTCGAAGTGTGTTACTGAACGTTCCGGCGTTTCGCAATGAGTATTTGGCCAACTTGCGAGAGATCGCAATGCTAATGGATTGGAAAAATATCGGCCCACGTGTCAAACAGTACCGTGAACTGATTGAGGAAGAGGTCAACCGCGACACGCGCAAGCTGTTCACGACCAAAGAGTTCAAGCAATCAACTGCCCAATCGAAGCCCGGCAAAGATTCAACCAGCCTCCGCGCGTTCATGGATAAACGTTCTGCGTTTCTTCTCGATCATCCCGCGATTAAGAATTTAGAGCCTGCTTATTCGGGGACTGCGGCAGAGAACTAGGGGCGTTTGAATGCTGCCCGTTTGTTGCGATGTCAATCTTTGCGAAATCTCAAAAAATAGTTTTCCTGTAGGCCATCGATTTGCTCTTCGGCGACCAGTGAAAAACCTGCCGCCTCGATTTCAGCTTGGAACACTTCCTTGCCGGCGCGAACATGGTCCATGGTCCATTTCTTGGTTTTGCCTTCGATTCTTTTGAAGTCAATCAAAACCAGATGTCCACCGGACTTCATCGCTCTGTGGATCGAGGCGAGGGTTGATTTGGGATATTCGAATTGATGATAAGTATCGCAGACAAAGGCAACATCGATCGAATCCCGTGGTAGGTTAACGCTATTTTCAGCGCACACTACGCCGGTGACGTTGTTGGTCTTACTGTTGCCTGAAACCGTGTTGATGTGTTCAATGAAACGCGCCGATATATCAACTGCAAAAACGGTCCCCTGATCGCCCACCGCGCTGGAAAATAGGCGAGTAAACAGACCTGTACCGGCACCAATATCTGCAACCGTATCGCCTTCGTTGATTTGGCAAGTCGCCAAAATGCGTTCGCGCTGAAGAAATATCTCACGACTTTCCAATTCTAGTTTCTTGATCCACTGGTCCACGTTTAGGTTTGGATCAAGGAACTTTTTATTGATGCCAGGCTTAACACTTGCCTCTCCATTGGCGGTGGGGGATTGTTTGCGCTTGATGTAGTCGATTGCTTTTTCTTGGAGAGACTCTGCTCGAAGACCAATTTGTTTTGCTTCGGCCAATGCGTCTTCAATAGAAACACCTTCATCTAGCACGCGGTAGGGCAACCATACACTGCCAACCCGATTGGCTGATCCACAGTGGATCAAAGTGCCTTGAGATTTGTCCCTAAATAGTTCGCGTGTCCTATCAAAAACGTCGTCGGTCAGATCTTCCGGTGAGCCGAAGGGAACCTTGAGAAATTCCAAGCCAGCGGCTTTCACGGCAGCTTGCTCATCCCAGTCAATCTCTCCATCGGTGCGTAGTGTTACGACGCGCTTGATGTTGTTGGCTTGAAGATTGGCAATATCGTCAGAAGTAAACTGCCCGCCAAAATAAAGATTATCTCTCCTGTGAACATTTTTGGTGCCACCAAGCTGTGCCGACTCGATCGTCGAGGAAACTGTTTCACTTGGCGTCTGAGAATTCGTTTCGGTTTGCGTTTGGGCTTTTGTGGCGAGGGGAAGCGCCAATACCAGCACAAAGACGCAAGCAAGAGATTTTCCCGACATTTTGGTTTTCTTCCGTAAGCATTTGAGCAACAAATCATTGAGTATCTTCACTCTAGCAGATTGGATTGAAGATGGAATGGACTTGGTCGGAATCGACTCTTTTGTGATTGCGAACCGGCAAACTGGTGGCAAGAGCCGCGTTTAACCGCTAGGCTAAATTCTTTGCCTTCGAGACATAATGGTCAGGAGATGACAATGTCTAGCCAGCCAAATGCTGATCAAGAACTAGATATGTTGCGCGCGTTGATGGACCATCTTCCGGACACGATCTACTTCAAGGATCGCAACAGCCAATTCCTGCGCATCAACCACGCCCAACTCGAGAGGCTGGGGATTCGTTCAGAAGTTGATGCGATTGGTAAAACGGACGCCGATTTCTTTTCTCCCAAGCATGCCGTTCAAGCGCGACAGGACGAATTAAAAATCATGCGAACGGGAGAACCGATCGTAGACAAAATTGAACATTTAAAATCGGATGGTAGCCCAGATACATGGGTTTCTACAACAAAGCTGCCTTGGCAGGATGTGACTGGCTACGTGATTGGAACATTCGGCGTATCGCGCGACGTTACAAGACAAGTGTTGGCCGAGAAGAGACTGGAAAAGGCAAAAGAAGAAGCTGATCACGCCAACCGGGCTAAAAGTGATTTCTTGGCCAACATGAGCCATGAGATCCGAACGCCAATGAATGCAATTATCGGCATGAGCGAACTATTGTTGGATTCAGAGCTTAATGATGGGCAGCGCGAATACGTGAACATGGTGCTATCCTCTGCAGAGTCACTATTGGAGTTGATCAACGGAGTCCTTGATTTCTCGAAGATCGAAGCGGGAAAATTTGATTTGGAACACGAACCGTTTCCGTTGCGGGAGGTTGCCAACAAGACAGTCCGAACATTAGCCGTTCGAGCCGATAGCAAGAAACTGAAACTCGATTTTTCGGCTGCGGAAGATGTTCCAAATTATTTGGTCGGTGATCGTCATCGGTTTCGTCAAATTATTGTCAATCTGATAGGAAACGCGATCAAATTTACCGAAGACGGCGAAGTGATTTTAGGTATCAAACTGGTTGAAAGGACTTCCAGTCACGCCGTTATCCGTGTCGAGGTCCAGGATACAGGCATTGGTATTCCGGAATCTCAAAGGCAGAAGATTTTCTATGACTTCGAACAGGCGGATGCATCTACGACGCGCCAATACGGTGGCACCGGCCTTGGGCTGGCGATTACCAAGCGTTTGGTGGAGTTGATGGGGGGAGAAATCGGTGTCACGAGCGTCGAAGGCGAAGGGAGTACTTTTTTCTTCACCGCCAAGATGGGGATTGCGTCCGAGCCTGTTCCAGATAAATCCGATGTCGGCAGCCCGGCGATTGATGCCAATGATAAACCAACCGAAAAGTTGCGGGTGTTGCTGGCCGAGGACAATGTCGTAAACCAGAGACTGGCAGTCGCAGTGTTGGATCGGCAAGGACACGAGGTAACGCTTGCGCGCGACGGTCAGGAAGCGGTGGAGAAATGGCAGGACGCGGAATTTGACCTAATATTGATGGACGTCCAGATGCCGGTAATGGATGGTTTTGAAGCGACGACTGAAATTCGACGCCGAGAAGCTGCGGAACCCGATCGAACGAGAACATTTATTATCGCGGTGACGGCAAGGGCGCGGAAATCAGATCGTCAGCAATGTTTGGACATTGGCATGGATGACTACATGGCCAAGCCCATTCGAATTGGTAATCTTGCTGAGGTGCTTGCTCGCCGCGCGAAAGCGAAATCGTTAGCCGGCGTCAGCAGTGAGTTGATTGCAGCCGACGACAGTTCGACTCAATCAGCCCCCGCCAAGTCATTTCCCACTGAGGAGATCGACTGGGCGTACGCGCTTGATTCAGTGGCAGGTGATCCTGCGCTACTCAAGATTATTGTCGAGACACTGGTCGAAACGGGCCCTGATCTGATGGAAACAGCTGCAGCAGGCGTAACGTCTGGCGACTTCAAAAAAGTATCAACAGCGGCTCATTCTTTAAAAGGCTCCGTGTTGTTTCTCGGTATCCAGTCGGTCCGTAAACCCGCGATGGCGCTTGAAGAAGACGCTGAATTGGGTAAACCTGAAAGACTACCGCGCTTGATCGAAGATCTTCAACTAGAGTACGCTCACATTGAAAAACAGTTGAAGACATTTTTAGAACGACCGATCCAATTGGATTGACGTCTTCATCAATGCCGATCAACGATGCCAAATTGTTTCCAAGCAAAACCAGAACCATGATTCCTCACAACGAAACACCGACAACAAATTCGTCTTTGCCGCCGATTGATCTTGCCGTGCCTGAGTCATTGCAAATGGCCACGTTTGCCCTTGGCTGATTCTGGGGGCCTGAGGCCCAGTTTGGGTCCATCAAAGGAATCTACCGAACGCGCGTTGGCTATGCAGGTGGCACAACTGCCAATCCGACTTACCGAAACATGGGCGACCACACTGAAGCCATGCAGGTAGATTTCGATCCACAGCAAATCACCTACGAAGACGTCGCGACTCTGTTTTGGAAGACTCATAACCCTTGTGCATCGCCTTACAGTCGGCAATACAAGTCGGCGATCTGGTATCACGACGGACAGCAGCAGGAGTTCGTTCAGCGACTGCTTGCCGAGGCCAATGAGCGATTTAATGGCGGTGTGACTACAACTGTAGATCCGCTGGATAGATTCTATTTGGCTGAAGACTATCACCAAAAATACCGGCTGCAGAGCAAACGCGACTTGATGCAGGTTTTTGAAACGATGTACCCTCAGTTTGAGGATTTCAACAATTCAACGGCTGCCGCGCGGCTCAATGCGTTTGCGGCGGGAGATGGGACGCGCCGGTTGTTTGACGAGGAAGTTGAGCAATATGGATTTCCGCGCGAAGAATTGGAACGGGTGCTTAGGATCTGAGATCGTCGTTTTTTCACTTGTAGGGTGTGTGCCTATTGGCTTAGCGGCGATCAAGCCGACAATTCTAACCCGACGCGTGAGCGAGGTTGCTATGTTGAAAGGATGGCTCTCCTCGCCCACGCGTCGGGTTAGCCGAAAAATCACAGCCTCTCCGGGAGAGTAACGCATCTCATTGTGTTTCTCGTCGAATCCAGCGCGGCTTTTACGAGCTGCATGACAACATGGAACAACCAACTTTATTACGCGCCCACTCGGGCCGTTTGGCAAACCATTTTTCACCATCTGGTTGCTCGTCATAGGGACGCTTCAACAGTTGATATAGCTCGTCGATCAAACCAACGTCGCCTGTTGTCGCTTTGTCGATGGCTAATTGGGCCATGTAGTTGCGAAGAACGTACTTGGGATTCACGGCGTTCATCGCGGCAGCTCGTTCGGCGTCGGACTGATCCGTTTTCTCAAGGCGTGCGTGGTATTGCTCAAACCAGTTACTCCATTTGATGGCCACATCCTCAGTCAATTCGGCCGGATGATAAAACGCCTCGTTCACCGTTGCTAACGCATCGTCCTTGCCTTCGATTGAGGCGGACTTACCCACGTTTGCCAGTAAACGAAAGAAGATCGTCATGTCGGTTTCAGTTAATTGCAGCGTTTCCTCTAAACTCGACAGCAGTTCGTAATCCGCGCTAGTAATGTCGTTTAGGCCGATCTTCGCTCCTAGCATCTGGTTGTATTTGATTGGAAACTGCGATTGGAAATTATGGAGAATCTCCTGAAACGGTTCGGCATCTTCCACCAACGGATAAAGTGCATTGGCCAATTGCAATAGATTCCACAACACGATTTGCGGTTGATGACCATAGCGGTAACGGCGGTGTTGCCGGTCGGTGGTGTTGGGCGTCCAGTTGTGATCGTAGCCCTCAAGCCATCCATAAGGGCCGAAGTCGATTGTATCACCGTGGATCGACATGTTATCTGTGTTCATTACTCCATGCACGAAACCAACACGCTGCCAGTGAATCACCATGTCCAGCGATCGATCGGTTACCTGCCGAAAGAAGTTCACGTAGTCATCGACCGTATACGAGTTGCCATCATTA
>CAYTPS010000019.1:20062-24448 GCA_964439245.1 uncultured Pirellulaceae bacterium | reverse complement strand
CTACCAGACTGAGGCGACGGATGGGGTAACGGAGGAGCGTCGCCACGGTTAAGAGTGGCTGTTGGTCTCGACCGGTCGTGTTGGAAATCCTCTGTAGGCTCCGGTGGATAGTTGCTTGTCATAATATCTTCACCTGAGGTTTCTTGCTTCCATCGTAAATCTTGCAACTTTTATCATACCCCAATGACGGTCTGTTTGTGCGGTGGGCAAACACTGCTATAATTCGGGGATACCATTCACAGTCATTTTTCAATAGCTTCTGACCCAATGAACACACGGCAACTTTTTGCACCTACTCGAACTGAGATTTGTGGAATTCCCGTTGCGGATTTGGCAGAGAAATTCGGCACTCCCGCCTATATCTACGACGCTGAGACGATCCGGTAGCGAGTCGATTCCCAGCTAAATGTTTGAAGATTCGCGTGGGTAGAAACGATGAGCGAACAACTTGAACCGGGATGCTCGTTTCCGAAAGTGGAACGCATTGACTTGGTGGTTTGCACTTGGAATCGAGCTGATCAACTCAAGAAAATGCTCGATTCGGTGTTTTGCCTGATTGTGCCCTACGACTGCATGTTGCGCTTGATCATCGTTAACAACAATAGCACCGACGAAACTTCCTCGTTGCTAAGCGCCATTGGCGATCACAAATTCTTCAACCGCCATAAATTGTTGGTTTTGAATGAACGGCAACAAGGCCATACTTATGCTCGCAACAAAGCGGTCAGCCACTTGGATAGTGATCTAGTCATGTGGACGGACGATGATGTTTACGTTGATGCAAAGTGGGTCGCCAATGTGGTTGCCAGCGCAGACGCTAATCCGTCTGCCGGCTTTTTTGGCGGGAAAATTCTGGCAAGGTTGGAACCTCGAAAACCAGAATGGATCGCCGAGAACTGGGAGTTGCTCAAAGGCTGTTTTGCAGAACGAGATCTGGGGGACCAATCGCTTTCGCTAGATGAGAGTCGCCTGCCCTACGGCGCTAATTTCGCAGTGCGGACTGCGATTCAGAAACAGTTTCTTTATGACTCATCGTTAGGTAGGCGCGCTGACGAAGTTTTGGGCGAAGATGAACTCGACCTGTTCCGTCGTTTGCTTGAAAGCGGATGGGAGGGACTGTGGAACCCGCAATCAGTGGTCAATCACGTGATCGATGCGAGACGCATCAATGAAGAATACATTCGTCGATATTTCATTGGCCAAGGGCGCGCGTTAGTGAAAAAGGGTGAGCCCTGGCATTCGAACCGAGGAAAACTATGGTGGGCGGCACTGTTTCACTATTTTAACTTTCGCTTCAAGCGAAAATTTGCCGCATCACCTGCCTGGTTGGCTCAACTGATTCGCAGCGGGCTCGCCGAAGGCCAATACAATCAACTCAAAGAACAGGCCTGAGACGGCTAAATTCTAGGAAACAGTACCGCAACTTGTCTCGAGCCCTTTGAACAGGGCGGTTCAGCCGATAAATTGACGAAGGCGAACGTGATTCCCGTATCCTGCGCCTGCAATTTTACTTTTTGTTCATAAACGACAGACGACATAACCTATGGCACTTGGATTTGGAATTATTGGCTGTGGCATGATTGCCGGTTTTCACGCGCGGGCGCTTGCTGAAATCGACGGGGCAGAATTGGTGGCTTGTCAAAGTCGACGGTTGGAAGCAGCACAAGAGTTTGCCAAAGAGAATGGTGGGACCGCGTATGCTTCGGTAGAGGAGCTTTTGGCCGATCCGGCAGTCGATGTAGTTACGGTTTGCACGCCTAGCGGAGCGCACCTAGATCCAGCGGTGGCCGCAGCTAACGCTGGTAAGCACGTGGTTGTGGAAAAGCCACTTGAGATCACGCTGAAGCGTTGTGACGAGATTATCGATGCGTGCAAGGCGAATAACGTAACGCTCTCGACGATCTTTCCTTCACGATTTCATGATTCAAGTCAGCTGCTAAAAGCCGCCGTCGACGAAGGTCGATTTGGCACATTGACTCTGGGCGATGCCTATGTCAAATGGTTCCGGACGCAAGAGTACTACGATAGTGGCCAGTGGCGTGGCACTTGGGATCTTGATGGAGGTGGAGCGCTGATGAACCAGGCCATTCACAGCGTCGACTTGTTGACGTGGCTGATGGGGCCTGTTGCCGAGATATCAGCACAAACCGCGACGCTGGCCCACGAGCGTATTGAAGTCGAGGATGTGGCGACCGCTTCTTTGAAATTTGCCAACGGTGCCTTGGGCGTGATTGAAGCATCGACGGCCGCCTTTCCTGGCATGTTGAAGAAGATCGAAATTCATGGAAACCAAGGTTCAGTCGTAATCGAAGAAGAAGATATCAAGACCTGGGCTTTTGCAGAGATGACGGCGAAGGATAAAGAGATAGCTGAGAAATATGCAGCGATGACTGATACAGGCGGTGGTGCTGCCGATCCTGCTGCAATTGGACACGCTGCGCACGCCAAGCAATTCAGGGACGTGATTCAAGCGATCGAGAAAGGAGAACCGTTGGCGGTCGACGGGGCTGAGGGCCGCAGAAGTGTTGAAATAATTCTGGCCATCTACAAAGCTGCCGAGATCGGACAGACCATTCAACTGCCGTTGAAGAGCGATCCAGACCTCAAGGCAAAGTCGAACACTTAAGATGATCGCCCCAGCGAACGTTACTGGCGATGGTGCTGGACAGGGGCACGAGTTTATCGTTTGTTGCTCAGAAACTAGACGAACGATTGTGACGCCTCGGCAGATATTGTCGGGGCTTTTACTCAGTTTTCACGTTTTGGCTGTGCGAAAATCTATTGAGGATCAAACGCCGATTACAATCTGATGAGAAGGACGCTCCGCCAAACGTCGGAGTCCCATGATTCGAAGTGGGTGACAAAGATTCTTAGATTCAACAAAAAGCTGTAGGAAATGAAGACCATTAAGAACGACATCATTCTCTTCTTAGTCATGTTCGTGATCGGGCTGATTGGTTTCAACGTTGTTGGTGCGCAACTTAGCAGTCAAGATGAAGTTGTCGATACGCCAGGGGCAAGTGACGATCTCGCTCCGATGGCGGGTACCTCAAGTGCTTTGAGAGCCGACCCCGATGATATCGAAGACGGCAGCCCAGCGGAGCGACAGATTAAATCGATGTTGAAGAATCGTGCCGACGCGTGGAACAACCTCGACATAAAACGCTACATGGTGGACTACCGTAAATTTGATTCGTTACGGGTTAGCGTTAACGGGAAGACAGAAAAAGGCTGGGAAGCTGTGCGCGATTCTTTGGTCGCAAAGTTTAGACCCGGGATGGGTACGTTGCGAATCAGTAATATAAAAGTTCAGATGGTAGGTGATTTTGCTGCAATTGTGACCGCTGACTGGAATCTGCAACAAGAGAACAAAATCACTGACGGGCGGATGAATTTGGTAATGAAGAAACACGATTCTGCTTGGCGAATCACTACCGAAAATCTAACCGAGAACTAAACACACTGGAGTGATCTTCGAAATACGTTCATCGCGACGCAATCTTGGTGAATCTTAAAACGCCACGCCGGAACGAATCATAAGTGTGTCTTGCAGCTCAAGATTGTTGCTGCTGTTGGAAGCGTAGACCAACTCGCGCTCAAACGCGTAACCAAAGTCGAAGAACCCGGTGACTCGCCGAGGGCCAATCCACTCGACTCCTACAAATGCCCTGACATCGTTGATGTCCACTTGATCATCGCTGCCATCGATGCGTTCAATGGCCCAGCTGCCACCTCCATATTCAGCGCCAACGTAGGACCACATTTCATAGTTTCCTACGTTAGGGATGCGATGGGAAAGTTTCGTACGCGGGAAGTATAGATCGAGTTACATGTCTGGGATGGGTGACAAAAACAGACCCACCGCAGGAAGCATCTTTACCTTTACGCGATCCAAATACTCAACCCCCAACTTACCAACGGTGTATTCATTGATACGCTGCCATCCCAACAAGCGCGCTTGCAAACGGATTGCATCCGACGAAAAATTATCATAGTCGCTGTAAACACCGACGGTAAAATTGGTTTCTATACCGGCTGTCTTGGCTAGATCGGTGACATGATCCATGGCGAGGTAGCCCCCAAAGGCTTTCGAAGGTAGATCAAATCCCGTCGATGGCGTATCTGGCCCGTCCCAGAACGAGGCGATAAACCCGGGGCTGATGCGTAAAGGTTGTCGGCTCTGCAGGAAGTTAGGTATCGTTAGAGTTGTTGCAAATTCAATGTCGTTGATGTCGAGTTCATTGCCGGGATTGGCACCACGGTTACTTCCATGAAGGTACGTCTGACGAATTCGGGGATGCTCTAAAACACGTGGTAGAAATTCATTTTGAAAACGATCCCACTGCTGGCGGGGCCAGTTCCAGTCGAATATAGGCTGGTAATTGT
>CAYTPS010000019.1:10345-20052 GCA_964439245.1 uncultured Pirellulaceae bacterium | reverse complement strand
TGTTGCTGGGGCCTTGGTAAGGCCAACGATTTTGGAAGGCATTTGGATTAGCGTTAAAATCAAATTGTGGCTGTGTAAAACCTGTGTTTGGCCTTGGTTGAAACTGAGGCAATAGGTTTTGAGGTGGCCTAACCGGTGGCTGAGCTTGTTGCGTTGGAAGATTCGCAGGATTAGGAAAAATTGGAAATGGCTGAAGTTGGTAGTTTGATGGATCGCGCTGAGGAAAAATTTGATTCGAGAATGCTTGGGACGATCTAGGCAAATCTAATGTTGGGATCGCACCGAATGTTTGCGGCTGAGTATTCGGAAAAACGCCTTGCGGGAACCCTTGTAAGTCCGGCACGAGATTGCCAGCGGGCAAGCCTTGACCTGGATCAAAGTTTGGCGCGGGTAGATTTGGAAAGGTCAAATTGGGTAACTGTGGGACTGGCTGTGGTGCGGTCCCAATTCCATTCTGGGGAAGAGGCACGTTGCCCGTCTGTCCCAGATTACCAAACGGGTCTTGTAAGGCGTCTGGAAACCGAGGCCTCTGTGCGTGAGATTGGCCAATGCTGATGCTGACAAGCAACAGAGCTAGCAGACAGCGCCTAATGTCGGAGAAATTTACAGTTTTTGTCAAGATATAGGCTCGCGAAACCGGGTAGACATTCGTAGATATCAACCCTCGGCTAACGCGTCAAGGCGAACGTAAGAGGTTCTTCTTCTCTGAGTTGTCTGGCCTCCGGTATGCAGACGTTCGCTTGACTTGGAGCCGTTGCTTTATCGCCAATCGGCGTGACAATCAACGCAAGATTGGCTAATCCGGTTAGTGGCGGTGGAAGCGCGGTTGAAGTCGCCTACCTTTACCGAAGATTTGAGCTCCACGGCGGCATCGAGCATCGTGCGGCCATAGGCGACGTAGTCATCTTCTTCGGCTTCTGGCATACCATCGAGGACAATTACCCGTGCCATCAGCGCAATCATGTTCGCCTCGTGATTGATGTCCCCCACCGCGCTTTTGAACGCGCCCTCATTGGCGGTGAATTTCTTTAAATTCTCGTTTGCCTCTTCCAACCTTACCATCAGTCGTGATCGGTCGGCTGCAGTGCTCCAGTCAATCGTTTCTGGGGGCGGATCTGTGGCCACAATCGAACCGCCGCGCACCAGTTCCTCTAGGTCTTCTTTGCGCGTCTTGCAATAGCGAAACCCAGCTGCCGCGCCAGTTCGAGAAGACACGGCCGCCTTCTGAAACAGCATTTGAGCCGCCGATGCATGTTCGGCCCATCGGATGTCACTGTCATATTGACTAATGACCGAAAAAAGGACCGACAAAACCTCAAAACTTTGATTCACCTCGTCATATTTGGTTTGGAAAACGACCGGAGTCGTTACCAACTGGCTAACCTTTTGCTGTTGCGCTTTGACTTCATCCTCGATAGTCGCAGCGTCCACCAGCTGGCTCCAAGAATTGTTGGAGGATTTCGAGCTTGCCGTTGCGACCGCGTTGGATTGGCTGTTTACGCTTTCGGCTAAAGCCGTTGCATCGGGGCGCGGTCCGACGAGCGCTTCGGAATAAACGTCGCGAAAGAAAATTGACTCACTGGATGAACCTTCAGCCGGGCTGTCAGTTTGGTTGAAGACAGGACGCTTGACACGTTTGACTCGGCGAACTTTTGCCGGAGCAACTCTCTCCTGCGCAAAACCGAATTGGCAGCAGGAAATTGAGAACAGAAGAAATAGTGTGAGGGAGAATTTCATTGGTGGTGAGTTGTGAAAGTCAATTTGTCTCGACAGCCAAACAATCTAACGGCGGTCAAGCGTGTTTATCCAATCGGCGAGTTCGGGCAACAAGGCAATCAACCTTTTGAAGTTTGCCGGATTCTTATGAACTGGAAACTTCTTTTTCTCTAGCGCCTCGACGGTCCTGGCCAGACGTTTGCCAGATTTAAATTCATCTGAATTGGCAAAATAGATCAGCAGCCTTTCATTCGGGCGCGTCTCAACCTGTGGAAGCCTCGCCGGGAACAACGCGTCAAACATGACAAGTCCCTGAAACTGCGTGCGATTGGTAAATGCGGTCAGGCAGGCCATCGTTCCTGCCGTTTTCTCGCCCCCAATCGCGACTCGGCGAGGGTCAAAATCGACTTGCCTCGCCAAGCGTTGAACAGCTTTGGAAATGAACTCACGTTCGCCCGGCGTCCACGATTTTTGATCAAGTGACTGCGGGATCATCAATACCATATTGTTCCGCTGACACTCGGCAGCTGTTGCCTTCAACGTTTCCGCAGAATCAAGAACCCCCGGTTCCGAGACCCAAACGAACAGAGCCGGTTTTCCTACGGTCGCAAAATCGTTCTCAGGTACAATCGCAAAGCAACGGTTGGAAGAATCGATTACCTTAATCTCTATTACTTCGGCTTTTGCATCATCGTCGGAGGCAAGATCAATCGCTTTCGGAAGGCCAACAGGCGGTGTGGCGCGGGTAGGTGTGGTGGTGAATGGGAGCTTCTTTGGAGCAGGCGCGTCTTCGCCCTTTTGGGAAGATACGACCGTCAGTACGGTCTCCTGTTGTGGTGTTAATTGGTTTAGTTTTTCTTGCAATTGTTCCCACGAACGCAGTTCTTCTTCGTCGATCGCCTTCAACGTATCGCCAGCCTTGAGGCCACTTTTGTCTCCCGGACCGCCTGATAGGACATGCCAGATTTCCAGTTCGTCTTTGTTGGTTCTCCTCGGCACAATACCAAGTGAAAGCTCTTCAAACGGATCAATTTTGTCGGTCAACGTTGCAGTCACCGTGAGCGTTTCGGATTCACGCAAAAGAGAGAGCTCAACTTCATCACCGGCAATCATTGGGCCTAGTAAGTGTTTCATTTCGGCATGACTTTTCAGCGGGGTTCCGTCGATGGTTAAAAGTTGATCTCCTACCTGTAGGCCCGCTGCAGTGGCGGGGGATTTGGGACGGCAATAGCCTATCACCGGTTGATCGGCGAACATGTCCTTGCCTTTCATTGAAACGCCCAGCAGCCCTCGATGAAGATTGATTCCCTGTGCCAGTTTGTCGATCATGCGTTGGTATCCTGCCAAAGGTACCGCAAAACCGATACCCGAATCGTACCATTGTGCGCCTGCTTCGACGTTGGCGTTGTCCGGTGACAGCGGGCACAGAATGCCCGCGACATCACCTTCAAGTGTGATCAACGGGCCACCGTAGTTGGCCCGTGAGATTTTGGCATCAGTCTGAATCGCTCTGCTCCAGATCCGACCAAGGGCACTGATGATGCCGACCGACAGAGACGGGGTACTTTGGTCGTAGACTTTGCCGACGGCAATAACAGTCTGACCAGGCCTGAGTTCAAGTTCTTCAGTAGGAATAGAAATGGGATAAAACGGAAAATCGTCAAGCGGTTCTGCCTTAAGCAACACCAGATTGCGGCTGTGGTCGGTTGCCACGATTTTTGCGATAAATCGTTCCGTTTCAGCTTCATCGTCTGCCGCAATGTTTGCTTCATCATTCGAGCGCGAAACGGCTTTAAGGAAGATGCTCGAAGGGTCACCACGCAGGTTATAGGCGGCGGTCAAAAACAATCCAGCCTCAGAGACGCAGATGGCGGTCGAGTGGGCGCTGCCTTCTGCGCCTCCGAGAGTTTCAATTTTGACCACTGATGGTGCGATGAAGGCGACCGCTTGCTTGACGGCGTTCTCTTCTAGACGCACCAAATCCTCATCGGCGGCAGCGCTTAAGTCGACTTCTTGGGCCGTACTTTCGACAGTATCTGCAAATCCCTCGACGGCCTGATTGGAGTCACCTGTCGTAATGCTTGCGGACACTTCTTCTTGCATTTCGTCCAAAACAGGAGGGATGTCGTTTGTCGTTGCTTCCTGCGTATACGCAGATGGTGCAACGGCAAAAACCAGCAACATGAGGATTGGGAAAACGATACGGAAGGGAATTCTCAACGAGTCGATCTTTCGATTTGGTTTTCGCGATTCTTGTTTAAACAATGCCAACTTATAAAAAGAGTAAGGCACGACGGAATGGAATACCGTCAATAGCAATTTTGACAAAGTGATAGTTTAACGCAACGTTGCGAGAACAACGAGTCCCAGAGATTTATGGACGCGCACGTCGATGCTGTCAGTTCCGCCTCGCCCTTTGCCTGCCGCTTTCGATTCGGGTTGACGCAAATGCCCATATCTCGAAAATCCGTAGCCGTCGACAGGAAGTCGATGTGTTGTTGCGTCTGAGACGCATGTTTTTTAATGGCGACTGCTAGGCAAGGAGGCCTCGTGAGTACCCCGACCACTGCTACCACAGATTCATCTGGAATCCCTGTTCAGGAGATTCTTCCCCACGCACGAATCATTGGCAACAACGGCGAACGATCGCTCCTCGTTGAATCTTGTTGCGGACATTGGGAAGATTGTCAGGAAGGTGATCTCTATGTTGCCGTTGTTGGCGCACACAAGGACGGACACGACCATGCTGCGGCCGCAATCGAGAACGGAGCTACCGCCGTAGTCACCGAGCGATTGCTGGCGATAGACGCCCCACAGATCATCGTGCCTGACACTCGGCAAGCTTACGGCGAAATCTGTCACCGTCTTGCTGGCACGCCCAGTACACGTCTGACGACAATTGGCGTCAGTGGCAGCGACGGTAAAACGGTTACGGCCCATTTGGTGCACAGTATTCTTAAAGCCGACGCACGCGAATCAGGCTTAGTGTCCTCCATCGAAGTCAGTCTCGGCAAAAACACTCAATCCGTGCCCAACCGGAATATAAATCCGCCGCTGATTGCTGAGCAGTTTGCTCGCATGGTCATGCATCAGTGCGATCATGCCGTTGTCGAGATTCCTAGCAAAGCACTTGCCAAACGCGCCCTTTCGGGGATCGAGTTGGACGTTGCGGTGCTGACCAACATTCGGCACGACCCTGATAATTTTCATGGCAACGGAAAAAACTACCGCCGCGCTTTTCTGCGGATGATCGATCATCTCAAGGACACAGGGTTAGCTATCCTTAACGCTGACGATCCGAAATCCCATTTCCTGATCGAAAAGCTTGACTCGCCAGTGTTGACGGTTGGAATGCGGCAAGATGCGAATGTAAAGGCTTTCGTTGTTGAGCGTACTGTTGGTGATCAGGTATTCATGATCACTGCCGGCGGAGCCTCTGTCCCAATACGAACGGACATTATCGGCGACCCTCATATCTACAACTGCTTGGCTGCCACAGCGGTTGGGCTATCACTTGGTATCAGTCTGCAGACGATCGCTAAAGGACTCGAGGCAGCTGGTTCGATTCCCGGTCGAATGGAGCGCGTTGAATGCGGCCAACCTTTTGGAGTGTGGGTCGATTCGGCAAGCAGTCCCTCGCAGTTAGCCAATGCTTTGAGGACCATGAAACAAGTTGCCAAAGGAAAGGTCTGGTGTGTCTGTTCGACCGATCCACTCCAATCGGAACACCAGCGCCGTTTGTTGGGCGAGGTCGTCGAGAAAGCTGCCAATAAGAGTGTGATTACCCGGACTTCGGCTGATCCCATGGTCGACTACGAGCCGATTCATCAAGTGTTGGACGGGTTTCAAAAGCCAGAGTCGGCCCAGATTATTCCAAATCGCTTCAAGGCGATTCAGTGGGTTCTGGATCAGGCTCAACCCGGGGATGCGGTCTTAATCTCTGGCTGCGGTGAACGCCCATTTGCATTGGTAGGAGAGCACCATTGGACGATCGCAGATCGCGACGTTTGCCAGGCGTGGCTGTACGACAACGCTTCGATGCTGACCGAGAAGTTTGAGAAGCCACCAAGTATCTACAAAATTGATGACTACCGAAGTTAGTAATCACACCGTCCGTTTGTCGAAAGGACAGATTACTCGCGGCTGTTGCCGGATAGTGCTTCGTTAATAAACGCCAAGAGTTCTTTCATTTGAACGGGCGTAATCGTCTCTTCGAATCCTTCTGGCATAAACGACTTGCTGGATCGTTCCATCTCCTCAATTTCGTTACGCAGGACAACGAATTCGGAGCCATCTGCCATTGCCATTTTGACGCTGGTAGCCGATTCCTCGATAATCATCCCGCTGTAAAAACTCCCGTCTTCGGTCGCAATCTTGTACGCGCGATACTTGGCTTCGACAGCGCGGTTTGGATCGATGATTGCAGCCAAGATGTACTCAAAAGACTTGCTTTGCAAACCTGCCAAATCAGGGCCAACGGATCTTCCAATGCCGCCAAGCTTGTGGCAGGCGGCACAGTTCGTTTCGAATAACCGTCTTCCAACTCCCAGATCCCGATCGGAGTTAGCAAAATCAAGCGCCGGCCTGTATTGCTGTACGATGTCGGAGCGGTCAGTGTCTGAAGTTTGTTGAAGCAAATCTGCAAACCGTTGCTTCAATGCGTCGTCGCGGTGTTCCGAGAGAATCTCTCGAGTCGATGGGGTGAGGTCGTCGACACTAAGCTCACTTTGCTCGATACCACTCACTAAAGCCTGGGTCCAATCAATGCGCTTTAACAGCATCGTTTGAATGCGCGACTGCAGTGAAGGCCCCGCGTCTTTCAAGATCTTGACCAGCGGTTCGACGTTTCCGATTCGTCCAAGCGACGCAACGGCGGCCGACTGGAAATCGATACCGTACTGCGGGCCAAGCATCGCCAATAGTGAATCCGTGACGCCCTCCACGTTTTTAAAACTGTGGCCCAGCAATTCGATCGCGGCCACAGGCAAGTTTTTTCTTGTCGTAGGATCCGACGCAAGCTGTCCTAGGGTCTGGAAAGTCTTCCTGAGAACCTTCACGCCTTTCGAGTTGGAGGATTCAGTCAGTTTGAACAGATTTCCTCCCTTGCGCTTAAGATTGTCCAGTGCCGAAACCAAAGCAGCCATCTGCCACGGTTGCACGTCCGCGGTGCCGAGCAAGAGAGAATCCAGTATGGCAATTATTCCCGATTCGGGGTCATCGCCCATTGCAGTTGCAATCAGGCCGTCAACAAGCTTGGTCCGCGCGGGTGAAACTTCAGCGCGTTTACAGACTTCCACCAAGATGGATTCCGCGACCCCCACCGATGAACTTAGGATTGCAGCACGCATCCAGGGATCCTCTAGGTTTTCTACCGCTAATGCTTTGAGTGGGAGGCGCTTCTCAGCCGGCAACGCACCCAATGCCAGCCCAACCTGATAACGGACTCGCGCGCTTACGTGTGCGCATAGTGCTCTCATCAAAGTCTCGTCGTCGCTAATCGGCCCAAGTCCAAAGGCTCGAATCGAATTGATGACGATGTCTTCATTTTCGTCACCAAGTAGCCGTGTCAGATCGGCTTGTTGCGGCTCGATCTGTGAGAGCAACCAAATTGACTGAATACGAGTTGCCGTAGGGACGCTGGTGTCATAGGTAGGGCCTTCCAATTGTCGGATCGTTTGGGAAAGGTCCTCACCAGAATGATGACGCTCAAGCAATAATTGTTGAGCTGTGTCACGCTGCCAACCATTGGGTTGTAACAGTCGTGCGATAAGCTGTTCGTTGCTAAGTTTTCGCAGGTTGGGGATAGAGTCGTCTTCTGACCCGGCCGCTCCTTTCTCCCGCAGGGCATAGATTCGTCCAAAGTTTGCTCCGGCGTAGAGGTCCATGCTAGACTGCCACGCTTCAGGGATCCATTCGGGGTGTTCGATGACCTGCCGATACATGTCGATGACCCACACAAGGTCGTTGTTGGGTGCCGACAGAATTCTGACTGGGCGAAACCAGTTGTCTGTTGACGACATGAATTCGGAACTAGAATCCCCTTCTGTGCGGTGGCCACTGAATTCAACACCGCTTTGTTCGATCACAAGACGGCTGATCAAATTATGAACGGGTTCGCAAACGAAGGCTTCCACGCCAGTCAAGCCCCGACGTGGATTGCGGCCAATCGCCGGTCCGCAGGCTGATGTAAAACGGTTCATCGTCGACAGGTCATTGAATCGGCCCTCGGTTTGACTGGTTGGATAGACCGGAGGCGATTGAGCAGGAGTCGGTAGATGCACATATGGTGTCGGTGAGGCGACGAAAGGATTGCGGTTGAGAAAACGATCCTCGATCACGTATTGATACAGGGGCCAGGTATTGTCGTTGCCGTACCAGTTCCCGAAATCGTCACGGCAGCGACACCATTGGCTTGGGCCGCTGACCGCTTCCACGTCTCCAGTGTGGGGATCGATTCGAATGTCACGTCCTGACGTCTCAACTTTCTTGCCGGTTTTTACGCTTGTGATTTCGCCGTTTGAGTGATTGCCTGCCGCGAGATACAACCAGCCATCGAGTCCCCACTCGAATCCGTTCACCCTGTGTTGTGGATTGGCCTCGGAAAATCCAGTGTAGAGCGTTTCTTTTAGATCGGCCTTGCCATCGCCATCACTGTCTTTGGCGAAGAAGATCTCCGGTGCTGCGCACACCAACAGGCCGTCCCTCCATGGAAACACGCCGGTGGGGAATTTCAATCCGTCTAAAAACACCGTTGATTGATCGTATTTGCCGTCCCCATTTGAATCATAGATTCGTTTTATCCTCCCACCCGGTGCGCCGTCCCACGGCTTCTTGTCCGTGCCTCGGAACGCACGTTCATTTTGAAACGTGGTGCCAGGTTTGATGTGTGCCGGATCGCCGCCCGGGTAGTCTCCCATCTCCACAACCCAGAGATTGCCAGATGCGTCACAGCACATGTTGATTGGGTCACGTATCGCCGGTTCACTTGCCAGCAGACGGACTTCCAGATTGTCAGATGTGAAGATCTCAGAGGGAACGCCCTGTTGACGATTGGGTCCGCTCTTTATTTTGGCTGTCTTAGCAAGCTCGTTCACCCGTTTGACGATAATGTCTTCGGTGCCGCTGAGCCAGCGACCGGGTTGCAGATAGTAGATCATTGAAAAATCCACCTCGTAGCCACCTTCTGATTGCATCTGCTCAGAGGCGACATAGCCAAAGACGTCGTTGGCGTAAGCGCTCACCCAGATGTTGTTGCGGGCGGATGGTTTCTTCGTTTTGTCTGCGCTTTGAGCCTTCGTTAACTCCTCTTTGATGCGCGTCGCGTAATCCACACACACTTCGCCGCTAAGGAAAACCATCGTAAAGTCTGCAGAGTCCTCTCTGTCTCCTACGTCGAATTTCCATACTTGAATTGGCATCGGATATGTCTCCGGCAATCGTCCCATACGGTTTTTGATTTTCATCATCTCTTGAGCATGATTGCGGACTTGAAGCCGAGAGCTGCTCATGGCCTCGTTGAGGTCGCCGTCGCTAGGCCGGTCGATAGGCAGACCAGCAAAACCGTAGGAGGCGTTAATGCCAACCGGCTCAAGCGGTCGCATATGACCTCTCAAAAGACGCTCGACTTCGTCGGAAATCTCCTTCCCCTGTGACTTGGCGAGGTCCAATGCCCGTTCGGAGTCGCGCGCCGGGTTGGCGTCGGCGCCACAACCGATTGTGCAGATCGCGACAAGGTCCGTTTCGTCAGATTCAAGGTTCTTGGAAGCATACCCCGCCCAATCACCGTTGATTTTGTTGTATTGACTACCGAAGGTAGTGCAGTGGCAAGCGTAGTTGAAAATCAGGCCGCGTGTTTTCCTTCCGGTAGAGTCGGTGATACGAATCAGCGGAAGCGAGTGATCGACCGGTCCACGAGAGTTCACCCCAAATCCAGTCCAAATTCCATCGGCTAGAACTCGGCGGTTTCGCGCAAACGAAACGTTGCCCTGAGC
>CAYTPS010000019.1:6197-10335 GCA_964439245.1 uncultured Pirellulaceae bacterium | reverse complement strand
CCGGGCTGGATATCCTCAACTGCCATATCGATGGCTTTGATAGTAAGCTTGCGAACTTGATCGGTGTATTTATCGATGCTTGCTTGGTCGGCATTGTTGACGGCTGTATCAAATAGATTGGGCAGTCCGCCAGCGATATGCGGAGCGGTGTGGTTGTGAGTAAAACTTACGACCAGATCAGAGCGCTGGAGTTGGTGACGTGTTTTGACGGCGGCATAGATTTCTTGCACTAAGACACCGGGGAATCCAATCGACTCAACCGATACAAGAATCCGTTTCCTTCCTCTGGCGTCCTCAATTGCCATCGCCCGTGCGAAAAGTTCTTCGTCAACGCCTTCACTCGGGCTCTTGCGACTTCCATAGCCCGATAGGCGGACTGGTTCTTTCGGAGTGATGTTGACCTTCGAGAAACCAAAGTTCTGTCCGTCGGCCGACTGAGGAAGCAGAAGCGTCGTAGCGACAATACAAGAAACGAAGAAGCACAAAGGTCTGCGAGATAGATTTACAGTTCGCATGCGGACAGCCTCAGAGTCAGTTTTTGAATTCGAGTATAGCGTATCTCGAACTTGACTGACCTATTGAGGTGGGAACGCAGCGTGTTTTCGAGCGATATGCCGGCGACCAAGCGGTCGACAGACACTCAAATCAAGAAACACGGTGTCCTGCAACCGCGTAATGTGCCTGAGCTGTGAACACAGCGAAAGAGCGGCAAGAATGGCCCGATTCTTTCACTTAATTGCAATATCACCATTGCTACGAGAACCGGAGTGCCACGTGGAAGCTCGAACTACTCGCCAGCAGCAGAAGCGGGCTCGACGACAGCTTCAACAGCCTCCTCTACCTTCGTGACAATCGGTTCCACGACGGCCTCCACCGCATCTTCAGTTGTGGTGACCGCGGGCGCGGCGGGCTCAACCGATGATTCTCCAGATGGCTCAACTTTCATTTCCGATTCGGCAGGCTTGCCTTCATCAATTAGGTCAAATTCCTTCTTCTCGGTTGGTTCGACGTCAACCTTTTCGGTTTCAACAGTCGCCGGTTCAGCATCTGCTGTTTCAGCGGGTTTATCCGCTTCGAAGGCACCTCCAGAATCGGACTCTTTGGCCTCTTCCATTTCTTTGGGAATGTCGATCTCAGGGAAGTCAATGTTTGGCGCGTCTTCTACAGCAGCCCCCGGAGCTTCCTCATCGAACAATTCGTGGTCCTGAAAATCTTTGTATAAGGCAATGAACTTCGGGTCGGTGACTCGTGCTAGACCACGTTGAGCGTCCTTAAACAAAATTGAATCGGGAGCTTCTTCTGTGTATTTGGTGTATAGCTTTTTTGCTTCGTCGAATTGACCAAGACTTTCGGCGGCGTACGCTAACGTGTACAGCGATCGACGCTGCTGCATTACGGTTTTGGTGGTGTTGGGTGCGTCATAAACCTTTTGGAAGGACTCTTTCGCACGCTTGATCAGCTTCATGGCACCTTCGCGATCGGTGGGCAATTGCTGAAGTCCGCGGTCCATCTCGTAGTCGCCAGCGATCTGCAACGCGAAATTCGTGGCTTTGTCGTTAGGGTAGTCATTCTCCATTTGTTTCAGAGAATCGACGTTCTGACTGATGCGGAACTGATTGATTGAGCGGTCCAGCTCCTGCCAGGGCTCAGCAGCCGCATTTTCGCTGTTTTGCAGGAAGTAACTTACTAGTACGTAGCCCAGCAACAGTACGCACACGCCAAGGGCAATCTGTCCCCAGTAAGGCCGTGAAGCTTCAAGCAGCTTTTCCGCTTCCGAGGGTTCGACGGTTTCTTCCGGCATCTCACGCGTCGCATTTGGCGGCAGTTCGATATCGCGAATGTTACTTTTTTGGTCTTCAGTCTTGGGTTTTGACATGAGTTAGAAAACGGATCAAACCGACCTTGGTTGATGGTGTGTTGGAGGGCGCAAAAAGCGACCATTTCGAAACGAAGAGTATACGTACTTCAGCAAACAATGGTCAATAGCGACGCTCCAATCCATTTGCGTTTGACAACGGATCAGCGAGATAGATACTAACCTCAGCTCCAGCGCCGCTGTTAAAACCGCGTTTCGCCCAACCCGGCTCAGTCGCCAACAACGCCCACTTTCGCACGCCAATTCCGCCATGAACGGCCTGAATCCGGATCAACTTGACGCCGTCAACACACTCTCGGGGCCGCTTTTGGTACTTGCTGGAGCCGGCACCGGTAAGACGCGCGTCATCACTTACCGAATCGTCAAGCTGATCCAAACGGGTACACCGCGCGATCGTATTCTGGCGGTAACGTTTACCAACAAAGCCGCCAACGAAATGCGTGAGCGGTTGATGCCGATGATCGACGTCAAGCGTAAGGCACCGCAGCCCCACGACAAGTTTAAGCCCAAGTACGCGAAGAATCGCTTCGCCGAAGATGATCCACAACCCACCGTTTCGACCTTTCACTCGTTGTGCGTCAAGATCCTCCGGCGGCAGATTGATAAACTGGGCTATCCTCTCAAGTTTGCGATCTACAACCGAGGTGATCAAGAGAGCCTCGCCCGGACTGTTTTGCGCGAGATCAATGTCAATGACAAAATGATGGCCCCAAACCAGCTGCTGTTCCACATCAGTAACTGGAAATGCAAATCGCTCAAGCCAGGCGACGCGATCATGCAAAGCGAAAGCGATGCTCAGCACCTGGCGGCGATTGCTTACCAGCGTTACCAACGGCAACTAAAAATTTGCGGGGCGGTTGATTTTGATGATTTGTTGCTGCTGACCGAAGAGCTTTTCCGAAAACATGAGGATGTTCGCGCGGAGGAGGCGGCCAGATTCGATCATTTGTTGATTGATGAATACCAGGACACAAACACCAGCCAGTATCGAATCGTTAAGGCGCTGGCGTCGGAGCATCGTAACTTGTGTGTGGTGGGGGACGATGATCAGTCGATTTACGGCTGGCGCGGTGCTGAGGTCGAACACATTCTCTCCTTCAATCGTGACTGGCCCGATGCGAAGGTCGTCAGGCTAGAAGACAACTATCGTTCGACTGATTCGATTATTTCTTACGCGAACACCTTGATAAAATTCAACAAGACGCGGCACGACAAAGTTCTCCGTGCCGCACGTCCTGGCGGCGACCGGCCTGCCATTATTCAATACGAAAATGAGACGGTTGAGGCTGCAGAGACGGTGCGTTCGATCCAGCGACGGCTGGAGGAGAAAGGGCGCGAACCACGTGACTTCGCGATTTTGTTTCGCACCAACGAACAACCACGCCCGTTCGAAACGGAGTTGCGTAAAGCGAAACTGCCTTACGTGTTGGTCGGCGGAATGTCGTTTTTCGATCGAAAAGAAGTAAAAGACC
The DNA here is from genome assembly GCA_964439245.1 of uncultured Pirellulaceae bacterium. GTDB lineage: Bacteria > Planctomycetota > Planctomycetia > Pirellulales > Pirellulaceae > Mariniblastus. The sequence goes on along the minus strand of CAYTPS010000019.1, from coordinate 6,987 downwards.
TGCTCGCTTACTTCCGCTTGTTGGATGCAGAACCAGACGACATTTCAATTTTGCGAATCATTAACAAGCCGCCACGTGGCATTGGGAAGAAGTCGATCGAAAAGTTACTCGATCACAGCGTAAAACAGAAAGTCCCCCTGTGGGAATTGATCGCTGGAAATTCAGACCGGCCACAATTGACAAGCTCGGTCATCCGGGGGCTTGATGGTTTGGTCGAGGCCGTTAGCGCAGTTAAAGCGCAAATGGGCGGGCTGTCATTGGTGGAGACGGCGCGGCTTTTGATCAAACGCACGAACTATGAGGCCGAGGTCAACAAAACCTATTCCGAGCCTGAAGACAGAGAATCTCACTGGGCGGTAGTTGAACAAATCGTCAGTGCCCTCGGAGAATATGAACGTTCAACGCGCAAACCCACATTGTCAAAATTTTTGGACAAATTGCTCTTGGGTGATCAAAGTCCAGACAATGACAAAGAAAAGCAGCTAAAGAAGAACGCGATCGCATTGATGACGATGCACTCGGCCAAGGGGTTAGAATTTCCCGAGGTGTATATGGTTGGGCTAGAGGAGGGGATCTTACCTCACAAACGCTCGCTAGAGGATGATGACGCCGGTGTGCCTGAAGAACGCCGCTTGTGCTACGTAGGTGTCACGCGTGCCGAAGAGTTGTTGACTTTGTCGATGTCTCTGACTCGCATGAAATGGGGTAAAGCGCGCGATACTCAGCCAAGTCGCTTTTTGTACGAGTTGACCGGACAGGCCGATCATCCGAACTACGCTCGCAAGAGACG
>CAYTPS010000019.1:0-6187 GCA_964439245.1 uncultured Pirellulaceae bacterium | reverse complement strand
TGAATCAGTCAAATGATCACTCCTTTTCAACATCGCAAACTCGCCAGCGGTGTGGTGACTGTTTTCGACCCGCGAATCTGTGTTACTGTGATGCTATCTCGGCCGTTGAAACTCGGACGGAGTTTCTGATTCTGCAACACAGGCGAGAGCGCACCCACCCCTTTAATTCGGCCCGAATAGCTGCGCGAGCACTGACCAATTGCCAGGTGGTTTGCGATAGAAACGAACAATTGGCGGCGATGCAACTGCCAATCAGGCCATCGTCAGGGTTACTGTATCCCGCGCCCGACGCTCGGTTGCTCAACCAAGTTCCGCCGGAAGAATTACCAGAGCAACTGGTTGTGATCGATGGTACATGGAATCAAGCCAAAACGCTCTATCGCGATGTTGAGATTCTACGTTCTCTGCCTTGTTTTTCTTTGGCGCCTACTAGGCCGGGGCAATTTCGAATTCGGCTGGAACCAGATGAAACGTCTTTGTCGACGATCGAGGCAATCGCCGCGGCAATAAAGCAGATGGAGCCGGAAAACCTTGATGTCGACCGCCTGCTGGATGGTTTCAACGCGATGATCGAGATGCAATTGGCTCATCCGCAAGCCGATTACAGCGGAGAGACGGTTCAAGCTAAAAAGGCGCCTAATCTTAATGTGCCTAGGTGTCTTTTGTCCGATAAACATCCGATCGTTGTGTTCTATGCTGAGGCCACTCCACTGCAGTTCACCACTGGTGAGCAATGGGCAAACGTGAAAGAGAAACGCCGCGCCCACCCCTTGCCTCCGGTGTATGTCTGCGCGCAGCGGATTACGTTGGGGCAACCGAACACCGTTGTTGCCGAAACGGACAAATTTGTTCGTCGGATACAGTCGCGCGAAGAGTTGACTCCAGTGGGGTTGCGGCACATGGGCCTGCAGTTAGAGGACTTTGACGATGCGCTCAGCCTCAAAGCATTTCAAGATCAATGGAATGAGTTCTTGAATTTGGACGATCGGCTGGTGGCCTATCACTCGAGCAGTATTGATCTGTTGAACAATGCGCACGCGCGGGTGCCGGTTTACGACTTGCTGCAGGGGATCAATTATGATCTTGAAAATCGATTCGCAGGCATCGCCGATTATCTCGAGAGTTTTGATAAGCGAATTGTTTTGCCAATCTGCAAAGGCAGGGGAGGGCAACGGTTGGCTTCAGCGGTATCGCTTGTGCAGCATCTGTTCGAGATTGGCACGCGTGAATAAGTCTACAACTCTTCATCGGCTGCAACGATCACAGCGTGAGTTTCAGCGGGGCCATTGGCATCGCGAATCTGATCTAGCACTTCTGGTTGTTGAATCAATCGGCTGAGGCGTGCTAGAACACGAAGGTGAACAGCCTCGTCCGTCGAGCCGATCAGAAAGAAGATGTCTGTCAAACAGCCACGCGGTCCCCCAAACGGAATGCCGCTGGTAGTAACGCCAAGTCCCAAGAAAGGTTCGCCCATCGCTTGTGACATTGGTCGTCGTGGGTGCAGGAGTGCGACACCATTCTCCAGAGCAGTTGGATGAAGCGCTTCCCGGTTGTGGATGGCTTCGGCCATTTTGTCGGGTTCCCAAAGAGCACCAGTTTGAGCCACCATGTCGCAGATCTTAGTGATGACTTTTGTTTTCGTCTTGGCCAACAGTGGCGAAAAAATATTCTCTACACGCAAGAGGTCGGGGATATGAAAGTCGTCAACCGTCTCTTTGCGAGCTTGGATCTCGAAGACCTGCTCGACCTCGACCAATTCCTTTTCATCAGAGACACCGATTCGGTTTTCAAACCACGTGTGGATTTCGGGGCGTGAAAAACGCCACTGACCTCCTATCCGTCTACCGGGCAATTTTCCACGCTCTGCCATCTTGCGTACCTGTTCTGGAGTCAGGTGGAGGTAAGCCGACAAGGTCTGTACGTCAAAGTCTTCCATTGTGCCGTAGATATCTGAAAAAAGGCGAGCGTGAACTACGACATTCTAGCATTGGACGCCAGCGGAACAAAGCGTCCGTTCAATACAGTTTCATACGTTAGTATGACAGAATTCCATTGGCTCGCATGTAATCGATGCTGTCGGGTATGAAATTTGGGTTCATGTAAAGTGCGTATGCGCTGATCGCGAAGAAGCAAAATAGGAAAGTGCAGGTCAAAAATGTTCGGATTGATTGGCCGGCTCGTTGGCGGCGGTAAGCTTTGGCTTCCGCTTCCATCTTCTCGTATAAGTACTTTTCTGAGGCAAATGTGTTGTGGAGATCAGACACGTGAGGTTCTCTCAAATCAGGTTGGAAAGGTCAGTGAGGCGGATGCCATTTTGTTTTCAAGCATCAACGCAAGCACCGTACCAACAAGAAAATCGAAGTCCAAAAGTCCCTTTTTACACGGGAATTGGCGTACGTGAGCTTTTTATACCAACAATTCATGTTGAGCTGTTGCATCAGCTGAAACGCGGTTTGTTGCCAAATTGAATCATGTTGTTGAAACACCACCGGCATCTTGAGCACCACAATCCGGCATTAAACCGGGCTTTCCACTCGGATTTGCAGGGATAGCCGAAGTATCCAAAAAGTTCTTGACAAATCGAGCACGCTCGCGTACTGTACTACACCAAGTAATACAGTAAAGGGAAAATAGTGCTTCATCTACGGATCACAACCGGCGGCAAGACACCGATCTATCGGCAGATTATCGATCAAATGCGATCGTCGATCGCCCTTGGAAAGATCGGGGTTGGCGAGTCCTTACCGAGCGTCAGAGCGTTGGCGGCCGAGTTGGTGGTCAACCCGAACACGATCGCGAAGGCTTACGCGGCGCTGGTAAACGATGGAGTTATTGAGAGCAAGCAAGGACGAGGATATTTCGTGGCCAAACGAAGGGAAATCTTCACTAAACGCGAAAGAAAGCGGCGGTTGGATCAAGTGCTGGGGCCATTCGTGGCTGAAGCGGTCACTCTTGGCTATGACCAACAACAGCTCGTCGAAGAGATAGAAAAACACTTCCAAAAATTGACCAAGTCCTAAGTCAAAGGTCCTGAGACACAAAAAGGGAGAACACCATGAGTCAATATTCGATTGAGCTCAAACGCCTTTGCCGCTACTTCGGCAAGAAAGCCGTTGTCGATGATTTGAACTTCAATGTCCAAACGGGCAAAGTGACGGCTTTGCTGGGTTTAAACGGCGCGGGGAAAACGACCACGATTCGGATTCTGATGGGATTACTTTCGCCAACTCGCGGATCGGCTTCGACATTGGGTGCTGACGCGACAACGATGTCAACCGACATTCGTAAACGCATTGGGTATTTGGTGGAAGGTCACTATTTGTATCCGTCGATGCGTGTGAAAGAGTGCCAAAGTTTTCAACGGGCGGGATACGATTCGTGGAACAACGACCTATTCGATGATATCGTGCGACATTTTTCAATCGATCCGTCTGCCAGAGTCTCGACTCTTTCACGTGGGCAACGGGCGGGGGTCTCACTAGCGCTCGTGCTGGCCCCCGACCCGGAGCTCTTGGTGCTCGACGATCCAGCATTGGGCCTCGATCCTGTCAGCCGGCGAGCGCTCAACGAAACACTGATTGAGTTTGCTGGAGGAGGAAAGCGGACGGTGCTGCTCAGCACTCATTTGCTTGACGATGTCGAACGAATTGCTGACCGAGTTGCCGTTATGGTCGGTGGCCGGTTGAAGGTTGACACGTCAATGGAAGATTTCTTTTCGCGCGTGTCGCTCTTCTCGGTCAAGGCAGGCGCCGGCTACGATCCATCTTTAACCAGATCCATTCCTGGGCTCATTGAGGCTCGTCAAATTGGTGATCGCCTGCAAATGGCAATCGCAGATGCCAACGGGGTGGCGCATGAAGCGATGGAAAAGTCATTTGGAAAGCCAGAGAAAATTGAAACCACTTTGAATGACGCCGTGTTGGCTTTTCTGACCCGTCAGCGCGGTGATGGGTCCTTCTTCTCGAGCCCAGTGCAATCCGCGGCTAACAGAGTAACACAAGGAGCTGACGCATGACTTCGATGTTCAAGAAAGAGTTGCTCGATTGCTTGAAGTGGGTGCCGGCCGGAATGCTGATCGCGCTGGTGATGGTCTGGCAGTCCCTGCCCGGTAAGATTGATTGGCTTTACAATACGGAAGCCGACATAATGGTCGCGATGGGATGGTCGGCCGGACTGATTGCATTCGCTTTTGGATTGTTACAGTCTCTTTTTGATATTCGCAACGATGCTCGCGGGTACCTGCTGCATCGTCCTTTACGGCGTACGGATATTTTCTGGGCCAAAGTCGCTGCGGGTTTCGTGGCGTATGTTCTAACGCTGTCGCCAGCTGTTTTGACTGCGCTGTTTTATTTGAACTCTAGAGGTCTCGAGTTCCTGCCCGTATCCGGGTGGCAGATAATACCGGGGCTATTGCTTGTAATGTTGGTGTTCTTGCTACATCCAGTGGGGATGTGGATCGGCAACCGAGACGCAAGATGGGTAGGCACACGCGTCTTGCCATTGGCGGGGATCGTTACTGTCCTGTTGTTTATCAGCAACATTTATGGGATGGGTTTCGACGGTGGGAGCCAAATTCTTCGGTGGCTGATGTATGCAGCTTTATGGGCTGTCCACATTGTCGCGGTCGTTGTGGTTTTCGGTGCGGCCCGGCATGCATTCTGCGTCCGGCAGATGTTGCCGCCAGCCAGTGGCAAGAACGCTTCGCCATGGGCTCGTGTTGTGGGGCTGAATTTTTCCGCGATAACGGTCGCAACTGCGTCTGGCGTTCTGATTCTTTCGTCTTTGATTCCAGTGGAACCCAGTTATACGAATCGACAATTATTGATGAACGCCGACGGCGAGTTTCAACAGGTTCAAATCGAACGTAGTAACTGGAATTGGGACGAGGCCGAATACTCCGTTCGACCGGCTACTGACTCAAATGTTGATTATGCTCCCGTCAGCGAAGAATGGAAGTTAGCCGAGTACTCGGTACTCGTATCACCACGCTTGGATCGTTATTCTTGGTTTGACCAGTTCAGAAACATGGGCGACTATTTGACCAAAAAAGGTGCGAAGGGTCCCTTGCGTCTTTTCTCTCATCAAAACCGTCTGTTAGCGTACGGGCCAGAGCGGCTGAAAGGAGTCGTTACGTTGCAAGGTGTTGAGCGAGATACGACAGCGCCGCAGGGAGAATTCCAGAAGCTAGGCGTGTTTCAACATGTAAAAGCGGGAGTAGGTACTAACGGGCAACTTGGTAAAACTCCCTTTGTGGTCGATGCCACAGGCCTGTTTCAGTTTGACTCCGCTAATCTAGAAATGCATCGACTGCTTCCCGAAGGCGTTGATCGAGCCTGTATGCTCTATGCCGATGATAAATATCCAGCGACGTTGTGGACGGTCAGTCGCGGAAAACTGACACGGCATGAAGTCTCACCTGTTGAAGACGGAGTCGAGCTTACCGAAAAGAAATTGACTTCGGGCAACCACACCATTTTTCTACCGTTACTTCGAACCGAGAACTCAAAGAGCTACGAGATTGATTTGCCAAATGAACCCTATTCCATCAGTGTTTTCCGCAATGACGATGGCCAGTATGGCTACGTAAAATATGACTTTGATGACCAACAGCATTATTATGGGATGTTGAGCGAAGATGGAGGCGTGGAAAAGATTGGACCTCAGGAAGTGCCTCCCGTTGCCTCGGCCAATCAAGACTATTTTGGACTAGCGATTCCTTCTGTGGTCGCATTCGGAGTGTGTGTATGGGCGCTCTTTTTTGGCTCCGTTGGAGCGATGTCCCCTTATGGTTTATTCGTCTACGCCGTCGCACAAGCTTTGTTGGCTGGGGCTGGTACGTTCCTGCTTTGTAAATGGCTGGACCTTTCCAGTCGTACGTGTTGGATTTGGACGGTGGTCGCCTTGTTGGGCGGATGGGGAATTTGTATCGCCGTGATGGCATGCCACCGACGCTTGGTGAAGGAGGCTTGTCCTCATTGCCACAAGCAAACGCGTGTCGATCTAGAAGAGTGCACGCTTTGCGGCCGGCCATGGTTACCGCCCGAGTTGGATCAGATTGAGATCTTTGATGGGGCTGTGCCGGCAAGTGTGTGATGAGGTTTCAGCAAAGTGGAGACCCAGTGGTCCTTCAAGCCCAAAAAGAATAGTTCGGTGGGTGCCATGCTTCATGTTTGCGCAAGCGTGAAGT
>CAYTPS010000018.1:21549-24726 GCA_964439245.1 uncultured Pirellulaceae bacterium | reverse complement strand
CGATTGAGCGAGGGATGTTCGATGAGGAGATCGTTCCTGAAGAGCTGACTCAGGGAAAGATGGGAAAGATCATCGAGGAGATGTATCCCGAACTTGATGAGGAAGATCAGGAAGCGATCCGCCAGCGTGCAGTGGCTGCGGTGAACATGGTGCAGCAGGGCAAGCTTTCGCTTGATGGCGATCCCAACAGAGATGTTGGAATAAGCGGCAGCGGCACGACTGGTGTCGTTTCATCGAATACCGCATTAATTGATGGAGTGCGTCGCTACGCGATGAACGTTACCGAACTGAACATGGATTTGATTGATCGAATCAATCCTTTCAGCCAAGCCTACGCGGTACTGGCCAAATCCATGAGCGAAAGCAGCTTGAAGCAGGTGGCTGCGATCATCACGGCCAAGAAAGTTCAAATGGCACCAGATGAGGCAAGGGAACTGGCCAAGCGTGCGTTAAAATTCAAAAAGGAAAGAGGGCGACTTCCTTCGTTGACCTCTCCCGACGCTTGGGAAAAGAAGATGGCTGAAGGAATCGCATTTCTGCAACGCATGAAGTCGGAGTCAGCAGATGGCTAGAATGTTGATTGCTCATAGTCGCACAGCTCTCCGAGCTGATAGCGTTGCGTGGGGACGTTAACGGCTCGGAGAGCCGAACGACAATCGCTCAGTTCTCCGAACTGATGGCGTTTGGCCAAGCCCAACAAGTAATCTCAAAACACTAACTCAAAATTGAAACGACAGGACGTAGATGCCGTGGACTCCTCATTTGGAGAACTGTTTGACCGGGACGCCGATTTCGACCAATGGGATCGAACTCGTCCCCACCGGCACCAACCAGCAGCCATTTGCTTCCTAACGATACGATTGAATGACTCCATCCCCAAAAGCGTCGTCCAACGTTGGCACCGCGAACGAATCGAGTTCCTGCAACGCAACGGAGTTCAAGTAAACCGTGATTGGAAGACAGGTTACCAGCAGCTGCCGCCTGAAAAACAGAAGCAATTCAAGAAAAATTTCTCACGACAGCGTGAGACGACGTTGGACGAATGTCGCGGTGAATGTGAATTGGCTAAACCGGTCGCGGCTATGGAAGTTGCCAATTCATTGATGTCGTTTCATGGCGATCGTTATTGGATGGGTGATTTTGTGATCATGCCGAACCACGTACACTGTCTGGTTGCATTCCGAGAAAGCGGAATTGCAAAAACACAACCGGGAGGTTGGATGCGATTTTCGGCACGGAAAATTAACAAGCTGATTGGCAGAACGGGAGTCCTGTGGTTTCCGGAACCTTTTGATCACCTCGTTCGAAGCGAGGAGCAATTGGAATACCTTCGAAGTTATATTGAGGAAAATCCGATCAAAGCAAAATTGAAAAAGGGCACGTATTTGTACCGGCGATCGGACGGAACGTTTTGATTCCGTTGTAGGATTGGATTGATAAGTCCCGTTTTCGGCTCGGAGAGCCGAACGACAGTCGCTCAGTTTTCCGAGCTGATTGCGTTGCGGGGACGCGTTTTCGGCTCGGAGAGCCGAACGACAATGTCGTTCAGTTCTCCGAACTGTCGGTGTGCGGGTGGATGTTTTCGGCGCGGAGAGTCGAACGACAGTTGTTTGAGGATTGAAAGGTTCATGGTTAGAAAAAAGAAAAGCGCGTTTACCGAAGATGATGATGCGTTGCTGTCAGAGCTTGGCGTAGATACTAAAGTTGCCAAGCCAAAAAAGTTCACCGCGAAAGAAGAGCGGATCATTGCGGGGTTTGAAGAGATTCAACGCTTCGTCGCTGAACACGGACGTCCCCCCGCTCACGGCGAGCAAAACGATATATTCGAGAGGCTTTACGCCGTACGGCTAGATCAAATCCGCAAATCGGATGATTGCGTTGCCTTGCTCAAAGACATGGATCCTGACGAGCTGCTAACTCGCACGGACATCGTCAAAGAAGACGACGCTGAGTACGAAATCAACACCGATGACGAGCTACTGAAAGCACTTGGCGTTGATGCTGTTGATGGCGATAACGACCTAACGAATCTCAAGCACGTTCGATCGCGAGCCGAAATCAAGGCCGCAGAGGAGATCGCACGCCGCCAGCCTTGTGAAGATTTTGACGAATTCAGACCCGTTTTCGATTCCGTTCAAAGCGAACTCGATGCAGGCTTGCGAATCACAGAGCGGTACCAGGCCGAAGGCAGCATCGGCCTCGGCGACTTATTCATCGTCGAAGGTAACAAGGTCATCGTTGCCGAGCTTGGCGAAGAGTTTATCGACGCCCACAACAATCGAGACAGACGAACGCGGGTGATCTACGACAACGGTACAGAATCAAACCTGCTACTTCGTTCACTGCAAAAAGCCCTTTGGCGTGATCCAGCCGGGCGCCGCATCATGGATTTAGGCCATGATCCACACCCATTGTTCACAGCCGCTGAACTTGAAGACGAACCAATCTTCGTCGACACACCCGAATACGACGACGAGTTATCAGGCTATCTGTACATCCTGCGAAGCAAATCAGAACACCCGTTCGTTGCAGAACATCGCGAGCTCCTGCACAAAATCGGATTCACACGCGGCGAACTCGAAGACCGCTTCATCAACGCATCTAGCGAGCGCACATTTCTATTGGCAGAAGTAGAACTCGTCGCCAGCTATCGCATTGCGAATGCGAGTGCAGGCAAGCTCGAAAACGTCCTACATCGCTTTTTTGCATCCGCACGCATCGACGTAAAACTACGCGAGGAAGTTGGCGGATTTGTTGAGCCTAGGGAATGGTTCTTGCTGCCACTGCAGGTTATTCAAGAGGCGATCAAATTGATACGGACCGGCGGAATTGCTCAGGCAAGGTATGATTTGGGTCTGGCGAAAATATCCCCAAACGAAAAATGAGGGGCTTAAGTTATGAAGATTTGAAAACCTAGTTGCCAGAAAACAACCTCCATTTCTACGCAGTCCTGCCGATACAATCAAATCTACATTTCTGCCGTTTCAACATGCCGCTCTAGATCGGCCAGTTCCTTTTTGAAGCCGCCTGAGAGGATCGGAAATCGGCACCAAGTTTTGGGGTCCAAATTCTGATCGTCCAGATGAAACGACGGAGCATACCGTTCGCGCTTCCACTGATTTCGACACCAGAGCCTAAAGAAGCGGATGATCCAATCCCCCATTTGGCGACGGTCGG
>CAYTPS010000018.1:20632-21539 GCA_964439245.1 uncultured Pirellulaceae bacterium | reverse complement strand
ACATGTGCTCGAAGACTTCGACCGGAACCAGTTTATCGCCGATCGCAAGACGTTCGACCGCGTCCAGAATCTCGTAGGGCATCAAATCCCCTTCGTCCGTTTGATTCTCGCCCGGAGGTCGCAATTCGGCCGTCGGCTGTTGATCATTGACCGCTTTGAGCGCTGGCAAGCCCTCGATGCCAAACGGCCCGGTCTGCTCCATCCATACCAGCCACTGACGCAAATAGGCTTTGTCGATTCCGGCGATCGGACTAACGCCGCCGGAAGTGTCACCGTCCATCGTTGCGTATCCAACGGCCGCTTCGCTGCGATTGCTGGTGGACAGCAACAGGGCGCTGTTCAGATTGGCCAACATCCAAACGCTTGGCGAACGTACACGCGCTTGAATGTTTTGCAGCGTGATGTCGTGGTCTTGCCAATTCAGTTTGGTCTCAATCGCTTCGGAGACAACTTTCTCGTATCCGTCGACCATCGGTTGAACATCAAACAGATAATGCGTCGCTCCGGCTTCTTCGGCGACTGCGGCTGCAGCGTTTCGTGTGACGTCGCCGCTGTTTTTTGTGGCTTGATAAACGGTGGTCAGCATCGCACCAATCAATTCTCGGCAGTTCTGTGGTGGGTTGGTTTTGCATGATGCCGGCAGACAGTACTCAATCCGTTTCAGCAGGCCGTCAAATCCAAGCTCTGTTTCAGCCAAGCGAAACATGGCGTAGATCAATGCGACGATGCTGGCCGAATCGCAACCACCGCTGAGCGATACGACAAAGCCTTTCGAAAAGCTCTTTCGCATGTAATCAAATAAGCCTACGGCTACCGCACGAGTAAATTCTTCAGCTTTGAGGTCCGTGTTTACCTCCCAGTCTTGCGGAACGACCTCGTCTCTGGTCAGTCCGCAATCAGGCCATGA
>CAYTPS010000018.1:10804-20622 GCA_964439245.1 uncultured Pirellulaceae bacterium | reverse complement strand
GACGACATCGGATTCATCGCCGTCGACATCGGGTTCGAAGCTGCCGGTCCGCGCTCGCACCATTCGTGTTGCTTCGATGTTGATGGTTGCCGTCGTGAGGTAGCACAGCTCAAAACTCAGGCGACTGCCGGTCGCCAGTAGTTTTCCTCCGGAGGCGATCATTGTGTCACCATCAAAGATCGCGCGGCCTGATTCGTTACCGACTAGATTTGCATAGATGTAGCTAACGTTAAAGGCGCGGCTGCCTTCGAGAACAAATCGTTTACGGATCTCATGTTTGCCAAACGCAAAATGGCTGGCGCTCGGGTTGAGAATAATATCAGCGCCGCGTGCGGCTAAACTGCCACCGGGTCGAGACCCCACCCAAGCGTCTTCGCAGATCTCAAATCCGATCCTGACGCCGCCCACGTCAAACAGCAGATCTCCAATGGGATATTCAACTTCATCGATTTCAACGGTGGCCGTGATTTCTGCAGGCCATGCTTTGAACCAACGCGTTTCGTAATGGATGCCGTCACCGGCCAGATGTTGTTTTGCGACGAATCCAATCAGGCTGCCGTCAACAAGCAACGCCGCAACATTAAAGATTCCTCCGGCGTATAGCAGCGGGAGTCCAACCGAAACGACCATCCCGGTCGTGTGCGGAATAATTTCTTTTAACGTGTCGATAGCACTTTGTCGGATGCCCGAGGAATGAAATGCGTCCTCGCAACCGTAGCCAGTGACGCATAGTTCGGGAAGGCAAAGCACGGAAACGTCTTCGGATCGAGCCTGTTCGATCGCGGAGACGATATTCGCCAGATTGTTTTCCCAGTGGATCGGGGTCTGGTTGAGTGCGGCGGCGGCGACTTTGATCAGCTTCATTTAAGTTACGCTGGAGGCGGAGGTAAAGTAATTTCTGGATTGATTATAGAGAGAAAATCGATCCGCGGGAGTTCGCGCGAGGTTTTGGCCATCGGTGGCACTGATAAAGTTTATGTGCCAACCGATTAGTCGATGTAACGCACTTCGGTCTTGAAACGGCAATTTAGCAGGCCAGAGCGTCTTGTTTGCTCGAATCGGGGCGCATCTTAGGCTATCTTGGTGGATATAGCTTTCCAACAAGCCTTCGTAAATTCGTAGACGCGGCAGGGACGATTTTGACAGAACGTTTGAATTTTTATTGCCCCTTTTGTTCGGCGTCGATCGAAGTCGCCGCGGCGTCAGTAAAAGCACAGGGGATGACAGCCAAAGGGATGAAGGTCAAGTGTTCCGGTTGTCAGCGGAAGGTTGAGGTTCCCGCAGGTATCCTGGCGGAGTTTCCTGAGCCAGACGATGATGACGATTTTCTTTCAGGGGTTCCGCTGAAGGCCAGTGGCGACGAGGACATTTTGACGGCGGCGGATTTGGCGCTGGAGTCAGCGGATAAGCCACAATCAATTGGTTCGCCACCGAAGACCGACCCGCTGAAAAAAGAGTTTGACTTTTCTGTTGCCGATAGCGGTGCGCCCACCGCGTCGGCGGCAGGGCAAGACGATCTGCCGGTTGAAAGTGGCGGTAGTGCTGATGCGGAGATCCTCGAAACCAATTTGATACCCGAAGGCAATCCGGAGCAATCAAAAACAGGTGCCGACGAAGACTTGAACCAACTTTTGGCCGGTGTCAACACGGCTGCTCAGCCCAATGTTGAGAAAGGAACGTTTGCGATTCGTTGTTCTATTTGCGATTCAAGATTGTTGGTCAGTCTGATGCAAGTTGGAAAGGAGGTGAAGTGCAGCGATTGTTTTTCGATGATCAAGGTCCGACCTCCAACGGAAAAAGAGAAGCAGCAAATTGAAAAACAGATTCGGCTTTCCTTGGAAGAAGAGTCATCGGATGGGGATGAAGCCGCCGTTGCAGCCGATGGCGAATTAACACTGGCACCAATCGTTGAAGATGAATTGGATGAAGTCGAGGTAGTGGCGGAAATCGTTGAGGACGACGATGATTCGCCACTTGTGTTGCGTGATGATCCGGCGCCTGATCCAAAAGAGTTGGCAGAAACTGAACCAACCGAGGATGATTTTGCGGACGTGGTGTTTGCGGACGATGACAACTTGCCTGACGAGGGTAAAGCCGATCTCGACGACGATTTGCTGTCCGAGGATCTTTCTTTGTCGGGCCCGTTGGAACTTGAAGACGCTCAGATTGCCTCGGCCAAATTGGCTCCTGCGGCAAAGCAGTCCGGCGGAGGTGGAAAGCAGAAGATCAACCCTTACCGTTCGAAGTCAGCACAGCAAGCCGAGAAGCGCACGCAGGAAAAAAAGGTATTTAAGCTCAAGCAAAAACCGTCATCGCAACCCGAATCAAAATACCCTGAGTTGCGATTCGATTCATTTTTCGCTGCGACCGTTGAGTTGGTTACTGCGCCCAAAGTGGCGGTGCGCGGTTTTGTTGTGGCGGCACTATTGGCAATTGGGAATGTGATTTCTCATTCGGCAATTGCTAGTTTTAAAGAGATTGACGCGCCGACCATGGGAGACACTGCCACGATGGGGATCTGGCGATTTGGCGTCGGCTGGTTGCCTTACGCCATTGGCACAATATTGTTGTGGTATTTTTGTGGCGTGGTATTCAGAGAGACCGCTGGGGGTAAAAAGAAGATCAAGTCGTGGAAGCTGGGACCCACGACCGAGTGGTCTAGCACGCTTTTGATTACAGCCATCAGTTTCGCAATTGCCGGCTCGCCCGTGTTGATGTTCATGTCAATCTTCATCACGGCTCCTGTGCGATTCTTTTTGGCTTTGCCGTTTCTGACAGCCGTTTGGTACGCACAATCGCCATTTGCGATTATTTCATCAGATGTTTTGGTTCATATGCGGAAAAATGGAAAGCACTGGAAGACTGTTTTCTTGGTGGTGTTGGCATTGGCCAGTCTTGCTTTTGTGGCCGGTATCCTCATGCATGTGCCGTTGCCTTGGGTGAATGTTCTGACCTCAGCGCTGGGAGCCGTATTCCTGTCTTTTGTTACGTTGGCATTCGCTGCAGTGGCTGGCTGGCATAGCGGAATGGTAGTCGAGCAGCTAAATTAGACGCATGGCGAAAAGACTGAATTTGATTGCGCGATACGTAAGCACTGCGCTCGGTGGTGCGGTCCTGATGATGTGGGGCGTGATCAATTTCACCGTCCAGTTCAACCAGTGGCGGCAGGGTGGCGACGCCGATTGGACTTTCTCGTGGATCTTGTCGGCAGCCATCAGTCTGCTGCCGTTTGTGATCGGTTTGTTGCTTTTCAAATCCGTCTTTTATTCCAAGCCGATTGCCAAATCGGATCGGGAATCCTAAGCATGAATCGTTTTGCCGGCCTTGGCATTGGGCTGTTGGTGTTGCTTGTTTCAGCGCCCCTGTCGGCCAGTACATCGACCGCGCGACACCCCGTCTCGATCGTTGAGGCCGAAGTTTACGTGAACCGATTGCAAACAACCGTTCGGTTGACGTGTTTTGCTGAGGATCTTGAACTGCTGCAGGGATTGGAGCCACTGCAAAATGGCAAGTACGATAACGACGAGATCCTAGAAGCGACGCAAGACCACGCCAAATACCTTACGGAAAAGATCCGTTTTCTGGATGTAAATGGCGAGACAATCCCCGCAAAAATTACCGGCGTAGTCAACGCTGACCTGCCGGAGGACGGTGCGGAGGCTGGAACGCTGATGCAATACACGCTGGGGTACGAGTTCGAACTGAAGTATGACGGGCCGCCGGAGTTTCTCACGATCGTACAAGAGATGGTTGCCGAGGGGCAGCTACTGCCGTCGGAGTTGATGGTGTTGTTGAAACAGGCGGGATCGAAAACGCCGTACAGGAAAGTGCTCAAGCCGAACACGCCAGAAACGTTTCGTTTTGATTGGGACCGCCCTCCCCTTTCCCAGAAAGCTTCACAGGAGGAATGGGATACTTGGTTTGACAAACAACGCGAAGATACGCTGGGCATCGCGAGCTACAGTAGCGTCTATTCGTTTATCTACATCAATAACGCGGAGGTTCGACATGAGGTTTTGATTCCGCTTGCGAACCTTGCGGCGATGATCGAGTTTGAGCGTAGCGATCCAGCTTTCTTGTCTGTAGAGGAGCAAACTGCTGCGGCAAAACAGATCCAGCGGTTCTTCGGTATAGGCAATCCGGTGCAGATCGATGGCGTAACAGTCCAGCCCGTCTTTGACCGAATCGACTTTTATGGATTGGACCTGAGAGATTTTGCGGTGCAAGCTGAAAAACGGAAGGTCAGCATGGCTAACGGGCGAGTTGGAATCATCATGCGCTATCCGGCCAAAAGTCGGCCTTTGAAAGTCAGTGTGGCTTGGGAAAAGTTCAACAAAGAGACGATTCGTTCGGTTGATGCAGTCGCGTTTGCCTACCAAGACGTGAAGAAGGTCAACTTGTCTATGTTTATTTAGAATAATGTTTTTTCGTGGGAAGCTTCTGATGCCCCGGAGCTTCCGCCAGTCACCGATGTCGATTTGGCGGATGCCCGTTACCATGCCGAACCGATAAAGGTTGCGGTTCCCGTTGTCGCTGCCGGATGCTTCTTGCTTGCGCTAATCGCGTCATGCTTGTCCTTGGTGCGACGTGCTAACGGTCGGCTGATGGTTGCCGCCGCGGCGCTAGGGTTGGCCGGTTGTCTGACGTCTAACATCGCAAAAGTCGAGTTTGTATCACCGTTTGAGCGTCCGGGACGTTTAGCGATCTCAGACGCGACGGCCAATGCTATCTTTCTTCAGTTGCACGGTAATCTGTTTCGCGCGTTTGACTATCATCAGGAGAGTCAGATTTATGATACGCTGGCCAGAAGTGTTCATGGGCCGCTGTTGCGACAACTTTATTTGCAGATCAACGATAGCCTGCGGATCAGTGAACAGGGTGGTGCCGTCTCAAAAATCGAAGGCGTTGAAATTCTAAGCGGACGGCAACAGGCTGAGCCATTTGTGGAAAACGGATTTCCATACCGCTGCAAATGGAACATCGTTGGTACGATTGAACACTGGGGGCACATTCATGAACGTACCAATCAGTACGATGCTTTGTTCGAGGTGAAGGTTGTCGATGGCGCTTGGAAGATCGTTGCCATGGATGTGCTCGATCAACCTCAGGGAGTTGTTAAGACGCGGTTGAGAAAATTTTAGTTCGTAGCCTGAGAGAGTATCATTGTGTTTGCACAAAAAATGGCCTTTGGTTTGGTGATCTGCTCTCTCTGGTTTTTGAACATCTATTCGGCACGAGCTCAAGATGAAACCGCGGCGGCTGATGCGTCGATAAAGCCCACCACTGAGATTTTTGCTCACTTCATGCCGTGGTTTGAGGCCGCTCCAGAGAAAAAGGCGTGGGGTTGGCACTGGACGATGAATAGCGTGAACCCCAACGAATTCGAGTCAGATGAAACAAAGTCGAAGGGATCAAACAGCCGCCGAAAAATCGCGGCACACTACTACCCTGAAATCGGACCTTACAATAGCGCTGATGACGCGGTGCTGGAGTATCAGCTGTTGCTCATGAAGCTCTCCGGCATCGACGGCGTGATCGTTGATTGGTATGGCCGCACTGATCATTTTGACTATGCGTTGTTGCATGCAAACACGGTCAAGCTGCTGGAACACACCCAAAAAATTGGACTAAAGTTTGCGGTGTGCTACGAGGATCAAACGATCCCCAAGTTGGTTGCTGGAGGAAAAATCGAAACAACAGCAGTCGTTGATCACGCGGTTAGAGAGATTAAATGGTTGAAGGAAAACTGGTTTAATCAGAACAATTACCTTCAATTGGATGGTCTGCCGGTGCTGTTGTCTTTCGGCAACGAGGGTTTGACTCATGCTCAGTGGGACAAAGTCATCAGTTCGTTGGGATTTGACCTCCAATACTTCAGCGAGCACCATCGCAGAGAGTGCGCTGTTGGTGCCTTCGACTGGCCAGTTCCCGATCAATCGAAAACTACAGATTCTTTTCTGCGCGATTCAAAGCAATGGAAGCATCTGATTCCGGTGGCATTTCCGGGATTCAACGACTTCTATTATCAAGCGGGAATCGCCAAAAGTTGGCGAGAGATACCTGAGAAGGACGGTGCCACGTTTCGCAAAACGCTGCGTCAGGCGCTTGGGACGAAATCACCGGTCGTCCAAATCGCGACTTGGAATGATTGGGGCGAAGGCACCGTGATCGAGCCATCAGTGGAGTTTGGCGATCGAGATTTGAAGGTGATTCAGCAGATGCGCCGCGAGTTGGTGGATCCGAAATTTCCATACGAGGCCGAGGATTTGAAGTTGCCCGGTCGTCTACTGGTGTTGAGACGCGCGAAGAATTCGGCCAAGGAACAAATATTGGATGCAATTGCGGCGTTGATCGCGGCAGGCGACGTAAAGGCCGCACGCAAACAATTGGATGAAGTCGCCGGGAATTGATGTTGAACGCCCATCCACCGCTCGGCTAGAGCAGGTTCAAGTAGACGTCTTCCCACACTTCGGCGGGGTTGTTTTGTCCATGAGGGCCCTCAATTAACTTTAGTGATTGCAGGTACTCGATTGCAGAAACGAATTTTGCATCGTCCATCTCCCAGTCAATGCTCCACTGAAGCGTCTCGAACCATGCCGCCGTCTGAGCGGGCGGAAGTTCATACCGCTGACTGATCTGGTCGATCGTATTCTCAGGGGATTCGGTCAACTGGCGACAAAGTTTGTTGACTTGATTAAGCAACCTCGCAATCGCGTCACCGCGTTGGGCGATAGCTTTGTCACTGGCGCAGACGACAAATGCGGGCCAAAGAGTCAGGCGTTCGCCAATGCGACGGAATTCGCCGTTGTCGACGAATGGATTGGTTGTGTATTTCTCCCAGAAGAATATGTCGGCTTCGCTGGCCCCAAGAGACTGGCGGGCACCTTCGAGATTTTTTACGACAACGAACTCAAGGTTTGCCGTTGACCAGCCACGCAAATCCGCGTCGACAATTGCCATCAAATGCGATCCTGATCCGAAACGGCTGATTGCGTAACGCTTCTCCTGCATTTGTTCGACGGATTCGATTTCGCTGTCTGCCGGCGTGTGAATTCCCCAGATCAGCGGTGAAGCCACGAATGTTTTGACTATTTTGGCAGTCGTTCCCGAAGTCAATGACTGGATACAGCCTTCGGTCAGAACGATTGCGAGATCGACTTCGTCGTTGGCTATTGCTCCCATCATCGCGCCAGTTCCGCCGGAGAAAATTTCAAATTCAGCGGCGGCATCGACACGTTCAAAATGTCCGTCTTCAATGCCAAGGTGCCATGGAAGATTAAAGTGTTCGGGAACACCCGCGATACGGATTTTAGGGGCTGACATGGTGCTGGAGATTAGAGAGACAGTTCAGTAGGACCCACATCTTCGCATCAGGGGTTGGCGTTGATCAAGCCACGAATAGACTTAGCCTCCATGAAAACCGAATATGAAAACGCGATCGCGCTCGGTCACTGTGGCATTTTGCTGGGCAGCTGTTGGCTGAAAGAGATGACTGAAGAATCCCTTTCAGCTCTGGGAGAGAGCCGCAGCGCGGAACTCAATGAGGCGCTCAGAAAACTGGAGTGGAAGATTCCCCAGCCCGCCAGCAGCGATGCGCGTGACGAGGTGATCGAGGAATTAGCGATCGATTACTGTCGGTTGCTGGTTGGCCCCAAGGGACATTTGTCGCCGGTGGAATCGGTTTGGGTGACCGACCAATTTCAAAGTGAAACGGTATCTGCGATGCAAGCATTTTTTGACTTATTGCCCGGGTATCAGCCTCCCAGCAGTCTTCAGGATCATATCGGAGTCCAATTGGACTATGCGGGTCACCTGCTGGTTGCCGCAGGAAATCTTCAGGATCCCGCGGCGTTCGAACCGGTGGCCGCTTTTTGTGGCAGTCGGCTAGGATGGATTGATGGGTTACTCAGAGGGGGCAAGTCCCGCGCAAGGACTGACTTTTATCGTGGTTTATCAACGGCGACTGAGCGCTGGGTGGCAGATGTTCAGAACGGCCCATTTTGAAGTGAGCAAAATTATGCCAGCACTTTCTTCGTTTGACTGGCTCGAGACGGTCTTTGTTGGGGGGATGGGCAAGAATTCGGTTTCCGGCTGCCAATAAAGCGAGCGTTTGGCACGTTTGCCAAAGCCGGAGATTGGGAATTTGCGGAAAAACCGACATGTTCGGCAAAATCTGGAATTCTTTCTCAACCCGTACAAACCAACATCCGATACCTGCCATTAAGCGGATTCCCATCACCGTTGCTGATGGGCTCGAAAACTGCATCAGCAGGAATACAGCGATGCCTCTGAAAAAAATTATGATCTTTAGTGCTCTGGCGGCTTTGTTAGCCCCATGTCAATTGGCGAGCGCACAACTTCACGTTCCCTCTGCCGAATTCGAGCATAGAGATATCGAGTCAGTTGAAAACACTCGGCCTTTTGCGGCACCCGGAGTGTTCGACTACGACACCCGAGCTTTTGCCCCTCTGGAATTCACCAACGATGAGGAGAAAGATCCCAACACAGGGTTTTTTCTCACTTACGATCGTGTGTACACGAGCGTTTCCCGTCCGGGAATTATCGGTGACGGAGAATTCGGCGAAAGAGTTGCCTCGGGCAACAATTACATCTGGGGTACTCGATGTGAGGGAGGCTGGATGACAGAAGAGGATCATGGCTGGGCTGTAGGATATCAGAACAGTCGCGGGATCTTTTTCACCTCCGGTCAGGACGTTACCGTTGAAAACCCGATGTTGGTGACCAACCGTTTTGCAACTTTTGAAATCAACAAGATCTTTCGCCAGCAAATGAAAAGTGGCGGTTACTTCGAGCCTTACATTGGTGCTCAGTACATCAATGTGAATGACCAGACTCTGTTTGATACGTTGGTAACTACGGGGACGATCGTCAATGACGACGGCACCACCACTGACGTTACTGGCGAAAACCGGTTCAAGCAAGAAGCCAACAACAGCGCCTTCGGCGTCCATGCGGGAGCTCGATTCAATCGTCGACGCGGTCGCTGGCGAACGACGACCGACGGTGCCATCACCGCTGCATACAATCAGCAGCGTTACTTCGCCACTGATCTGACCACATCGGCCAACATCATTTCAACAATCGAGAGTTATGCTGAAGAGCAGTCGTTTGTTCCAATGTTGGATCTCCAGTTTGAAGTGGCCTACAATATCAGCCGCGACATCACGCTGCGTACGGGGGTCCAAGCAATGTGGATTTTTGACGGAATCGCACGTGCCAACACAGCACCGACCAGCGTCAATCCTAACTCGTTCTTTGGAACGGGATCTGGAGCAGGGTTGAGTGAGGACAGCTACCTGGCGGCAGGATTCCTCTTCGGGTTTGAGTGGCGACGTTAGAATCGCAGCATAGTTGAAAACTAAATTGAGCCCGCCTGCCATCCGGTAAGCGGGCTTTTTCTATAGCCTAACAAATGACGTGCTGGAGATCCGTCGAATCAGCCGCCGAATCTCCAGCACGCTGATGGTGGCGAGGATACGAGCCGGTGGAAGCTGAGTCTTTTCGACGATTACGTCGAACTCAGTGGGGGCAGTTTCAATACAGTTGAGGACGTTTCGTTCCTGTTCACTCAGTTTAAGCTCGGCCGGATGGCGCACGGTTGTCTGTTCTCCAGCGGCTTCGGACTTGCCGAGTTTTAGTGGTTCAATCAGCGGCCCTAGCTGATCAAGTACATCGTCGACCGTTTCAACGAGGGTCGCTCCGTCTCGAATCAGTTTGTGGCAACCGCGCGACATTCGACTGTCGATTCTACCGGGTACGGCAAAGACGTCGCGCCCTTGTTCGGCAGCCAGTCGAGC
>CAYTPS010000018.1:0-10794 GCA_964439245.1 uncultured Pirellulaceae bacterium | reverse complement strand
CTGCCTCGACAACGATCACGCCCAGACTCATTCCGGTTACGATCCGATTGCGCCGTGGAAAACAACCACTGCGCGGCGCCTGATTGGGTAAGGCTTCAGAAATTACTGCGCCGCTGGCAGCAATCGAATCGGCTAGGGATTTGTGTTCCGGAGGATAGATATTCATGACGCCCCCGCCGAGTACTGCAATCGTTCGGCCACCGCACTCCAAAGCAGCCTTATGTGCCGCGGCGTCAATGCCTCGCGCCATTCCTGAGACAATGGTCAGGCCCGCCATGGAGAGGCCACGAGCTAGATTGGCCGCGACGCGGTCTCCGTAATTGGTGGAATGCCGGGTGCCAACTATGGCAATACTCATCTGATCGACCGGTTGGAAGTTGCCTCTACAAAAGAGGACCCCCGGTGGATCATGGATCTTGGTCAGCAACGGCGGGTAGTTCTCATCAGCGCGATCGATGACACGGATTTTGTTTTCTGCACACTGTTGCAAAACGGGGGCGACGGCAATGGTTTCATTGGCGTTGACCAACACCTCCATCAGCTTTTTCCCGACACCTTGAACCGAGCGCAATTCGGCTGGGGCTGCAGCGAGAACGTTTTCGGCTGAACCGAAATGCTTGACCAACTCGCCATAGATGCGTGGACCAATTCCGCTGACCATGGACAGACGCAAGCAGGCATCGCGCTCGACGTTGTTGGGCTCAGACGGTTCTTCTGACGCGTTAGAGGAGGGATTTACTGGCACGTTAGGTCACGAGGAAAAGAGGAGGCGGATTTCCTTAATTGTATCGCCAACCGGTTCATGACGCAAAAAAAGGCCACTCGCGAAACGAGTGACCTTTGAAGTTTGATTTTCCTTTACCGATGCTTTGGAGTGCGAATCAGAAAAGGGATTGCCTCAAAACTTAGCGGCAGCAACATTTGTTGCGAGAGGCCAGCCGAGCTCTGATGCGAGAGACTAGGCAGCACTTTTTGCGAGCTGGCTTGCAGCAAACAGGCTTTGGGCAACAAACAGGTGCTGGAGCTGGGCAGCATACCGGTGCTGGTGCTGGCTCAGGGCAGCAAACAGGTGCTGGAGCTGGCTCAGGGCAGCAAACTGGTTCTGGAGCTGGCTCAGGACAGCAAACTGGTTCCGGCGCTGGGCAGCAAACTGGCTTTGGGCAGCACTTTGGCTTGCAGCATCGTTGCAGAAGCGATGGGCGCTTGCAGCATCGATCGAAAAGACCCGCCTCTGCGGATTCGGCAACCATGAAAAAAGTCATGGCAGCGGCAATTGTTAGTACGAATTTGTTCATTTGAATCTCCAGTGTGTCTCAGGTTAGTTTGGGGAAAATCGTTGCCCCAAAAAGTTCTTTCTCCTGTGTAAATTAGGTCGAAACATATTGGGTGTCAACAAGCTAGGGTGAATGGGGGTTGTTTTTTGGTTGGTGGCTTTGCGGGTTTTAGGCGTGTTCTGGCCGATCATTTAAACACTTATCTCTAAATGCAGTTATGTAACCAAAGAGTCGCGTTTCGGGTTGCTCGGTTTCCCTTATTGGGGTTCTCTTGATCAGATTGATAGCCGGCCTAAAAAGAAAGTTTTCAATTTCTAAAGGGTTTTCGCCCACTGAATCCCACTTTTCAGCCATTTGCATGGTGCCGCGAGCCCTAGTTTTGGGAATCAGAAGGGTCGCCTCGGGAATTCAAGATACCTACAATCGGCTGGTTCGATTCTTCACCTCACCGCTCGGTATTTAATCGCAAGGCTTTCCAGCCAACTCATACTTTTTCAAAAGGCTCGCTACGATGGACACGCAACAATTCCTGGAAGATCTACTGAAATCTGGCAGCGCACTTGCCGAGCAGGGGAAAGCTTTGGCGGTCGAAGGCGTCGCCGCAGCGAAAGAGGGATTGGCCGAAGCCAAAGAACGTATTGAGTTGCAGATACCCGAGGCAGGACCAGAACGCGACAAGATGATCCAGCAGTTGGGCGTCGGTGCAGCGGCCGGCGGTTTGTTGGCGCTTTTGGTTGGAACGAAAAGCGGGCGAAAAATTCTTTCTCCGGCGATTAAGCTGGGTTCGTTGGCTGCACTTGGTACGGTCGGATACAAGGTCTATCAGAATTGGCTAGAGAAGCAGGGCCTTACCCAAGAAGGGAGCTCAATCGAGAATCTCGACGGTGAAACACGCAACGCACGAGCGCTAACAATCGTCCGAGCAATGATTGCCGCCGCCAAAGCGGACGGTACTATCGACGGTGAAGAGCGGGACGCCATCACGGCTCAGATTAAAGCGTCCAATTTGCAGGAGGATGCTTCAAAAGTTTTGATCGAGGAAATGCTGAATCCTTTGAAGGTTCAAGAGATTGCTGCTGCGTCGGATTCTCCGGAGGCGGCGGTTGAAATATACTTGGCCTCGATGGCGATAGTCGATGTCGACAACGAGAAAGACCGCTCGTTTCTTGATCAACTGGCCGCCGCAATGCAGATTGCTCCAGATCTTAAAGCGGATATTGAAGCTCAGGCTTTCGCGGTTGGCTAAATAACCAAACTTGGTGACGGGACCTTATGTCAGTACAGCAAAAACACGGCGGTGAGTTGACCGATGAAGAGTTTCGAAAGTTCACCCTCTACTGCAACCAAAGCAATAATTACCATGACGACACCAAGCGTGCAGAGATACTTGGTCAAACCGGTGAAGACGTAAGGATAGCGCCGGGAGCGATCGTTCGAATCAGGGGAAACCAAATTGGCAAGAAAAGCTACGTTGGTTTGTACAGCTACGTCAACGGTGACATTGAGATTGGCGAAAATGTCTTGATTGGCCCCACCGCAAATATTGTTGGTTCAAACCACGTTTATAACGCTGACGACGATTTCTTTAGCAGCCGAAGCGATGATGTTGCGGGAAAAGTAGTGATCGAAGACGGCGTCTGGTTAACCGGCGGTGTGACCATCACGCCGGGTTGCCGGGTTGGTCGATGTGCATTGATCTGTGCAAATTCGGTTGTGACGAGTGACATCCCACCGTATGCGATAGCCGCTGGAACTCCAGCCAAAGTCATTGGTAGCATCGACCCGAAAACTGGCGAGTACCGGTGGTTTCATAGAGATGATGACAATGCTTGATTTGTCTCGAACGCACGACTTTCAAGTCCACCTTTCGCCCAGTGAAGCTTACCCAGCGGCGGTTAACCCGCCCAGTTTTAACTGGCCCGAAAATAACTCCCGCCAGCAATATAGACTGGAACTAAAGAATCTCACCAGTGGGAAGCAATGGAGTTGGGAGCATGTTAACTCGCCGATGCAACTTTCGTTTGAGCTTCCGCTGGGCCGGTATCAATGGCGTCTGGTGGCGATTTCGGAGGGAGTTTCCGAACAAGTTTCGCAGTGGATCGAATTTCAGATAACGGAGAACTTATGCGGCTACGTCGCTCCTACAGCGCAAACGCTATTTGAAAAGTGTGACGGGCGTGAGCAGTGGTTGATGTACTTCGACGAGGACATCGAAGCGGTTAGAGCGCATTGTGAGAAGATGTTTCCCAAGCTCAAGCATACTGCGACATTGGCGGTGCCGACAACGGAAATCCGTTTTCCCAATCACTATCAGCGCGGTCTCGAAGAGGGCAAACGCGAGGCGATTGCAAATGTCAGAAAGTGGATTGATCGCGATTTGGTGACTCATGCCCTGCTTTATCGCATTTGGGGAGAGCAAGAGCATGGCCTTGAGGGGATGCAGCGATTGCTGCAGTTTGCAGAGTGGAGTGTGGAAGGGCCGGCTTCATTGTTGCGACCATGTACTTGGGGCGATGAGGTGGGTTGCTCATTGGCACGTAACCTATTCCTTGTATATCACTGGATCAGCCCACTTCTCAACGAAAACGAAAAGAGTTTGTTCGTCAGACCGATGTTGGTTCGGATTGCCCGCCAAATTGAGGAACGCCTTTTACAAGACAACTTCTTGCAGCATCCAGGGCACTCGCACACTTCCCGCTTGCCAGCCTACCTAGGCCTTGCCGGATTGGCGCTTTACCGCGAACACGACAGAGATGAATGTGAGCGTTGGTTAAACGATGCGTTGGAGATCTATCGAGGCGTCGTGCCTTTTTACGGAGGGATTGATGGAAGCTGGGTAGAAGGGCCTTTCTACGCATCCACATACAGCAAATGGTTTCACCCATTCTTTTTGAGTGTTGAGCGTATATCTGACTTCTCGTTCTACGAGCATCCGTTTTATCGAAACTTCATCAATTTCGCGCGTGACTTTATTGCACCCGAACAAGATGTCCATCCGTTCGGCGACGGGTTCTGGTGTCGCAGGGATGGGAAGGAATGGCCAGGTTTTTTCTCCCAGAATCCGCTGAGAATTTATGCAGCACGGTTTGGAGATGCTGTTGACCTGCAGCTGTGCGAAGCGCTCGAGGACGCGATCTCTGACTATCGCTTGCACTTGCTGGATGTGATACCAACGACCAAACAGATTGCTTTTGAGGCGGCGGCCAAGAGCAACCAACCTAGCTCCTCAGAACGAATTGAGCAAAGTAGCTTTGACCATTATTTTGCCCATGCAGGCTTGGGGAAGCTAACGCGCGGGCAGCAGTCGCTTTACTATCGAGCAAGTCGTTTCGGAAATAGCTCTCACCGTCATGGAGATCAAGGAAACGTTGGCTTTTTCGACAAGGGTGTTGGAGTATTGGTACCTACCGGTAGTTTTGGCTATCGTTTTGGCAGCCAGCACCACAAAGAGTGGACTCGTCAGACGATGGCCCACAATCTACCGCTGGTGAACCAATGCGGACAGAAGCTTGATGATCAGAGTGCCGTAGCGCACGTTGTAAAAAGGGAGGATCAATCGACCCATCACGTGATTACGCTGGATTTGAGTGAAGCCTATGCCCCACCACTGGAGCGTTTCCTGAGAACATTGGTTTTGGTGGAAGACTACGGACTGATTGTTGTGGATTCAATCGCTTTAGGCGAGGAAAAAGGGCTGAATTGGCGACTGCATAGCCAACTTAATCCTTCGCATGGGGACGATCTGATTTCGGTTTTATTGAGCGATTCAGACAATCGTATCGAACAATATAAATGTCGCCTGCTGAGCCATGCTGACGTGCGGCCAACCCTGACTCACGGTTACTCTGAGACGCTAACCCAGGCAGGTAGTGCAATTGAATCGGACGCTAGTCAACAAGTTGTACACATGGATTGGCAACTACCACATTCCAGTAATCACTCAGTGGTTGCTTGCTGTATTGACGAAAGTAGGCCTTTGCCAGAAGTGCGTCATTTGGAGGATGAAAGCGTCACCGAACTGTTTGTAGGAGAACGGGCAATCGTTGTCCCCTTAACGGCTTAAAAGCGATTTCGAAACGGGGAGCGTTCCCCACTTTTATACGCAAATAACCGTCTTTGTGGCGCATGCAAGAAGCGCAACTACCGCTGGAATGCGATAGATTTTCACACTGACTTAACACAATGGTTGAGCACCGCGGTTGCTTGATTGAGAACCCTTTGTGTTTTTTGTCGTAGGTTTGATACCGAAACAACGAGTGTTAAACATTTTTGATTTCGAAGACTAATCGAAATAAATTTCGCAACTCAATTTGCGAAACGGCCGACTTCTATTTAAGCTACACGACTTGCTTTTTTGCGTTAGCGATCCGCCGCCCTCCAAACGAGTATCTTTCTCGCATCGTGGATCTGTAAGCAAGAAACTGGCATTCAGAAAAGGGATTTATAGCAATATGGCCATGCGACAGCATACTGCTACCAGTGCAAAATCAAAACGCGCCAAAAAAGCTAAACGCAAGCTCGATCAGCTACTTACGCCGCCGCGCCATATCGAATCCGTAGATGCGGCACACGACCGGGCGGGCGTGCCCCACATCAAGGTCCCGACGAAGTCCTCTGTGGCGAAAAAGTCAAAGCCGGCTAAACGTTCCGCTGCTAAACCGCGTGTGACCGCCAAACATTGGAGCAAGCTCCCTCTTGAGAGCCTATTGGATGTTCCCATGTGCGACTTGGGATTGTCGATCGAAGGTACGCCGTTGGAGAAAATGCAGCAGAAGTTGTACTCCGAAATTGAAGCGCGCGGCTTGAAACTGCGTCCCCACTGCTGGCTGAGTGATGAGTGGTTTGCTCCAGACGGGATTCCTGGAATTGCGATTCCTTTCTATCTGGCCCATCCGCGACTGATTCGCCTCGAACGTCAACAAATGTTGGATGTGGAAGGTGGCTCGCGCGAGTGGTGCATGAGAATTTTGCGGCATGAGGCTGGGCATGCGTTCGATACTGCTTTTGCGCTTCACAGGAAAAAGCGTTATCGCGAAGTGTTTGGGAATTACTCCAAGGCCTACCCCGATTACTATCGCCCGAAGCCGCGGAGCAAGAATTTCGTTCAGCATCTTGAGCCGTGGTACGCCCAAAGTCATCCGGCGGAAGATTTTGCCGAGACGTTTGCGGTTTGGTTGAAGCCCGGTAACCGATGGAAAAAGGACTACGCCGGTTGGAAAGCGATGAAGAAGCTGGAACTGGTGGATCAGCTGATGTCGGAAATCATTGGACAGCCAATGAAAGTTCGTTCCCGCCGCAAAGTTGATCCGGTCAATAAGTTAAAGAAGACGTTGCGCGAGCATTATCGGCAACGTCATCAGCGCTACGACATCAACTACACCACTTCGTTCGATGAAGATTTGGTGCGGTTGTTTCAGCGTCCGGAAACCAAGCACTCGCGTAAGGCCGCCACCTTTTTGCAGAACAATCGCAACGAATTTTGCCGAACGATTGCTCAGTGGACTGGCGAGTATCGTTACAACATCAATCAAGTGATTCGGGAAATGATCGAGCGTTGCCGTGGGTTGGACCTGCGGATCGACAAGCCAGACGAACGCTTGAAGCTTGATACGATGATCATGATGACTGTCCACACCATGAACTATTTATATCGCGGCAACCACCAAGTTGCGCTTTAGGGCGGGCCAGTTTGGTGAACGCTTAGTCCCGCACAGGCTTTTCAGACTCGTATTGTTTGAGCCGCTTTTTCATTGAGCCGACGGTTGTTTCATCTCCTTTGGCTTTGGCCATGTCGATAGCCTTTTCCGTGATTGCAACTGCATTTTCGAATTCGCCGTTTTCTGCGTAAGCCGCTCCTAGCGTACTAAAGAAGCGGTAGTCCTTGTACTGGGTGGCTTCGCAAACACTCTTTGCGACTTCAACAGCGCGTTTTCCGTCACGAATTTTTTCATCTTTGTTTGTGGCAAGAATCCAAGCCAAATTGTTGGCGGCTGTGAACATTCGTGGGTTGGCTTTTACAGCATTTTCGAAATGAAAGATTGCTGCTGAGAAGTTTTTGCTTCCCATCCCGATGCGTCCTAACTGAAAATTCACGTTTGGATCTCCACCGGCAAGTTTTTGAAGAGACCGACAGTAAGGCTGCGCTTTCTCGAAGTCGCCAGTGTTCGCCAAATGCGTAACCATAGTAAGCAACGTCGGGACCGCTTTAGGGGCCAATTTCAACGCCTGCTCACAATTGGCATAGCCTTCATCAGGTTTACCACCGCGAAACGCCATCATCGCCAATTCGTACCAAGAAGCCGCGCGGAGGAAATTGGTTTTGGGATCTACTTTAGCGTTTTTCCCATCTGCGCCGTCCGAAGGCTTCGTGATGTCCAGATAGTGCTTGAGAAAGGCGACGGCATCGTCCGGGGTTCCGTCTTGTACATACACTCGGGCGACAGAGATCGGATTTCCATCTAGATGCTCTTCGGACCATCGTCCAGGAAACGGCACTGACAACGCCATTGAGTCGCGGCCCTTGACCTCAAGTGTCTGGAGATCCTTCTTCAGTTGCTCAACTTCAAGCTTGCCTTTATAGACCACTCGCAAGAAGCCATCTTGATCAACCAAAAAGCTGACCGGCAGCGGCAAGTCTGTCCGGACGTAGATCGCGTCGAGGTGGGTCTGGTTTAGTTTGCCAAGCAAAGACAAAGTGGCGATCCCGCGGGACCCGTTGAAGCCGGCTTTGTCTAAGATGCTCTCCAGCTTCGCACCTGTTGGCCCGTCTCCTGTAGTGGCTTTCTCGATATTCAGAGCAATGATTTCCACGTCTCCTAAATCAGTCTGAGAGATCTCTTTAAGCTCTTTCAGGCACGGGGTACACCAGCTGGCCCAGCACATGTATAGCGTCGGTCGATCGGCAACCGCTTTGCGCGTGATCGGTTGCCCCTGCAGGGATTGATACTCCAAATCGCCAACCGATTTTGGCCAGTTGATTCTCAGGCGTCCTGTTGCCTTCAATGGGACACCAGCAAGGGAGCCTGCCTCAAGACTTGAATTTTCCCTTTTTCGCGCTGGTACTTCGACCGCAACGCCTTTCGACTGGGGCAGTCGCCACCGCTTCCCTGCCGTAACACCGGAAAAAGATTCCGTATTTTTTGAACCTGGCCAATGAACCGAGACGGCTTGAATCGTTTCATCGGGTTGCATTCCGAAGTGGAGCCACTTGGATGATTGGCTCAGGAAGCTATCGCCTCCGTGAAGCGTTTGGCAGCGCTTGACCGTTTCTCCGGCCCCGTTCGCGAAGGTAACTTCGACCCGCGCACCATACGCATCGCGCGGACAGTTTTCTGCAGGAAGGCCTTCAAGTTGGAACGCGGCATAGCTGTTTTGGGTTGGAGTGTCGTTTCGTAGAAAGCGAATCCTTGGTGAGGTGCGGTTGGTGATCCAGAGGTCCAAGTCACCATCGTGATCCCAGTCGGTTACCGCGATAGACCGGCTGTCATCCAAGTGATGGAGTGCACTTGATGCAGAAACATCAGCGTACTGATGAATGCCTTGTCCCGGTTTACCCATGTTGAGAAAACAACAGTTCCTCTCATTGCCGCTAAACGAACTGCCGGTCAGAATACGTTGATTCAGCGGCTCCCAAACGGACAGGTAGTGATCAATTGCAGCTTGATCGGCATCTGCAGTAGTAGGCGATTGCGACACGACCTGCCGCCAATACATCGATCACAAATCATCCGCTTTGCCCTGAGTCAGAAACCCATTGCCGACCAGCAAATCTTGCCAACCATCATTGTTGATGTCGATGAACCGAGAGCCCCAGGCCCAGCGCCCTAAGGTAACGCCAGCTTCGACACTGACGTCTCGGAAAGTTCCGTCCTTGGCATTTTCGAACAGACTGTTTCCACGGGCGTGACGCTGGAAAAGTTTTTTGGTTTCGTCCCCAGCGTCTGACTGGAATTTTCGTTGAAACGCGATGCGGTTCCCGGCGGACGAAAACATATTGCTGATGTAAATGTCCATCCAGCCATCGTTGTTGTAATCGCCCCACGTCACCGACATGCCGGCCGATACATCTTCGACGCCAGCTTCTTTGGCGACGTCTTTGAAGCGGCCACCCTCGTTGCGAAATAGGTTGTTGCGGCCGAAGTCGTTGGCTATGTACAGATCCAGATCGCCGTCATTGTCGTAGTCCTCCCATGAGGCTGCATAACTAAAACGCCGATTGTTTTCGTCTAGGCCGGCCTCTTTGGTGACGTAGCTGAAACTCCATTTTCCGTCCTCCGGTGTTGCATCGTTTCGAAACAGCACATTGCGCCCGCCGTTGTTGGCGTCATGGTAGGGAATCGCTTTGGCAAAAATGCGATGACGATTTACGCCCGATCGTCGGTCGTAGCAGCAGGTAAATAGATCGAGATCGCCGTCCTGATCGTAATCCGCAAGTGTCAAGGAATAGGGGACTGCTGCTGGGAGAATCAGGCCACGACGGACCGTGAATTTTCCAGTGCCATCATTGCTCATGACCAAAATCCCATCTTGGACGCCGACGACCAGGTCCTGATCCCCGTCGTTAT
Source organism: uncultured Pirellulaceae bacterium (assembly GCA_964439245.1). Lineage (GTDB taxonomy): Bacteria > Planctomycetota > Planctomycetia > Pirellulales > Pirellulaceae > Mariniblastus. The sequence continues at coordinate 956 of CAYTPS010000018.1, read as the reverse complement.
CGATGTCACCAAAGACAGATCCGTGAGACTGGTTGAGCCAATCTGTTCCCGATTCGGCCGACGTGTCGCGGCAGGTACCGTCCTCGTTTTGAATGAACAGTCGGTTGGGAAGGCCGCCCGGTTGACAGAGATAGAGATCGTCCAGTCCATCGCCGTTGACGTCCGAGATGGAAACGCCTTCCCAGCCACCGATGTTGATGTGGTATTGAATCTCGATCGTATGCAGCCACTGATCCATGCCGGGAAGCAGTTGATCGCGAAAGCCGGGTGTCTTGCCGAGTGTTGCCTCGGTGCAATCGGCGAACATGGGCCCGCCATCGCTTGCGCTCGCTCCGATGACCTCCAAGTAGTCAAGCACGTCCAACGATTTTAGCGTGACGTTCTTGGCACCGATCTCCCAAACACAATCCCACGTCGCGTTGGATTGAATGGTTCCTTCATCGGCATCCCCCCAAGTCTGCATGTAGGCACTGGTGACCAGTTGGTTGTCTTGATGATTGACTTTGAAGACTTTGACCTTCGTCTTCACATTGCGAGCGTTCGTGGCAAAGTTAAGCAGGCTTGAGAGCTGTGCCCTAAATTCATCAATACCCGTATTTGTTTCGTCCGTTTGATCGTCTGCATTTTTGTTTTGGCGAATCGTAAAGGCGGCGTCCTGAAAAGTCGTTTCGATTTCGGCTGGGCGCAGTGGTTGAAACGCGAGGTCCGAAGCAACGAGCTTGCTCAATGATGGCTTCGTCTTTGCCGATCCAGTCTCTTTGGCTGAGGGGGCAAAGTGAAGAGCGATCTGTTTCAGTCCATACGAGGCTACAGAAGATAGTTCCTCCGTTTGCCAGCCATCGGCACCGGCATCATCAGGCGGAGGATCGAAGTTGATGCCGGGCACCACATAGTCCTGATCTGCCTGCTCCGAATCAGCATTTTGTGTTGCTTCAGATGATCGGCTTGAGGAGCCG
>CAYTPS010000017.1:654-24847 GCA_964439245.1 uncultured Pirellulaceae bacterium | reverse complement strand
CTTTGCGATAGACGTCATTGGCGACGGTCTCGAAACGCTGCCGTTCACCATCCTCCATGGTGAAAGCTTTGACGACACGCTGATAAGTCAACGCCTGATAGAGCCTGTCCAGTAATCGAGCGGACTCTTCCATTGCTCTTTTATTGGCACGTTTGATGACTTTGGCCAGCCAAATCATCAGATAGCCCGCGAACGGGCAAATCAAACACGACAGGATCAGCAGCCGCCAGTTGACACAAGCCGCACCAATCAAACACGCCGCCAGTTTCATCGGTTCGCGAATCGTTTTGCCAAATAGAACAGAAATCGCTTGGCCAACGACTGACGTCTCACCGCGAATCCTGCTGATCAAGTCGCCCGTTCCTTTGACTTCCATTTCGGAAGTCTCCATTTTCAGAACGTTGCGGAACACATCATTCTGTAGATCCAGAACGGTTCGCTGTCCGACCCGCGCGACCAAAACCATGTTTCCCATCAGAAAGATTCCTCGCAGAACCGTTCCAATGAACATCATTCCCATCAACCAAGCAAGTGTCTGGAAAGCAGTCTTAGGTGCCCAATTCTCTATGTAGGGCCGCAACGTTTCGTTCCACCACTGCTTGTCCTGCTCGGTGCCAAGATTCGAATCTAGTCGCGCAAGGGCTCTTTTGTTTTCTTCGTTCAGCCCATTGGCGGTGAGCGTTTTAATTTCGCCCTCGATGGTGGCAATCGCCGAGAGCGTCGCCTCATCTTGCTTGTCGATCCACTCGTGCAGCGTATCGCCCTTCAGCACAATTTCGACGAACGGATAGACCGCCCCAAGGTTGCCGCCCCACAAGACAGCGACAAACAGACAGCAAATAAACGATCCGATCAAGGACCAGCGATACTTGAGCGTCATCCGTAACGCTCGATAGAGATTTTTCATACTTTTAACTAGCGAGTAAATGCTTCCTTGCAATTTCGCGTGGCCGCGGCTGAACGATCTCAACCAAGGCAAGATAGGTAATTCTACGACAGAACCAGTGACCGGACCAAGATCAATCCCCGACTGCTGGCAGGCCAGTCCATGTCGCCAAAGTCACCGGATCTTTTGTTCGGCCGACGATTATCGACGCAATTCAGGACGTTCGTTCCGCAACCTTAATTTCACAGTGGCAATCTTCAGTGGCTGAAGCGAAACAAAACTCCTTTCGCGTTTAACAGCCTCGACCTCGGCTAATTCTTGCGAATCCACTAATTTGACGGTCATGCGGCCAACGTACTTCAGAAAACTGTCGGCGCCGTTATAGGCCTGAACTTTCTCATCCCAATGAACGTGCTTCTGCACAGGCAGACCCTTGGCAATATCCCAGACAATCATGCCTTTGATCATCTTCTGCAGGATCTTGGACCGAACGGTGTGACTTTTGATCGGCGTAAGGACTTCTGTTCGAAACGAAATGTAGGCCTTTCCGTCTTTTACCTTCCGAAACTCATAGCAACGCCGCGCTTTCAGATTTACGTTTGCGCCGTTTTCATTTGACGATTGGAAATTCAATGGCACGTTCCAGCGATGCTTGATCGCGATTGGCTCTTTAGGCAACGGAACGGTCACATCACCGGTCGAAAAATCAGTGGAAGCATATTCCGATTGGCGGTCGAGAATTTCTCCGTTGGGTTCGATCGTAATTCGTGACCGTTGCTCGCCAAGCGTCTCGGCAAGGCTCGCGTACTCATCGGGAACTTTCACAGATGTACGACTATCGTACGTCGCGGGCTCTTCGTCGCCCACCTTTTTCCATGATTTGACTGCGTCGATCGTATTGGTAAAGACCATCTGACCATTGCTTTTGTTTACATCAGTCACATTCCATGTACTCAGCGTTTCGACACGTGCCGACGCCTCCTCGGTGGTGCCGCTGATCTGCGTTTTCGTGGTCGTGACGTGTTCGACTTTCCAAGAAAGCGACTGGCCCTCCTCAAGGCGATACCGCAAATCATAGGTCGAGCGCGCTCCAAAAGAATCAGCGATACGATCGGTGGCAGCACTGACTCTTGCCCCAAAGTCACCGGCAGGTTCGCCCGTATGCTGGGCAAGTCCGACAGAAGACGCCGCTAGGGCAATCAGCTGAGCAACAGCGAAAAAGAAAATCGCCGAGCGGTTTTCCACGCAGGTAATTCCGCTGCGTTTAAGAATAAATGGAACGATCACTAATTCGCTTCCTTACGAAAAATGTGAAAATAGGGCAGGGCACATCCGCATGCCATCACGTTATTTTTTGAACTCGCCGTTCCAGCCAAGCTTCTCCCGGAGAGTGCGATAGTAATTATTGTCCGTAACCTCGATCAATTGAAAGACCGATTTGTCTCGGACCACCCGAATGCGGTCGGTGGACTCTAAACGAGTGATGGTTTGGCCATCGAGAACTACCGAAGTGGATTCATTGGGACGATTGACAACGAATTCGTAGACACGGTCTGCAGAATCGACCACCGGACGCACGCTCAATGTATGTGGGCTAATCGGTGATATCACGAATGCTTGCAGATCTTTTCGAAGGATCGGACCACCTGCAGAGAGATTATGGGCCGTCGACCCCACCGGCGTGCTGATAATCAGCCCGTCACAATTATACGAGGTAGCCAGTTGCCCATCGACGTACAGGTCGATCATTTGAATGTTGAAGGGAGGACCTCCCAAGATAGCCACTTCGTTGAGTCCGACATTTTCGCTGACTTTCTTCTGGTCCTTAAAGACCTGCAGGTTCAGCATCAAATGATCGATGTACTTATATTTGTTCTGAGCGATCGCCTGGAGCGCCGCCGAAAGCGCCTCCGGTCGAATGTCGGCCAGAAATCCCAGTTTACCAAGGTTCACGCCGAGAACAGGTATCTGGTTGTCCCCCAGCAGTTTGGCCGCGCGAAGAATCGAACCATCACCACCGAGTACGATGGCAAAATCGGTTTCCGTAGTACAAATCGAATCTGAGAAGTCCGAATCCTCACCAACGATCTCGACGTGCTGCTTGATCACCTTCCGCAATGTGGCTATCTCGTCCGATAGATGCGGGCGATGATCGACCGAACTGAGAAGGAACACGCGCGGTCGGGTTTTCGAGTCAAATTTGGTAATGGTAGAGGGCATTGGTTAATTCTAACCCGTTTCGAGATTTATCGCACCGCGTAAATCAGTGAACCACCGACATGGTTGAAAACTCACCGGTCGCCGCCGACTTGGTCTTTTGAGTGTCTACCACAGAGCCGTACGTGTTTTCGGCGATGCTTTCAAGGTACGCCTCTAGTTCGGTCGACTCTCCCTCGACAATCATCTCGACACTGCCATTTTCAAGATCTTTACCCACCCCGTCACTGCATGACCTCGCGCTTGTTGGACACAAGTGTAGCGAAACCCAACGCCCTGAACTCGGCCTGAGAAATAGACATGCCAGCGAACATTCATCCGAATCTCACCAATTCCAAAAGCAAAACAGCTTATCAACTAATTACATCGACATTGGAGTGCCGGCCGACGCACTCCACGCCGCGAGTAATCCACCACCGAAAACAATCACGCCAAACCAAAATCCGCCACTCTGGCTGTCCCAAAATTGCCACCACGCCGCCCCCGCAACACAAGCCAACAAAAGACTCGTCAGCAACGAACAGGCAAACACTTGCCACCGATTCGTTGGCGATTCGTTGGGTAAGGCAACAGAGACTTTTGCTCGGCACTCTCATCAGACTCGATTTCGGCACTTTCATTTTTGGCAAACAGGTAATGAAAGCAACTCGCTATGGCATTGAGAATGCCAACGCAAATCAGCTGAAGCAGCAGAAACACAGGCATCAAGATCCCTGCAATTAAATCTACCATCTGTTCGGCCTACTTTCGCAGCTCACGAGTGATTTTACCAAACGCCTCGCGCATTTTCGCGTTCTCAAAGGGACGCAAATCTGGAACGGTCAAATTGGCAATCGAATCGAAAGCGCGACGACTGGTTGAAAGTAGGTTCGCTAGATCTTTGGACAGCGAAACGGTCTTATAGGTGTTTGCAGCGGTGAGAATATTTTTGCGACACTCAAGATTCGCCATCATCATCTCATGCTTTTGTTGCGACAACACTTGCTTGTACAACTGAGTCGCTTCGAAGGCGGTCTGGTTGCTGAAAATATTGTTGTTCAACACTTCCACGTTGCCTCCCGCCTCAATCGATTTCTCTGCATGGGCGATATTTTGTTGCGCTGCTTCAGCAAACTCGTTTAATTTTGGATAATAGACTGCATCGACGTTCTCCACGAATTTATTTTGCAGGCGGTCAACTGTTTTCAACAGCATCAAATAGACGCCGTAGTACTTTTTAGCCGCCTCTAAATCCTCACCGGTCTTCTCCGTCAACTGCTCCAACTCCAAAGCAAATGCCTTGGCGTTATCGAAGATGATCGAAACCCGCACAAATTCGTCCCCCGTGATGGACTCAAGTAACAAATCGATCTTCTCTTCGTCGAGATCCATACCGATGCGCTTCAGTTCCGCCACCAATGCCGCCTTCTCCTCAGCAATACTTAACTCCAGCCCCTCGATACTTGATTTGGCAGATTCAATTTTCTTTTCGTATCCTGATTTCGTCACCGAGAGAGGGTTGTACGTTTTTTCAGGTGCCGAAATCTTTTTACGTTGGTAGAGCGTGATGTTCTTGCGGGCAGTCGCCATCTTCTTTCTTAAATCGGCGATTCGGATCCGCCGGTCGGAGATACTGGAAAGCCCCAACGCTTCTGCAGCCGCGTCAAGGTAACCCTCGATCTTTCTCTCGTGCGATTCTTTCGTCGCACTCATAAAGTCATAAATCCTGAGATCTTGCTCGGCAGGCAACTTGTCTTTGTCATCAAAAAACTCAAGCGCCGAATCAAGCGCTTCATGAGCGTCTTCGAAAAACCGATCCGTTTCGGCTTTCCTCTGCGCTGCAAGTTCTTCGGTTTGCGCCCAAGCACTATTCGGCATCCATCCGACAAAACCCGTACAACCTGCAATCATCAGGCAAAGAATGCCGGAGACGAATCTTCTGCAGATTGAGCGCGCGTTATTCACTTGTGCCGTATCAGCAATATTCATTGAAAGAGTTTCCTGTCCTGTTGCGAGCGAATCCAAAAACCAAAAGCGCTGGATCAAGTATAGCTTTTTTTAAGCAAGATTTCGGACCTTCATAATACCATTCGGCACCCGCGCGCAAATATTGCCATATTTTGGCCGTCGATCTCTCGAAGCGGCGGAGACTCCGTCACAAATGCTGTACCGCGCACACCATAGTTCCGACACATGATTGCTGCGCAGACCTCACGTCTAGGCAAAATTTTCCAGCGATCAACTGAAACATGTGAACAAAATCAGCGGTACGCTATAAACAGCGACCATCGCGATATCCGAAGAAAAAAACGTAAGGAATTGGTGAGACTCCCGACTAAAATAATGATGAGATATTAGCTTCATGCATGGACGTTGTTCAAGACTATGAGAGGTCAGCCATGAATCAATTGATGGGAAACGGATCGGCCGCAGGACGAAAACAAGCCGCCGCCAACGCAGACAACCACCGCGCATTTTACCAGTCGGCTCGCGCGATCTGTCAAGAATTCTTCGCGGTCAATCCGTTCATTTACTGGTTGGATTTTTTAATTTCGGCCACTGCCGCATACGTATTGGCAAGCTTCTATTTGGCGATGCCGATCTCGTCGGTTACCTCATGGGCGTGCTTCTTTGGGGCTGTGATTCTGATCTATCGGGCGTCAATGTTCATTCATGAGATTGTCCATCTTCCTAGTGGCGAGATGAAGTTCTTTCGTCGTTTCTGGAACTTTTTCGCCGGTGTTCCAATGATGGTGCCGTCATTCACCTATCAAAGCCACCTGCATCACCACAGCACTCGGCATTATGGGACCGAGCAAGATGGCGAGTACTTACCGTTAGCCAGTGGCACGATGGGCGGCGTGCTCATTTTCCTGACGCAAATTTTCTTCCAACCGCTGTTGGTTGTATTCCGATACCTCGTTTGGACTCCCATTTCGTTTTGTCATTCCGGCCTGAGAAGGTGGACCCTTCTGCACGCGACGTCGCTGGTGATCAACTTTCAATTTGAAAACCATAAACGACCCGAACTACAGTCTGCCGAAGATACTTTTTGGGAACTGCTTACCACCTTTCGTGTCTACGTGATGTTTGGCTTGGTAATTATTGGTACGATGCCGATCGAACGTTTGCCAAAGATATACTTACTGGCAGTCTTTATTTTGGCGATGAATCACATAAGGACTCTTGCAGCACATCGCTACACCAGTGACGGTTCGACGATCTCGCATCTTGATCAGTTTTTGGATTCAACAAACATCACCGGAGGCTGGTTGACCGAATTGATATGTCCGCTTGGGCTGCGGTACCACGCGTTGCACCATCTGTTTCCAGGAATCCCGTACTACAATTTGGGCATTGCCCATCGAAGATTAGTTCAAAGTCTTCCGGCGGACTCGCTGTATCACGAGACGGTCTATCCTACGATGAAATCAGCAATCGGCGAATTGATGGAGTCTGTCAGAGGAAGTTCAACAGTAAAGCCATAGCCCCTCGCTGAACTTCCCCACGAAAAAGCAGTTCTTACTCTTTTCAGATGATTTGAAACCGATCTGAATAATCTCGGGTACGATGGTTGTTACGATTCGTTTTCAAGGAGAAGAGAAATGCTGCGCGGTTCCTGTTCCCCCTTTTCGATGAATGTCCTCTTGGCCTTGGCGATGGTCGCCTGCGGATTGCCAACTTTTGCTGGCTGTGAATTCTCTTTCAGCGGTTTTAATTACACTGGCCAGACTGCCCAAGCGTCACAACAAGGCACCATTGGAGCCGAGGTAAAACAAGTACGCATCTTCAACCAATTTGGGGATGTCGTCGTCCAGACCGCCAGTGGAGAAACTGGCTGGACCTGGGACGGAAAGGTATGGGCTGACGTTCAGGAACAGGCCGACCACTTTATTGGGGAACTAAAACTCAATGTCGAAACAGCCGGGGATACTCAAACGTGGCGACTCGAAATGCCTGCCGACACTGTTGGACTCAACGGAGTCGAATCCAACCTGACGATTGCGCTTCCTAAATCAGTTGCTGTCAGCATCAACAACCAACACGGCAATGTCCGCGCAACGGAGATTGGCGAAGAAGTTTCGATCGACAATGCTCACGGCAACGTCAACGTTGCTCAAGTCACCGGTAATTTGACCATTGAAAATGCACACGGCAACTTAGTTGCCGAAACGATTGCGGCGGCCACGATTACGGCCCGCCACGGCGGCGCTGATATTCTTAGTGCGACGGGATCAGTAGCAATCGATCATGCTCACGGAACGGTCAACGTCGATACCGTCGCGGGCGAATTGAATTTTTCAGGTCGCCACTGTGCACTCAAGGCCGCCAACATAAGCGGCAATGCCAGACTGGCCAATTCTCATGGGGATCTTACAGGAAAGAACATTGCTGGCAATGTTGTGGCCGAAAACCAACATGGCCAGACCAAGATTCAAACGTCAGGCAAAACGGTGCAAATCACTTCCGGTCATGGAAGCGTCGACTTAGACCTCCAAAACAGCGCCTTCGAAAACGTAGCGATCGAGAATAAACACAGCGATATCTACGTCCAGCTTACTCAATCGTCGACGCCTAATGTGACGATGAGCGTCGAACACGGCGACGCCAAATCTGAATTTGATAGTGACACCTCATCCAGCCAATTACTGCAACTAACCAATCGTCACGGCAACATTCGCGTAACAAAATCTACCTCTTCTGAAGCGATGGCTGAGCCAACGGCCGAAGCGTTACCGGTTGATCAATAATGCTAAGGAGTGGAACACAAATTGACTTCAACCTTCACTAACTAATCAAAAAATCGCATGGCCAATGCGTTCCAACGGCCGAAAATTAGTGTCGATTAGCGAAGATTAGTGCTTTAGTGTTCCAAATTCTGAACACTTAGATCTCGAGGACTGTCTGGCAGTTTTTGCAGGTCCGCATCTCCTCAGAATCGTTGAACTGCTTTGTGATTGCTGCGAGTTTGGTCACAATTTCCTTGGGCTCACTTAACTCGAAATAGGCCTCGTGAACACGCGAATCGCAATTTTCACAAAACCATACGCAGCCATCTTTCTGGCCTTCCTTACGACTGGTCTCGACGACCATGCCAATCGTATCAGCAGGGCGGCGAGGAGAATGAAGCGTCTTGGCAGGTAGCAAAAACATATCGCCCTCTTTGATGACGACATCTTGGATCTTTTCGTCGACAACCACTTTGAGAGTAATCGAGCCCTCAACTTGGTAGAACAGTTCCTCGCCCTCGTTGTAGTGAAAGTCACGACGAGCGTTGGGACCACCAACGACCATTACGATCATGTCATCGGCTTCAGTGTAGACACATTTGTTGCCGATCGGTGGCTTGAGCGAATCGCGATTCTCCTCGATCCATTGCATCAGGTTGAAGGGTTGCTTGAACATAAGTGGTCCACTCTCTGAAATCGGTTTTAGGTTCAGATTATACGTTTATGCCAGCAACGGCGGTAGCACTTTGGCCTTGGCAAATCGGCCGTCGGGTTTGTAAACGCAACCTGTTCAGGGCCCTTACGTACCGTCAGTGGATTGTACTTGACGCAAATGCCGCAAATCTCCAAACTCCCGCCCCACCTAGAGGCGCTAGAAGGGGCGCGTCCGGTCCGCCTACTCAACAGATTATTGAATGAAACCGTTTTTCCACGCAGTCTGGCTCTCGCTACGCTACAAATGGTCAATCGCTGGTGCTATTGTCTGCGCGGTTATGATCTCGTTGCTGTGGAGCATGAGTATCACCACGATCTATCCAATTGTGGTGGTCGTACTGCAAGATGAAACTGCAGTCACATGGGTCGAGGGCGAAATTCGCTCTGGCCATGAGAGCATTGCCGACCTCAATTCCCAGGTCGCAAGTCTGCAAAATTCGATTGACAACGCAACTGATTCAGATGAAGCATCTCGGTTTGCGCTGAAGCTGAACATCAAACAAGACGGTTTGAAAAGCCAGATCAAACGGGTCGGATATTTTGAGACCACCGTAAAACCCCTGATCGACCGATATGCGCCCGAGACGGCATTTGGCACGCTTTCGTGGGCGATTGGATTCCTCCTGGTTGTGTCCGTTTTGAAAGGCTTCTTCTTGGTTGCCTCTTCCTGGCTGACAGCGCGCGTCGCCAGCAAGACCGTCATGGATATGCGGCGGATCTATTATCGCAAAGCACTCGAGCTCGATCAGAAGAAAATCGACGGAATAGGCACATCCAATATCATCACACACTTGGCCCACAACATGATGATGGTCAATGGTGGATTGATGATGTTCTATGGCAAATGCATTCGCGAGCCACTGAAGATGATTACTTGTTTGGTCTGTGCTGCCTGGATCAGCGTACCCTTGCTTCTCATTTCGCTGATTATGGTGCCCGCCGGTACACTGTTAGTGAATCTCGTCTCCCGACGCATGAAGAATTCGACTCAGTCTGAAATGAAGGGAATGTCGTCCGTTTTTCAGTCTCTGATTGAAACGTTTTCAGGCGTCAAGACCGTCCGGATTTTCAACCGCGAACGTACCGAACGTCGGCGTTTCAAGGCATGCGCGGACCTCCTGTACAACATGTCACTGCGGATTTCGCTGTATGATTCACTGTTGCGTCCCATCACCGAGGTGTTGGGCATTATCTCGATTTCAATTGCGCTTTTAGCGGGAGCTTGGCTGGTGTTGAACAACCAAACTCACTTGTTTGGCGATTGGCTCCGAATCACGGATACGCCGCTCAAGCCAAACCAGCTAATTTTGTTTTATGCGTTATTGGCCGGTGCCAGCGATCCAGTTCGCAAGATGACCGAAGTCGTCAACGTTCTTGTGCGTGGGGGCGCCGCATGTGACAACCTGTTCAGAACCTACGACATTCCACCACGAATCACTTATCCGCGGCCACCGAAGCCGATGCCCGAGCATCAGCAAAGCATCGAATTTGACGATGTGGTGTTTTGCTATAAACCTCGTCAGCCTGTTTTACGCAGACTCTCTCTAACGATTCCTTACGGTCAAACGGTAGCCATCGTCGGTGGCAACGGTTCGGGTAAAACGACGCTGGTAAATCTCTTAGCGCGGTTCTACGATCCCAACCGGGGCACCATCAAAATCGATGGCGTCAATTTAAAGGAGGTCAACCCTCGAAAGATTCGGCGTCAGATCGCGTGGGTCACTCAAGACTCGCACCTGTTTCAGGGAACAATCTGGGAAAATATCGCCTATGGACGGCGCAACGCCACCGATGAAGAAATTTTGGCGGCAGCCAACATCGCTAGATTGGGGGATTTCGTCGACAAATTTGAAGACGGATATCAGACGATTATGGGAGACGACGGCAACCAATTATCTGCCGGACAACGCCAGCGCGTCGCATTGGCCAGAGCAATCGTAGCGGATCCAAACATCTTTATCTTGGACGAAGCGACCAGTCAAATCGATGGCCAAACTGAAACATTAATTCACGGTGATCTCGCCGAGTTCATCAAATCTAGAACGACAATCATCATCACGCATCGCCGCTCATCACTGGAGCTTGCTGATCGCGTAATCGTGATGCAAGACGGTCGCATCGCCCATGATAGCTCGGTTGCCGAAGCGGACGCTAACAGTTTGCAGTTCCAGCATCTGTTCTCGAAAAGTGCGTGACAGCGGTGTCGAATGCATCTAACCCTGTCGCTAAACCCTGTCGCTAGCAAGAAAATTTGGTTGATATTCCCTCACCGCGCCGCGCCTGTTAACCTCCCCCAAATTCACTCCTCAATAAAGTAGCTCTCCTAATGAGACTGTTTCGACGTTCAAAAAAGAACCGCGCCCCTCAAGCACCACCTCAACGGCGAGTCTTGTTTGTTTCTCACGAAGCGACACGAACCGGCGCCCCGAAAATCATACTTAATATTCTCAAACACTTTACCGCCACTTGCGACATTCAGTGCGAAACAGTCCTGCAATCCGGCGGCGACCTGTGCAATGAATTTGAGATGCACTCGACCGTCGACTGCTTGAATCTCCCCAAGGAAAGTTCCCCCGAGCTGAAAAAACGAATCGCAAAAGTAGTTGCGCGAGAGAAGAATAACGTACCTATGCTGGCGATCTGCAACAGCATGGAATCGCGCTATATCGCAAAAGAGATCGCAGAACTCGGCATCCCCGTCATGATGTTGGTCCACGAACTGCCATCTTCATACTCAGAGGAAGACTACCAAGGCGTTTACGAGACAGCACAAAAAGTCGTTTTCCCAGTCAACGCAGTTCAGGAAGCGGCCAACGAGAAAACCCCGATTCCAAAATCGAAATCAATCGTCCTTCCTCAAGGACTGTTGGACCCAACATTTGGAACAGGTATCACTCGTGAAGTGGCCTATTCGCAGATCCGCAAAGAACTGCATCTGCCGGAAGATTCATTCATCGTGTTGGGCTGTGGTTCCCTGGACTTACGCAAAGGCATCGATCACTACGTGAACATTGCTCGCCGCGTCGTTTCCAGCAACCAATCGAATACCCCAGTCCATTTCGTCTGGGTCGGCGAGGGGGCGCGTTGGACGCATTCACCTTACCACTATGTTCAACTTGATCTTGAAAAAACGCCCGCACGAGACCACGTGCATTTCATCGGCCCGCGTAACAATGTTGAACCCTACTTTGTTGGCGCCGACGCGTTCATGATGTCTTCGCGCGTCGATCCGTTTCCATGCGTCATCCACGAAGCGATGGCTTCATCACTTCCTGTCATCACATTCGCTGACTCCGGCGGCGCCTCCGAAGCGCTCGATAACGGAGCAGGCTTTATCGTGCCATACGCGAACTACGAACAAGCGGCAAATGTGATTAACCTGTTGGCCAACCAACCTGAGATCGCAGCTGGAATCAGGCAAAAGTCAAAAGAGCGCGTCTCTGAAAGATACCGTTTTGAAGACTACGGCGAAAAATTGGTCGATCTGGCCGAATTCATTACGCAAACTCAGCTTCGTCTACCGGCGACACTATCTTTTCCAACGGCACCAGCGCAACTGCCGGCTCAGCATCGCCGCGCGGCTTAGAGTGGACGTTACCGGTCTGCTATTTCAGTAATCCGTCGTAAACCGTTGCGACGCCCTGAGCCATGCTGCGGTTTGACAGCTTCGTCCGTTGACGTTCAAGCGCCGAACGACTCATTGATTCCCACAGTTGTTCATTGCCAACCAAAGAAGAAAGTTTATTGGCAAGGTCCTCGGCATCACCAGCTTCAAAGATCATTCCGTCAACGCCATCTCTTACCGCTTCAGGGATTCCCTCGACGTTACTGGCGACCACTGGAACCGCATTGGCCATCGCTTCAAGGACAACCATTGGCAGGCCTTCACCGTAGAGGCTTGGTAAGACGAAGACATCCATCGCTGCAAGTTGCTCGTTGACATCAGTTTGAAAACCTGTCCACTCCATCATGTCGCCAACACCAAGCTCTTCAACTTTGGCCAAAACCTCTTCTTGATAGGCTTCAGTTTGGAATGGACCGACAGCTCGCAGACGCACAGGTGACTTGTTGTCTTTAAGGATCTTCAGGGCTTCCAACAGCACCTCCGTCCCCTTACGTGGTCGGTACAACGCCATGCAGCCGATCGTCCAAGTGCCCTTGGGCACTGCTGGGAGTACCAAATCGTCGACCAATTCTACGCCGTTAGGCACCACAGCCAATTTCTCTGGAGCGTGTCCGAGCTCAGCCATGTACTGGCCCAAGCTGCTTGATACACAGATCATTTTACTGACTTGACGAAGGCTGAGCTTTTCGATTGCTCCGTTGAGTCGATTCATCAAGCCCCGGCAGCTGTCGCGTCCAACCGGACTGTGAACGTGGTACACCAGTGGGACCTTCAGTTTTCGAGAGGCCAACGCGCCGATCATCAGCGTGCGCGGCGTGTGAGCGTGGAGGACTTGATAGTTCTCACGCTTAGCGATGTCAACGATATCGCGGAAACACCCAAGACTAAATCGCGAGCTCATCGTCAACTCATGGAGCTCACTCTCCGAATTTCGGACCTCGGGAAACTTATCTGGCTTGAGGCAAGCGAACCCAACCTCGTATCCAAATTCTGGAAGCGCTAGAGCAAGCAAATCCTGAACTCGTTCGGCTCCTGAAAAATGTTCCCCGTTGATGAGATGCAATGTCTTCACCGTTTGAACAGCGGAATCCTGGGCGGCGAATAGATTAGAGTTGGCTTTGACGATCATGATGTTTTTATATGGAACCAGAAGGGGGGGCGACCGATACACCGATGCATATCTGGGCTATTGGGTCCTAAAACCTAGGTCACGCCTTACCAGCCCGCGCTAGAGCTGGCGGATTGAAGGGCAAACAGTTGCCGCTTTACCGTCATATGTCAGCATTTGCCGGACAATCGTTAGAACCGGCAAACAATCCAATACCGCGAAACGTGGGGCCTACCAAGGTAAAGTCACTATAGCCCACTGGCCGCGGTTCTCGTCGACGGCCACTTCAACCCGCGGGATATCGGTGGAGACTTATTCTTTGAGTCGCTCAATCAGAACACGGCCAATGTAGTTGGCCAACAGCTCCGCTGTCGTATTGGCAATTTCCAACAAGACGCAATCCTCAGCCGGAAACACCCAACGCTTCTTTTGAAAACGCACCAAGACTTCCTCGCCTTCTGAAACAACCTTGATCATTGGGTGCTTGGTAGGAAGCAACATACGATGATCAAGCGTCGCAATGATCTCCATCAACGTATCCCGCACCGCAATGAAATCGATCACGTAGCCATTTTCATCCAGTGGCCCAAACACTTTGCATTTGACTCGGTAGTTATGCCCGTGCAACTGTTCACATACGTCACCATTAAACGTAATGAAGTGTGCGGCACTGAAAACAAGATTGTCTTTTTCAAGTGAAACGCAATAAGTGGGGTCATTTAAAGACGGCATCAAAAGAACTCCTGTTAAAAAATGATCAGGCTACCGTCAAGTATTTGTGAACCACTAACATAGCGGCATCTCAATGCTGTTGTTTGCCAACCCGACGTACAATGCGGCCGAAATCAGATCGGCCGTGGTACCCGGATTCCTGCGATGACCGTCGCTTCGCAACCAAAAATCAAGATCACCAACAGATCGCCAAAAATCATCGTCGTCTGCGTCGGTCAATTGTTCAAGGCACTGGGCAGCGATGGCGGCCGATTTTTTGGCAGCTGCATCTCCAAGCTTTCGGCTGATTAGGCTATCGGGAAACTGGGCCATCGTTTTTACGTGCGCCCAAACGATCCCCGGATAGATTTTCCCAAACCGCTGCACACCCTCTTCAATCGCGGGCAACACGAATTCGATTACATCTGTAAAGCCGCAGCAATATTGTTTGGCAACCATATCGCGCTCACAAGACATCTTCATCGCGTCAATGATTCTCTCTGGCGCCGAGCCCACGTCGTTTACATCGTGTTCGTCCACGGCAGCCAAACCACCCGCGTTTGCCTTGTTGATCGCTTGGTACACAGCCTCGCTCTCACTTCCAACAATGGCTTCAATCTCTGCTGCGATAGCCTTGGGGGAAATGCGTTCGGCACGTTGGACTAACTTTGCCATAGGGCAAATCAACAAAACGATCCCAAGGTTCGTATTCGTCTTGGTCACCAGATTGGTACGCTCAATCGCGGACAAAATCATCGTACCGGTTCCACCGTTTACTGGTTGAGCATCGATCGCGCTTCCCAGCGCAATACCGCTGGAGAGAAAATCGCCAAGATTTACATCTTCAAAATCTGCCCCACGATGAACATTGCCGGGCTTCGGCGCCGTCACCTCCAACTGGCAGACCCAAGATGCCAGTTGTCCGGCAGTGTACTGCAAACCATTTTCCGAAGCAGGGTTGTCCGTCATCGCGACACCGGATTGTTTTTCAAAAATGATCTGACCAAAGGCGTGATCTCGTTACGTTTGTCTTCGACGATATAGTGACCGCCGTCTTCAAACTGGGTTACGTCGGCGTTGGGCCAATGCGATTGCAGACGCGTAAGGCATTCTGGTCGAAAGCACCAATCCTTCATGCCCCAAATCAACTGAATCGGCCAATCCTTGAGACTGCTCAGTCCTGCTTCGATTTCTTCCAAGACAGGCCAAGTCGGATGCGACTGACTAAGCGGAATGTCTTTGACAAACTTATAGGTCGCGATGCGATTGTTCCAATTGTCGTATGGAGCCAACAAGCCATCGACCGTTGCCGGATCGAGGCCCTCGGGTTGCTCGGTGGCCATCGTAATCGCGGCTCTAGCGAACAAGTTGAATCCCTGCAGCGCGATCTTTCCCACAATCGGCCAGCGGCATACACTAATGCGAAACGGTATGTAGGGCGGAGGAAATGCAGCCGTATTGAACAATACAATTCTGGAAAAACGTTCCTTCATTTTCAGCAGCGTCCCCATTCCGATTGCGCCGCCCCAATCGTGCGCCATTAATGTGACGTCTTTCAAATCCAGTCTTTCAATCAACTCGCAGGCATTATCAATATGTTGTTGAAGGCAGTAGTTATGGTCAGCCGGTTTTTCGCTCATTCCACAACCGATGTGATCAACGGCGATGGTTCGATATTCTTGCGAAAGCCCGCTGACAAGGTGCCGCCAGTAAAACGACCAAGTCGGGTTACCGTGCATCATCAGAATGACATCACTTTCGTGAGATCCTTGATCGACGTAGTGCATTTTGGCCCCGCCGACATCGATGAAGCGTGATTCGAAAGGATATTGCAGTCGCCAAGCAGCCGATGCAGAAGTGTCAGTCATGCAGGTATTTATTTTGAGAATCGGATCGATTGGATAATGCTGAAATTTGCGTTGGCAAACAGACCAAAACCAATACAGCGTGTGAGGGACCGATAGCCAGATTTTTCGTCGTGTCTTAGAAACAGATCTGGCCTCGGGATCGAAATTTTACCGGCAGCTTTGTTTTTTCGTAAGGTACTGCGTCTGAGGATCAGTGGTTTTCGCTAGACGCGAAACTCGTCTTGGAGGTTGAAAATTCCTTCCATTTTTTCGCTTCGTGAATATGATGCTGGCGACATGTGTTTCCCAAATCCCCCCTACTTTCAACTTGGCACTTTACTGCGCTATCTATGGCTGACAGTCTGCTGTCTCGTTGCCGTTGCCGTTGCGCTGGCATCAACGACCGTCGCACAGATGCCCGTCGGCGACGATCAGGGATTGGACCAGTTGATCAAGTTGCAGGAAAAAGTTCGTCACGTGATTCAGGAAGCGAGTCCTGCAGTCGTCGCGATCGACGGCACCGGCAGCGGCGTGGTCGTAAGTTCCGACGGAATCGTCCTGACGGCTTCTCACGTCTCCCTGAAGGCCAATCGGATCGTCAACGTTTTGTTCTCCGATGGACGTGTGATTCAGGGGATAACTCTTGGATCAAATTACGTCACCGACACCGGTGCCATCCGGTTGCTCTCTCCCGGCCCTTACCCTTACCTGAAAGTGTCCGAATCCGCGACGGCCGTCACGGGAACTTGGTGCGTAGCAATGGGATACCCACTTTCTTTTCCGCGAGGACAGGCTGCATCGGGGCGATTGGGGCGCATTCTCGAAAGGCAGGGCAACAGAAAAATAGTCACTGACTGCACAATTATGGGCGGTGATTCAGGTGGCCCGCTTCTAAATCTGGACGGCAGCGTGATTGCTATCAACAGCAGCGTAAAATTGGATATTAATAAGAACCTGTATATTCCATCCGAAAGATTCGTTGAGAACTGGAAACATATTTCACTGTCGATCGACCAAAGTGTCGCCGACATGCCTCAACCTGCCACAACAACTCAACAATCCGCTTCCGCTACCGAGTCTGAGGAGCTCAAACCAGCAGCCTACGGCTACTTGGGCGTTTCCACCGAATCCGACAGCGGCTTCTTGCGGATCCGGCATGTTCACCGGGGCTCGCCGGCCGATAGGGCTGGAATGGCCGCCGAAGATGTCATAACCGCAATAAATTCGCAAAAAATCTCCAATTATCAAGAACTTCTGTCACAGCTGCAACGGTTCCAACCTGCGAGCAAAGTTTCAGTAAGCCTGCTTCGCTCCGGACAAATTTTGGAAATCCCGGTGATCCTTGGATCAAGTAGAGTTAAGTAGTGTAAAATGGAGGTCCCTCCTAATAACTGGCTAGTCACTGCTTATCCAAGCCATCCTGTTCCACGACGCTGATAGATAACCTTGCACTCGAATCTATTTAATTCGTCCCTCCGCCAAAAACTTGCTCGCTGGGCGATCACGTTGATTGCAGCGCTATTGTTCACCGGATCAGCATCAGACATTGCGTCAGCACAATCATCGCCTTTCAACGATGGCCGAATCTGGGACGTAGACCTGCATGAAGGCCAATCGGAATCTGATGCCCCCAGAACAGTCCTTGTACCCGGAACAGGCAAGCGAAAAATTACCGGCAAGAAGAGCATTCGCGGCAAACAAATCCCCAAAAAACGATCGTCTCGAAAACCGGTCGCCCCAAAAAGATCATATCGCTATCAGCAGGGCGAAGTACCTAGCAAAACTATCGCGCTTTCCGTTCGCGAGCAGACTCACAGGCCAAAAGGCGACGCCTCGCCAAACACGTCCCAGAAAAACACCGTTGCTCGAGAGCAAACTGGGAAGCAGGCTCCAGAAGTGCACGAGGCATTCGAAACGTTGGCCGCCTCGCTGGAGAAATCTGTCACTCAAATCGTTGGCCAACATGGATGTTCCGTTTTGGGAACGGTGGTGAGCACTGACGGCCTGATCGTTTCCAAGAACAGCCTTGTTGATCGCAACGGGCGATGCATTTTCTCTGACGGCCAGCAGTGCCCCTACCGAGTGATCGCAACCGACAAACGGCGCGATCTTTGCCTGATTGAAGTCAAACGCAAGCCAACCTTTCCGGTGAAATTCAACGATCTGCCTGAAGAGGTTAGCCCGACTGTCCCCGGCACGATTTCTGTTTCTATTGGTCGAAACCGTACAGTCGCAGCTTGGGGAGTGGTGACTTTACCCAGCTACGACTTTCAAATTGAACAAACCGATCAAGTTGAACTTGGTGCGGTTCTCTCTGAGTCTCCAGTTTCTTCACTGGGGCCGGTAGCCGGTGTAGAAGTTTTGCAAGTTTCTCCACGCACCCTCGCCGAACAAATGGGATTGTTGGTCGGTGATCAGATTCGATACTTCAATGGCAAGAGAACGCAAACACGCAGACAAATCGAAGACATTGTCAAAGATCTTCAGATGGGAGACCTGATAACTGCCACCACGATCGACCGAATGGGCCGGTCAAAACAAATCAGCCACAGGTTGTCAGGCGCTGCCAAGCCATTGATGCACGACCGCTGGGGAGGCGGTCCATACAGCAAACGTCGCTTTGGTTTTGGACGAACCCTTGTTCACGATTCCGTATTGAATCCTGAAAACTGCGGCGGGCCTTTGGTCGGTCTCAAAGGTGAACTGTTGGGCGTGAATATTGCTCGATCAATGCGGGTCGCATCTTTAGCCATCGGCAGCAATGATGTTTTGAATTTTGTAAAGTCGCATCAGCCAAAAGCCAAGCTAAGACTTGCAAGCTTGGAAGACGCCAAACTTAAGCTCGCCCGTATTTCCACACCGAGTAAATGATCTTCGTGCCGGCCCTGAACGTCCCCGAAATTGTTCCCGATATCTTGCTGACACCAATTCGCCGCCGATAGGGCACCGGAACCTCAATCGTTCTCAGCCCGTGCTTGATTGCCTTGATCTGCATCTCGATTGTCCAGCCAAAGTTCTCATCCACCATCGCCAAACGCTTCAGTGATGTGTATCGGATCGCCCGCAGAGGCCCTAGATCGGTGTAGCAGTTTTTGCCGAGAATCAGTCGCATCAACCAACAAGCAAACTTGTTCCCGTAGACACTTTGCGGTGGCATCGCCCCCGGTTCGCGCTCTCCCAACAGACGCGAGCCAAGTACAAAATCTTGCTGATCGGCAACTATCGGCTCGATCAGATTCCCGATAGCGTGAACATGGTCACTGTAGTCAGCGTCAGCAAACACGATTACTTCCACGTTCACATCTTCTTGATCGGATTGCCGCTGCACCTCGGCCAAACCGCTCAGGCATGCTTTTCCGTAGCCTCTTTGCGGTTCTCGAATGACCGTTGCGCCCAGTTCAGTGGCAAGCCTTGCCGTATCATCGGTGGAGCCGTTATCAACCACCACGACCAGCCCAACCTGTGGCAAATCCCTCAAAACTAAGGGGAGACTTTCGGCTTCATTAAGCGCTGGAATCACAACAGCCACCGTCTCGTAGACGGCCCGGGTATTGTGTTGTTGCTCATGTTCCACCGTGCATCACTCGCTATTCATTATTGGGTTTGGCACGGCAGTCGCCTCTCGCCAACTGCAACCTCGTTCCGCGCGGTCAAGCTATTTTGAACCCGATCCAGAAGTCGTTTCGGCTCGCCCAACTGGCCACTCGTTAAGCTGACCGACACCATTGTTCTGATAGGGGGAGACAACGGTTTTAGGAGAGTACGTTTGACTACCGCGCATCGTCTGTGGCGTCGGAACGTAAGGATCGCGTGACCAAACAGATTGATCCGCCGCACAACCGCCGACAACCATCAGCGCCAAGCCAACTAGAAAAAGATGTTTCATCAATCATTCCTTCGATACTCAATACTCCGCTAAGCACATTGCACCAATTGTTGGGTTTGAAAGCAAGATCAACCCCACTTGAAAAAAGGCGGCTGCCGTCAAGTAGACATACTTTCGCTCAACACAAAAATTTGAGTTATCAAGCGTCACAAGAGCTTCGGGAATTGTAAAAGAATTCACACCCAAAGGCGGCATTTACGATTCTTCGGTTACTTTACATAATAAAATGTAATATCCTTTGTCCTGACGCGCCCCACAAGTTTGCTTCTTCCATTCAAGGCTTTCATCTGACCATTATGTCTACCAAACTCAATCCAGAACCATCTGTCCACGAGCGTTACTCCGCCGCGTCCCAAGAGCGCGAGCCAGCACTTTGTTGTCCGGTTGTCTACGATCAGAAGTATCTGGAAGTCATCCCCCAGGAAATCATCGACCGCGACTATGGGTGTGGAGATCCTTCTCCCTACGTGAATCCAGGCGATACGGTCGTCGATTTGGGATCCGGCGGCGGCAAGCTGTGCTACATCATTTCTCAGCAGGTGGGCCCCACTGGCCGAGTGATCGGCGTGGACGTCAATCAAGACATGTTGGGTTTAGCCAAAAACTACCAAGACGATGTGGCAAAAAAAATCGGTCATAGCAACGTTGAATTTCGCTACGGAAAAATTCAAGATCTAGCACTAGACCTCGATCAATTGGCCGACGCCATCGAGTCCTCCACCGCGACGGGCAAAGAACGGGCGTTGGAGATGATTGATCTGCCAGAGCGGCTGCGGACGGAGTCGCCCATGATCGCTGATAGTTCAGTAGATTGTGTGGTGTCCAATTGTGTATTGAATCTGGTCGCACCGGCTGACCGCCGACAGCTGTTCGCCGAAATTTTTCGTGTACTCAAACCCGGCGGGAAAGCCGCAATCAGTGACATTGTCTCCGACGAAGACGTCCCTGCCGATCTTCAAGCCGACGGAGAACTGTGGTCTGGCTGCATCTCTGGGGCTTGGCGAGAAGATCTGTTCGTCGATGAATTTAGCGACGCCGGTTTCGAGGGCATTGTCATCGATAAACGCCAAGAAGAAGCTTGGCAAACTGTGAAAGGAATCGAGTTCCGCAGTGTCACGCTGCTGGCCTACAAGCCTTATGACGACGAATGCCTCGAGTGTAATCAGGCAGTGATCTACAAAGGTCCATTCGAAACGGTTTCCGATGATGCCGGCCACGTTTATCCGCGCGGCGTACGCATGGCTGTTTGCGAACGAACCTATCGAACGCTGATGCAAGCGCCCTATGAAGGCCAGTTCATTCCAATCGATCCCATCAAACCTATCGCGATCGACAAAGCGCTACCCTTTGACTGCGATGTGAACCGAATTCGCAGTGCCAAAGAAACCAAGGGGCAAGAGTATAACCTGACGATTCAATCCGTCGGCGGTGATTGCTGCGGCGGCAGCGATGGTGACAGTTGCTGCTAACCAGACGGCAACATTTCCCCAAAAACCTATCGCTCGAACCTAATTAGTCCGAAACGTCAATCTCGAAAGTGCTCCCTTGAGTTTACCAGTGTTGTCTCTCAAACGTCGCGGCGCGGAATTGGCTAACGCGCGAGCGCAAGTCAAAATCCTCGAGGCACCTTCGGATCTTCCGACTTTCGAAGCAGCGTTGACAGACAACAATCTTCCATCTCTGATCGCCGATGGGATTGAGATATTACAGGTGAACGTGGGCAAATTATGCAATATGACTTGTGCACATTGCCACGTCGATGCGGGACCTGACCGTAAAGAAGAAAACATGGACCGCGCCACGGTCGATCTATGCTTGGCGGCAATCAAGGCATCGGGAATAGAGACCGTTGACCTAACCGGCGGTGCTCCTGAGATGAACGCCCATTTCCGCTACTTTGTCACAGAAGCCAAGAAATTGGGCTGTCACATCATCGACCGTTGCAACTTGACGATTCTGTTAGCCAACGGATTCACTGACATCCCCGAATTTCTGGCAGAGAATCAAGTTGAAATCGTTGCATCTCTACCTTGTTACTTGGAGGAGAATGCTGACGCCCAACGCGGCGACGGTTCGTTTCAGAAATCCATCAAAGCACTCAAACGTCTC
Organism: uncultured Pirellulaceae bacterium; assembly: GCA_964439245.1. Classification (GTDB taxonomy): domain Bacteria; phylum Planctomycetota; class Planctomycetia; order Pirellulales; family Pirellulaceae; genus Mariniblastus. The sequence goes on along the minus strand of CAYTPS010000017.1, from coordinate 3,035 downwards.
AACGACTTGGGGTATGGAAAATCCGATCCGGATTTGATGCTAACGTTGGTCTACAATCCGGTTGGCCCCAGTTTGCCGCCGGATCAGGCATCTCTCGAAAATGCCTACCGCGAGCAACTGCTGGAGCGTTACGGCATCCACTTCAACCGCTTGTTCACGATCACCAACATGCCAATCAGCCGCTATCTGGATTATTTGCGTGAGCAAGGCGAGTACGAAACTTACATGAAGAAACTGGTCGAAGCGTTTAATCCTGCGGCAGCTAACGGAGTCATGTGTCGCAAGATGCTGTCCGTCGGTTGGGACGGTCGGTTATTTGACTGCGACTTCAACCAGATGTTGGAGCTGCCTACATTCGACGGCCAGCCACGTCACATCAAGGACTTTGTCGCAGGAGTACTCAACGGGCGGCCTATCGTTACCGGCCGACACTGCTTCGGTTGCACCGCCGCCGCTGGATCAGGATGTTTGGGCGCGATCGATTCGTAGATTCGCTTGTTAACCGAATCCACCTCTAGGCGACTGGATCACGCTTGACTGCACCACTAGTGAGTTCTGCAATCGCATCTCGGCAAACGGAGGCCACGCCAGCGGCATCCAGCTTTAAATCGGCCAACACCTCGTGTCGTTCGGCGTGATGAACAAATTCATCCGGAATCCCAATGCGGTGAACGTTCACAGTGCTCAATCGCTGATTGTTTGCTTCTTCCAAGAATGCACTGCCAAATCCGCCCATCAACATGGCCTCTTCCACCGTGACGACGAAGTCGAATTCGGTTAGACAACGCCTAACCATATCCGAATCGATCGGTTTGACAAAACGAGCATTGATCACACTGACGTTGATTCCCTCAGTGGCCAGCTGCCCCGCCGCGTCCAAACAATCTTTCAGCGGTGTGCCGATGCAAACGATGGCTCCGTCAGAACCTTCTCGTAGTGTCTCAGACTTCCCCAGCTCAATCGGTTGTAAATCTCGGCTGATCTCCTCGGCGGTAAGCTTGGGGTAACGAAGCGAACAAGCCACATCGTGCGAAAGGCTGAAATCTAGCATCGCCCCCAAATCATTGGCATCTCCGGGAGCCATCACCACCATGTTGGGGAAAGCGCGAAGATAGCTGTAATCAAACGTGCCATGATGTGTCGGCCCATCGGTCGCCGTCAGACCACCTCGGTCGAGCATAAACGTGACCGGCAACCCCTGTAAGCAAACCTCTTGAAAGATTTGGTCGTAGCTGCGCTGCAAGAAAGTACTGTAGATATCAACGATCGGACGAAGCCCAACTTTCGCTTGGCCGCCGGCAAACGCAACCGCATGCGATTCACAGATCCCAACATCGAAGAAGCGATCGGGAAACTCCTCGCGGACGGGTTCAAGCTTATTGCCTTGACACATCGCAGCGGTAATCACGGTGACTTTGTCATTGTTACGCATTTGGTCAGCAATCGCGTCCCGCGCGTAATTGGTGTACGCCTTGGAAGATGCACCGCCATTGACGACTGCATCACCGTCTTCCGATGTGTCAAAAGTAGGAGGAGTGTGGAAGAAAACGGGATCCTCGGCCGCCGGTTTGAAACCATGGCCCTTTTTCGTAATCACGTGCAGCAATACTGGGCCATCGACCTCACGAACCATCTTGAGGTACTTCTTCATGACGCCGATATCATGGCCGTCAATCGGGCCAAAATATTTGAAACCAAACTCTTCAAACATCATGCCGCCATGCAGACCGGCTTTGACGCCTTCTTTGATCTGGAACAGCAAACGTTCGGTAGGGTCGCCTAGAACGGGGACCTTATTCAACATGCTGACGACTTCATTTTTCATGCCCGAGTAAACTCGGTTGGTTCGCAACTTGTCCAGGTAACTGGCGACGCCGCCAACGCGTGGGCAGATCGACATCTCGTTATCATTGAGCACCACCAGCATTTTACTTTTCAGCTCACTGGCGTTGTTGATCGCTTCGAAAACGATCCCGGAAGGAAACGCACCATCTCCAATAACAGCGACGGTGTAATTGTCACGTCCCATCAAATCGTCGCCGCTGCGCAGCCCCACAGCCGTCGATACACTGCTGCCAGCATGCCCTGTCATAAACAGGTCGTAGTCCGATTCGCCCGGATTGGGATATCCCATCAATCCACCGCGCGTGCGGATTGTTTGAAATTCGTCATAGCGACCAGTGACCAGTTTCTGGGGGTAGATTTGATGCCCCGTGTCCCAGATCAAACGGTCCTGCAGGAAATCGTAGGTGCTGTGCAGCGCCAACGTTAGTTCGACGACGCCCAAATTGGATGCGAAATGTGCGGCCCGAATGCGCAGGAGATTGCACAGCGTTTCGCGAATTTCGTCAGCGACTTGCTCGAGCTGATCAAGCGACATC
>CAYTPS010000017.1:0-644 GCA_964439245.1 uncultured Pirellulaceae bacterium | reverse complement strand
TTGTGATCTACAGAACCACATTTTCACTGCGTCCGTTCAATCACAAAGCGTGCTAGGAGTTCCAGCGGACGTGCGCTCTGACCAAATGGTTTGAGTGCATCAATCGCTGCTTGCGCAACCTCGCGGGCCCTAAGTTCACTCTTTTCTTCACCCAGGACAGCGGGGTAGGTTAACTTTCCTAATTCGGCGTCTTTACCCGCGCGTTTCCCCATTTTGTCTTGGGAACCTCGCAAGTCCAACAGATCATCTACGATTTGAAAGGCCAAACCCAGTTGTTTACCGTATTGAGTGAGGCTTTTGAGCTTTTCCGGGGCTGCTCCGGCGATCAAAGCTCCCATTTCCAAGGAAACGGCGATCAGCGCCCCCGTCTTGCGACGATGAATGTGTTCCAAAGATTCGAGGTCAGCCTGTGAAAATTGGAATCCTAAATCATCCGCTTGACCGCCAACCAGTTGAGACGGCCCTGACGCCCGCGCCAACGTCGCAACGCACATTGCCGCCACGTCCGCCGGTCGAATCTCTTGGCTCAGAATCTCAAACGCCATGGGTTCCAAAGCGTCACCGGCCAAAATCGCCGTTGCCTCCTCAAACTGAATGTGGCATGTGGCTCGACCGCCACGAACGTCATCGTCGTCCATGGCTGG
>CAYTPS010000016.1:24869-25317 GCA_964439245.1 uncultured Pirellulaceae bacterium | reverse complement strand
CATCGATACTGTCACTGCGCGTGCCGTGAAAAAGGATGGCCGTCTGATTATCTGCGCCATCAACCTTTCCGATCGGCCTAGCGAACTGGCGATCACCGTCGATCAAAACGACAAACGGGCTGTCCTCACCCATGAAGCGTTAGCATTCAATAGCATGAGTGAAACTATCATGGTTGACCTCGACGACGATCCGCTGAAATCGATTGAGTGCAGCACTAATCGCATCACTCTCTCACCGCTATCGATCAACAAGATCGTGATGAGTGGCGACTAGAAAGCTCCCTTACGCTGACGTTGGGCCAGTGTAAGATCACTAACGGTCGGTCTCGCAACAGAATGTAAATCTTCCACGCAACGCGTTCAAAATCTTGTGACTTCGGCTACGAGAAACTGCCTCCGATACTTAAAAGGAAACTCCCGTGTTGAAAACGACCATCTTGTCTATCTT
>CAYTPS010000016.1:222-24859 GCA_964439245.1 uncultured Pirellulaceae bacterium | reverse complement strand
GTTGTTGGTGACATCGGCCTTTGGGTTGCAAAAAGTTGCAACCAAGTCGCTCGATCAGCGGGGGACTACCAGTGAGGTTTACAAAACAACCGTGGATTCAAAAGGGAACGAGGTTAAGCTCAATATTTACATCTTCAATCCAAAGAACCACAAGGCATCAGACGAACGGTCTGCGATCGTTTTCTTCTTTGGCGGCGGCTGGAGTGGCGGAAGCCCGAATCAGTTCGCCAGCCATTGCGAGTATCTTGCAAAACGCGGCATGGTGGCAATGACGGCAGATTACCGGGTAAAGTCACGACAGGGAACCAAAGCCGTCGCGTGCGTCGAAGATGGAAAGTCGGCGGTGCGCTGGATTCGACAAAATGCGGATCGGCTCGGGATTGATCCGAACAAGGTGGCAGCCGGCGGAGGGTCTGCCGGAGGTCATGTTGCTGCAACCACAGGCACCGTGAAAAAGTTTGACCGCCCTGACGAAGATAGTTCCATCAGCAGTATTCCCAACGCGCTGGTTCTGTTCAACCCAGCATTGGTGTTGGCACCGATTGAGGGTGTCGAAATCAACGAGAAAATGGAGAAGAAATCCAAGGCGTTAGAAGCTCGTCTTGGCACCAAGCCGATTGAGCTATCTCCACATCACAATATCTCTGAAGGAACTCCGCCAACGAATGTTTTTCATGGCACGGCAGACAAAACAGTTCCGTTTGCCACCGCGAAAGCTTTTACCGAAGCGATGAAGAAGGCCGGCAATCGGTGTGAGTTAAAAGCGTACGAGAACCATGGGCATGGATTTTTTAACGCCAAAAAGAAGAAGGGAAAGTTCAAGGAAACCGTTGAACAGATGGACGAATTTCTAGTGGCTTTGGGTTTGCTGCAGAAGATCGAATAGACCGGCCGCGAAGATAGACCAAAGTAAGATCGCTGGTAGCCGATCTCGCAAGAGATTGGGAAGTTTGAGAACTGGGTGTCCAAAGTCTTGCGACTTAGGCTACGAAAAAATTCCTAAGCTGCATCGCGTAGGTTATGAGAATCCGTCGCTGGCTGTGACTGTTGCTCGAGTTGCTCGATGGATTTGGAAAGTTGCTTCAGCTTCTTTCGCATCTCGGGCAACTTCATCGTCACCGCAAGGACTTGCATATGCTTACGCGCCGGTTGAGCAGGAATTCCATTGACGGCTTGGCCTGCTTCGACGTTGTGCATCAATCCGCTCTTGGCCATCACCATACTGCGGTCACCGATGTCCAAATGATCGCCAACACCGACTTGCCCACCCATGACGACGCCATCGCCAATATTGCAGCTGCCGGCGATGCCGACCTGCGAGCACAGTAAACCGTCTTCGCCAATGTCGCAGTTGTGGCCGACCATCACCAAATTATCTAGTTTCGTACCGCGTCCCACACGCGTTGAATCGTAGGTGCCACGGTCAATGGTTGAGTTGGCTCCAATCTCAACATCGTCCTCGACTACGACGTTTCCAAATTGAGCCGACAGCTCATGCTTGCCCGTCTTGCTCTTGTAGCCAAATCCGTATGCGCCGAGGACGACTCCCGCGTGCAGAATTACCCGGTCGCCCAGAATCGTGTTTTCGTAGAGAACCGCATTCGGGAAGATTCGAGTATCTTGGCCGATCTGGCAATTTTCCATCACAGTCACGTTTGGAAAAATAGTGGACCGATCACCGATAACAGCGCCGTCCATGATGACAGCACCAGCATGAATCGTCACATCTTGGCCTATCGTTGCCGCTTCACTAACGATGGCGCGAGGGTGAATTCCTGAACTCTCTCGCTGAATTGGCGGCCGGAATAGTGTCGCGACCTGCGCGAATGCTTTTTCAGCGTCTGCCACAATAATGATGGGTTTGGGTAAGTTGCGTAAGTCGCTTGCAGGCTGATCGGTCAATCCCTCGATACCAGAGACGATGGCTGCAGCGGCAGCGCCTTCAAGAAATCGCTCGTAGTGCGCTCTCGAGGTTGCAAATGTGATTCCGGAATTTGAGGCGGATGCAATTCTCCCCATATCGGAGATTTCCAGCTCCGGGCTATGGTTGAGCTCGCCGTTGACGAGTTTTGCAAGTTCGATCAATCGCCTCATGTTCAGGCATCCTTTCCTGATGGGTCAAGTAGAGACTTCGTTGGGCATTTAAGAGAAATACGGCAACCGCGGCTATACCACTTTTGGTTTTTATCGAGTTACCAGCGACAAAAATCAAATCATTCTCCTGCGTTGGGTAAATTGGCATTCAATGAATTGTCGGAGGGCTCAATTAGGCTAAAATCTTCCTCGTTAGCAATCCTTCTCGATGGTGTTTTGGTAAAGGATCATCATTTGTCAATTTTGCCCACAAACACATCGGGACGCTCTGAAGACGCCACCGATGCCAGCACTTCGGCAGGCACGAAAACGCCGGTGACCGATGAATTGTTCGTTGGCCAGAGCGAAACGGATGATTCGCCGACGACCACTTCGACAAAATCGTGGTCCATCGAACAGGCCCGTGAGCTTTACGGTGTAAGAGGCTGGGGAGAGCAATACTTTGACATCAACAACGACGGCAACGTAGCGTTTACCGCTCCCACAGAATCAGGGTTAAAGTCAGTTTCGTTGATGGACGTGATCGATGGCTTGCATCAGCGTGATTTGCGAATGCCCGTTATGCTTCGCATTGAGAATCTGATCGAAGACCGAGTACGGCAACTCAATTCGTCCTTTCGTAGTGCAATGCACAACGCGCGGTATCAAGGGGATTTCCGAGCCGTTTTCCCCATCAAAGTCAACCAGCAGCATCATGTCGTTGACTCTATTGGCCGTTCAGGCCGTTCCTACGGTCACGGTATGGAAGCCGGAAGTAAGGCCGAACTATTGGTGGCAATGGTCAGTGTGCCATCACTTGAGAGTCTGATCGTTTGTAACGGTTACAAAGACGAAGAATTCATCGATCTAGGGCTGCAGGCTTGTCGCTTGGGTTACAAGTGTTTCTTCGTGTTGGAGACACAACAAGAGCTGGAGCTGATCATTCGTCGATCAATTCACTTTGGCGTTAAGCCCTTTATTGGGGCACGCGTCAAATTGGCGACGAAAGTGGAAGGGCACTGGGCGGGCGACAGTGGCGATCGCAGCCTATTTGGTTTGACGACCGTCGAGCTGATCACAGCCATCGACACGCTCAAGGCAGCCGGCATGATCGATTGTTTTCAGATGTTGCATTATCACTTGGGCAGCCAAGTCACCAACATTCGCAATATCCGCGACGGTCTCAAGGAAGCGTGCCGCTTTTACATTGGGCTGATCGAGGATGGTGCTCCAATGGGTTACTTGGATCTGGGCGGTGGTTTGGCGGTCGACTATGTGGGTGCCGCTAGCACTGAATCGCACAGTAGAAATTACGATTTGTATTAGTAATGTTTTGACGTTGTTGAAACGATCATGAATTCGATGGACGCCAAAGATGTGGCTCATCCCACAATCGTGACAGAATCTGGAAGATGGACGGTGGCGCCGATGTCGGTGCTGATGTTCAATGTTTTGGCGGTGACCAATTTCGACCCAGAGCCAGTTCCCGAAACGCTGCCTGAGGACAGCTGCGAAGGTGTGGTCAATTTGTTTTCGACGCTGGAGAAACTTCAGCTTCATCGGTTGCAGGAACACTACAACGACGCCATCTATTACCGAGACCAACTGCGTGATTCGTTTCGCGCCGGCGCGATTACGCTACGCGAGAGGGCGTTGGGTGAGAACTTGTATCTGGCGATTGTGAACCGGATCAATGCGATGCTGCCGCAGCTGCGTCGCGTACCGGCCGAACTTGAATCGCTCAGCCACAGCCTGTCTGATATTTACTACGGTAATTTCAGCGTATTCCAATCATTGCCCGATGCTTGGGCGATTGAGCAAGTGTTTCCGGTAATGCCGCTTCACCGATTAGAGGAAAAACCGACTCGCAAATCCATCATCGCGGATCTAACGTGCGACTGTGATGGGAAACTAGACCGGTTTTCCAGTCCCAGTGGAGAGGTTGTCCGGACGCTTGATCTGCATTCGATTCGTAAAGACGAACCCTATTACTTGGGCGTCTTCTTGGTAGGAGCCTATCAGGAAACGTTGGGCGATTTGCACAACCTGTTCGGTGACAACAATGTCGCCAGCATCCGTGTGGCTGGTGATGGTTCGATTGAATTCGTTGAAGAGGTGCCCGGCGACACTATCGCAGATGTGCTCAGCTACGTCGAATATGAGCCACCGGCGCTGTTAGCTCGATTCCGTTCGATGGCCGAGGATGCGGTTCGCAGCAAGAAGATTACCGTCGAAGCGCGCCAGCAGATGGTTACGTTGTTTCGCAATTCGCTGCAGGGCTTTACCTATTTTGAAGAGTAGAGTGGCATACAGATTATCGCAACAAAAAAAGGCTCTCCCAATGGAAGAGCCCTTGTTAATTTCAAATCGAATTTCGATGAAGCGTTAGTTTGATGAGACGCTATCATTGACCGACGTAGATCCGTCTGACACCGGAATGTTTGGCGTTGGCAAAGCACCATAGTAGGCATTGGTGGTAGCTTCCGCACGCAAGCCTTGCTGATTGATCGGGTTACGATCGGTAAGGGCTACACGACCAGACTGTCCGTAAAAGGTAGTGACAACATCTTGAACCTGATTGTAGCGGGCCAAAGTAGTTGCCTCGTCCCCGTCGCGTTGAACATAGACAACTTTACGATGCTGAGGCATGTTTCTCATGATGCCAGCGATTTGTTGTTTGCCGTAGCGTGTCAGCTTGCCTTCTTCAAAGTGAACAGCCGTAATCGTGGTTTGGTCCGCAAATCCAGCATCAAGCATTGGGCCCCAAATCGCAGAGTACGCTTGACGGTCGGCACATGTGAATGGCTTCGGCCAGGCTCGATTGCGGGCCGAAACTTTCGCGTCGTACGCAATGGCATGATCCAGTTTGGCTTTAAGGACTTCGCCGTGTTGGTGACGACCGCCTACGATGCCATGACCTCCCGTGGTACAAGTTGCACAAGTTCCGCCGGGATAGCTGAAGTTGGATGTTCCTCCGCATGAATTGCACTGAGCAAAAGCGATGCTGGCAAGCGAGAGGGTAACAATCATGGAAGTGATTGCCGAGAAAATTTTCAACATTGGGATAGCTCCGGTAACGAAGTGTTCTTGCGGCGAAGTGTTCAAGCAGCGAAACAGTTCTTTCAGGACAGGTTGTCCGGCGTTCGCCACCAAGTCATTCGTCAATTACTTGATTTGATATCCGGGTAGCCGCAGTTCGATTGCTGGCACAGCCAACTGTGAATCGACAACCGCCCGATGGTGTTTTCGAATTTATCGGTACAACACGCGCGGCTCTATCTTTCAAAACTGCCACAATATCAAGAAAAACCGTTTTCAATGTACCCTTGGAGTACAGGTTTGCCGGACAGTGAAAATGGGAGAAATAGGTGGTCCGCGAGGCTGTCCCCACCTCAACGAGAACGAATTGGATATCGGAACGAGAACTGAAAAAACTCCGCCTGGCGAATGCCGGACGGAGTTGCTGCATTTTCGCGATTCAAAAAGGGATCAGTTAATACCCGAAAGTGATTCTTGAGCTGCCACCTCCGAAATAGAAGTCAGTTGCCCGAGCCCGATCGTGGCCATGACGACCGAGGGTATAGTAATCCCGCTCTCCATAAGACCCGCGGTGCGATCGGCTGACACCGTATGGACCTCCGTCGGCTTGCGAGTACGGTAGTCTGCTTCTGTAGACCGAAGGATAAGCTGCCCTGTAGTTGTTTACGATGTGACTAGGGATTCGGTACGTATCCACTCGTGTGACCAACGGTCGACTCTCATACCTTGCGTAGGGACTGGCCAAGACCGTTGGCCGGACTCGCTCACGTGTTGCCGCTCGCAGGTGCGCGATATCGTTGCCGATGTGGGCAATCGCGTCCTCGATACAGTCAAGCAGTCTTTTGACGTGTGCAGTGTGGCCTTTGATGAAGCCTTGACCGTAAGTGCTGGCACACAGTTCTGTTGTGTCGAAGAGGTTTTCGATATGGTGAAATTTGGCGTCCATTCGGAAGATGTCATACGCGAGGTGATCTAGATCGCCTTCGTTTTTCGCGATGTCCCGTACGTGACAGGCCAGTTGATCCAGTTCAGCAACATCGCGTACCATCCGAGAGTAGCTGGGCGTTGACCGATAATGTTTCGTCTCTTTTAGCAAGACTTTAGATTTGTTGTGTATCTTGCGCGCCAATGAGTTGATGTGGTTGTACTCGTGACTGCCAAAAGCTTGGGCAGCGAAAATGCCCATCAGCAAACAGGTAGTCAAGGCAATAATGCGGGGGATTGTTCGAGTCATTTCTGGCCCTTTCACAATGTTCTATGTCGTTGCCTGACCGGATATCCGGTCGATGGACTTTGCCAGTGCTTGCATTTTCACGCCACACAGACTTTGCCAACGGGAGAATTCAAATTGCAAAATCAATGCCAGATGTACACGCCGGTGATTTTCCTTAATTGCCGATTCCGATAGGTTTGCAAAACGGCGGTACCACTGCGAAAATCTGATGGATCGTGTGGTAAATAAGGTCACTTTCGGCAAGAATATAGATAAGAGAGGGTTTGAGTCTCGGCCAAGATGCTGAGTTAAAATGACGACAGCCGTGTTCTCTTCGATTACAGGAAACACGCCCTACGCGTTTCTCCAGGACGATTTAACTTTATGAGCAACGAACCAGTCAACCAAGCTCAGCCGCCGACCGAACCATCTGCGGTAACCGAGTCGAATGAAGCCACCCAAAGCGAGAGAGTTGACCGAGCTTACATTCTTTGCCACTTTGCTGATGAAAGTCCCATTTATAAACCTTGGCTGGACCAGCTTCCGATTCCCTGGGAAGTTGTCTCGGGCTATACCCCAAACTGGGAACCACCTGATGATGCGGCGATCATCATCACGCACATGCACTACTCGTGGGAGGAGCTTTCCATTCTCAGAAGACTGAGGGAGCGATCGCCGAATCTACCGGTCCTGATTCTTTCCGATGGCATTCTTGAGTACCGCAACACGTGGGAGCATCCTGATTTACCTGAGGGCAGTTTGTTCCAACCGCTGTTCGGCCACAAGCTTGCGTGCATTGGCAAGAGCCAGGTCAGAGCTGTCGAATCGTGGGGTAACCTCGGACGCTGTGAATGTGTCGGCCTACCGCGCCTTGACGAAGTGGTGGCCTCGAAGCCGCCAAAAGTCAATTCCGAAGGGGCGTTTCGCTTACTGATTGCGACGGCCAACACGCCGGCATTTGATGACGAGCAACGTGAGACGGTCGTCGAATCGCTAACACATTTGAAAAGGATCATTGACGCCAACACGGTCATCAATGGTCGTGACGTTGAAGTGGTATGGCGATTGACATCGGGACTCGATGAAGAAATTGGTCTTCCTATTCCAGAAAAAGGTAAGAAGCCGTCTTTATTGAGCGTGATCGATAACGTCGATGCTGTGATTACGACACCGTCAACGCTGTATCTGGAAAGCGTTCTAAAGAAGCGTCCAACGGCGATCTTGGATTTCCACAACACGCCAATGTATGTTTCTTCAGCTTGGAGTATTAGCGCGCCGGCACACACTCGCCGGACGTTGTTGGAACTTGAATCGCCGCCAGCGCCGAAGATGTTGTTTCAAGAAGCAGCGCTTCAGGACAATCTAGAGTACCGAACTCCAGCGGTGCCCAGATTGATTGAATTGATCACAACAATGATTGAGGCAGGCAAGACCGCGCGACGTGACAACGCAGAATTAACGCTTCCCTATCGCATTTTGAATGACAGGGAAAAGGGTTTTTTCCCGGTGTTGGAATCTTTCGAACTTCATCGGCTGTATCCAAATAACGAGATCTTTCAGAACGATGACGTAACGCGTTTGCAAGTCGAATTGGAAGCACTCACAAAGCGCCTGGATTCGGCTCCGCTAGAAATCACCCGGCTCCGCAACCAGTGCTTGAGCTATTCAAAACTGATCGCCGAAATGCAGGAGGCGCAGGAAAGTTCACGTGCCGTTATTGCCAAGATGAATGAGCAGGTTGCGGCGATCAAAATTCGCAATGACGACCTAAAAGAGCGGCTCGATACACAATTGAAGCGCGCCGAAGATATCAATCAACGTTATAAAGTCGCCCAAACGGCCTATCAGAACTTGAAGAAGTGGAAGGAATTTCACGAGGAGAAGATGGCGCTAGAAGAGGCTGAGGCACAATCGCCAGAGCGACCTGTAAAAACGAAAAACGAAGATCAGCCGGCGCGTATGGAAACAAAAGTCGAATCCAAAGAGAAGGCTTGATTTTGTTCGTGGTACCGCCTTTGGCCAGAATCGCGCAGTCCCACGCAGCAACCAGTGCGGTTTGAGTTGGCATGATAAACGGCGCGGCGACAATCTGAAATGGAATCCCCCAAACATTCACTATGAAATCTCAAAACTACAACCCGAAAACTCCGGTTATCGTTTCCCATGTTTGTCCAAGGGCTCATGAATTAATCAAACCAGTCTTGGATCATTGGTTTGGCGACGGTCACCGCGAAATTGTAATTGACGAATTTACAGATGCCGGCGAAATAGTTCGGAGCCTAACGCGCGGCAGCGGCAAGTGGAAAAAATCTGTGAAGTGCGTTTCTGCGGTTTTCGATCAGAGTTTTTCAATGGGCGTGCCGGAGTGCCTGCCGGCCGATCACCAGTTGGTTAGCTTCGTTTGCGACCCGTTTACACTTGCAGTGGACGAATATCAGCGGCAATCGCAACAATCGGATTTTTGGCATCGCGGCCAACGCATTGAATTTTCACAGCGATTTCCCACATTAGACGCCTTTTTAGATCGATACCCCAATTGGCTGTACGACCGATTGCCACAAAATCTGACGCTTGCCAATCTCTCTGAAAAAATGGGGGACGAGTTTCTGTTTGTGGGAGTTCTGGAAACGCTTCAAGAATCTGTTGATCAACTAGCACAGACCATTGGCCAACCCACCATGAAATTGACTACGTCTTGGAATGATGGCGAAACGGTCGTTGGATCTGAATCGCAACGACAAAAGTTCTATGCTCATTATCCGCGGCCCAAAGCGATCTACGATTTCGCCAAGGCAGAAGTGGCAAGGGCAGGGGAAATTGATTCAGAAGTTACAGAACACCATCGATTGCACGGTAGCAATGTCACCACAGGTGCTCTTGACCTTCAAGCATCGTAGCTTGAAGTCAAAAACGACGGGATTTCTCGTCGAGCACTAAATTCATCTTTCGTCATTGACTTAATTTTTCCTATCTCACCTTACTCTATCGACCCATCCATTTTTTGAAAGTTGCTTCGTGAAAATTGGTTTTTATTCATGCATGAGTGGGATGCCTTGGGGTGGAAGTGAGATGTTGTGGTACAAGGTCGCGAAGCTCTTGCAGGCCGAGGGCCACGAGCTGACGATAAATTACAAGTACTGGCCACACACGGCCAAAGAACTGCTCGACCTCGAGAAAAATGGCGCAAAATTAACTCTGCGAGGAAAGGCCTTGGCCGAAGGAAAGGGCAAGTCGTTCTTCGGCGGACTCTTTGGTAAGTCAACATCGCCTGATCCCAACGCTGAAGCGTCGACGTGGATCGCTCAAGAGCGACCTGATGCGGTGCTGTTTACTCTCGGATACCACCCTGATCCCATCCCGATCGCCGACGATTGCATTGCGCAAGGTATCCCTTACGGAATCAACCTGCAGTGTGCCAGCGATTTTTTCTTCATTCACTCGAATAATCTCGAGAACTTTCGCCGCTGGTACAGCAAAGCCAGTCGCGTTTACTTTGTCTCTGATGAGAACCGCATCAAACTCAAGAACAATATTGCGTTGGAGTTGGACAACGCTGAGATAATTGCTAACCCCTTCAACGTGCCGGTCGACGCTAGTCCGGACTACCCAGACGCAACCAAAGAGTATCGTGTGGCGGTTGTTGGGCGCGTTCATTTTCAGTCCAAAGGTCAAGATTTGATCATGGACGTGCTGAGACGACCGCAGTGGAAGGACCGCAATCTAAAAGTGGTTTTCTACGGGCACGACCAAGGCAATATGGCTCAGCTCAAGGGGCTCGTTGAGATGTATGGCCTAGAGGACAAAGTCGAATTTGGCGGTTATCTTTCCGAAGTGGAAGAGATCTGGCGCCAAAATCATGCGTTACTTTTGCCCTCCCGATACGAAGGTGCGCCGCTGGTGGTGATAGAGGCCATGCTGTGCAATCGCGTTTCGATTACGACCAACATCGGACGGAACGTGGAATTGATCGACGACAATGAAACGGGATTCATCGCCGAAGGGGCGACCATCAATCTTGTCGACGAAGCACTCGAACGTGCATGGCAAAAACGTGACCAATGGGAGGCGATGGGAAAACTCGCCGGAAAACACATTCGCCAGCGATATCCCGAGGATCCCGTTCAAGAGTTCGCGGATCGGATTAAAGCCTTGGTGAAATAGCTTCTGTTCGGCCTATACTGACCCAAGGCCAATCGCGGCCCGTGGCTCGTTCACGCGTCGGTGAAAAGATTTACACACCTTGGCTCAAGCCAAAATCAAAAGATGAAATTTGCAATTTGTAATGAGCTTTATAGTGACCGGGATCCGCGCGCTGCGATGCAGCACGCGCGAAGTCTCGGTTATCGAGGATGGGAGATCGCCCCTTTTACTTTGGCACAATCGATTGAGGAATTCTCTTCGTCCCAACGAAAACAGTATGCACAAATGGCGGCCGATGAAGGACTTGAAATCGTCGGCCTGCATTGGTTGTTGGCCAAGACGACGGGGTTTCATCTAACTCACGACGATCCAGCCGTTCGCACCTCAACGGCAAATTACTTTGGCCAACTGACTTCGTTGTGTCATGACTTGGGCGGGAAAGTCATGGTGCTCGGTTCGCCGCAGCAACGTAACCTCGCCGAAGGCGTTACGCTGGACGAGGGCATCGCTCGCGCGGCAGAGGTGTTGAGGACCGTTTCGACTCAATTGGCTGACCAAGATGTAACGATCGCGATCGAACCGCTGGGGCCAGAGGAAACGAAATTTTTGCGCACCGCAGCAGAAGGGCAGGCGCTGATCGAAGCGGTTGGTTCGCCAAACGTGAAACTGCTGTTGGATGTCAAGGCGATGTCGACCGAGAGTATCAAAATTCCAGAACTGATCACAACGCATATAGGCAACCTAGTTCATTTTCACGCTAACGATCCCAATCGACAGGGGCCCGGAATGGGTGAGGTAGATTTTCGCCCGATTGTCAAAACACTTGAAAATGAAAACTACGGTGGCTGGATTAGCGTTGAAGTTTTCGATTATTCGCCGGGGATAGAAAAACTGGCATCCTCAAGTATCGAATATCTAAGTAGTCTGCTGCATCTTTGACAGACAATGGGATCATCATCCCGCTCCCCTCTTTTCATTTTGCGTACAACTTTAGAGACCCCTGCAGTGACTAACATCGACGAAACGACCTTCAAGCAACGAGTCGAATTTTTTTGGAAGTGGTTTGCGGAATCGGCTGACGAATTGATTCGGCACATCGATCAAGGCCAAGCGGATTTGGAGGTGGACCGCACTGAGGATTCTGAATCGGCTCCTGAGGCGCAGTCGGAAATCGCCCAAACAGTCAACGCCATGATGGACATGTGGCTGCCGGGGTTCAATTACGTTTTCGGTTCCGAAGCTGGAAAGGGATATTCGTTTACTCTGTCCCCTAACGGAGATGTTGATCTTCGTTTCTTGGCGGAATATTGGCTCTCAAGAGCACCAAAAATAGACCACTGGCGATTCTATTCCTCTCGACAGCCAGGACTCGACGGAGAGTTCAATATTGAAATCGAGGGCGTGAGTTTCTCCTCTGCGGACGTTAGATTTGGCGTCGAAGTTGACCAAGAAAGAGAGGTTGTCGATGTGGTCGTTGGACATCCTAACTTTGTAGAGGATGACGATATCAATAGCCAAGTCGCTTTCATTTTTCTCGACGAGGCGCTGGGTGAGATTGGCACGGAGATGTGGATTGGCAAAATTGAACTTGCCGGCCGCGAATCGAAGACTCCGATTGAAATAAAATCGTTGGCTACGGAGGTTGTCTCTTTGGCCAGTATGCACCAATGGGAAAAGCAAACGCCTGAAAAAACCTATACGGGTTATAGTGTTGAGCAACCCGGCGAGGGCTATCCCCGTTCGGACACCATCGCCGGAGCGACCTGCCATTTCAAACTCGTTGGCGAATTCATGGAACGCGAGGGGCTACTCAGCGGCGACCCTGTCGCCTCTCATGGGGCGCGATTTGTCTATCTGGCGATTGACGCCAGGGACTTCGATCAAGAAAACGAGGTTCAGCAGCGCGTTGATATCGAGAATCAACTGAACGAACTGTTGACCGATCACGGCAGTGGACGGGTGCTTGGAGGAGCAACAGGCATCAGTCACGCCTATATTGATCTAATGTTGGTTGACGGTGAAGCTTCCGTTGATCTCGTTCAGCAATCAATGGAGTTACAGAATCTAGCGACACGCTATCGCATCGAGCCCTTTTTCGATCCGGCCACCGTGTAAGAAAGTGAATCACGGGAGGTTTGGCCTCCCCTGTTTTCTTTTTTTTCCACGAACCGGCGAATCAGTTTTGACTCTAGAGGCGTAATGAGGTGCAATAGTCGTTTTCCACAACCGTAGCCAGAACGCCGAACAATTACAGGATCTCCCATGACGAAACAGAATCAACTTCTGGCCGACAAACTTAAGCAGGACCCGCGCCTAGCGGAAGCCAAACGACTGATTCTGGAGACGGTCGCCGAACATCAACAAACGATACAGTCGGTGCGTCCCCCAAACCCAGATCTGGCTCAGTCGTATGAAGAGATGCTGGAAAAGTTCAGTGTCATACGCAATGGGCGCCTTTTCTTCGATTACCTTTCCAGCGGGTTCGGGAACGGTCCGTTTGTAGAATTGGCAGACGGCAGTATTAAACTGGACATGATTACCGGTATCGGTGTTCATGGCTACGGTCACTCACATCCGCTGCTGGTAGAAGCGGCCATCGACACGGCGGTCAGCGATACCGTCATGCAGGGCAACCTGCAACAGAATCCAGAAAGCTACGAGTTGACTGACCTGCTGGTCAAAACAGCCAACGAGTCTGGTGCGGATTTCAAACATTGTTTCCTGACAACTAGCGGAGCGATGGCAAATGAAAACTCTCTGAAGATCGCGTTTCAGAAGAACCATCCTGCCAATCGCGTCATCGCCTTCAAACACTGTTTCGCTGGCAGGACTCTGGCGCTTGCTCAAGTGACTGACAAACATGCTTACCGAGTTGGGTTGCCCGATACGATTAGCGTCGATTACCTGCCGTTTTTCGATCATGAGAATCCACAGCGCAGCACGGAGATCGCGGTCAGCCACCTCAACTATTTGATCAAACGCAACCCGGGTAAGCACGCCGCGTTGTGGATGGAATTGATTCAAGGCGAAGGCGGATACTATCCGGGCGACAAGGCTTTCTTTGAGGCGTTGATTGCGGTTGCCAAAGAGAACAACATTTGTGTGATTGCCGATGAAGTCCAAACATTTTGTCGAACCAGTCGCCCTTACGCGTTTCAGCACTTTGAGTTGGATAAATTGGTCGATGTGGTCACGATTGGAAAAATCTCGCAGGTCTGCGCTACATTGTTTACTGACGAGTACAAATTCAAACCGGGTTTGATCAGCCAAACTTTCACGGGCAGCACGATGGCGATCAACGCAGCCAAAGCAATCGTCGGCGGTTTGATCGAGCAAGGCAACTTTGGCCCCAACGGTCGCAACCAACAATTGCACGATCATTTTGTGGCAGGGATCCAAGCGGTTGCAGAAAAATATCCGGGGGCGATCGCGGGACCGCACGGGATGGGCGGGATGGTAGCGCTGACGCCATTTGATGGCAAGCCAGAAGACTCTAGCGAGTTGACGCGCCGATTGTTTGATGCCGGTCTGATGTCGTTTATGGCTGGCGGTAGCCCCGCACGCGTGCGATTCCTTATGCCTATCGGTTGCGTCACCAATGAACATCTTGATTTGGCTTGTCAGATCCTTGATCAGGTCATAGGAGAGATGGTCGCTGAACGAGCTGCGTAGCGAAATGTAGTTTCGGCAGCTACGAGTCTGCGCTTCTGAAACGAATTGGTAATTAAAAGGCGTAAAGGCGGAACCGCGATTGGCTTCTGAGCAAACGACACCTGAATCTCTCAAACCTCTTCCGCCGGGTGGTCTGGATCGGTGGGCGCTGCCGATTCTGTTGGCTGCTGCATTGTTGCTGCCCGTTGTGCTTTTCGGCGCGGTTAAAGCAATGAAAATTGCTCCGACGGATATTCGCAAACTGTTGCCGACGAATTTTGAAGAGTCGCAAGTCTATGATCAATTCAAGACGCGCTTTGGCGTGGATGAGATGATCGTCGCTAGTTGGGATACTTGCGTCATTGACAATCCTGACGTGTTGAAATTTCAAGACGCGTTGACAGCCGCACGTGATGATCAGGGACCTGTATTCGTCAACGTCACCAGCGGTATCAAAATGCGATACCAAATCGAATCGGCAGGCATCTCGACAAAGGTCGCCTCCAAGCGAATCTCAGGTTTGATGATCGGGCCAGATCAAGAGACGACTTGCATTCTCGCTTTTCCACACGCGAGGGCCTCAGAGGACCGTAAGAAACTAGTGGCCCGGTTCTACCAGATCGCAAAAGAGTCAATCGGAATTGACTCCAAGGAATTATACCTTGGTGGTCCAACGGTCGACGGAGCGGCGATCGATATTGAGAGTAAGCGGTCACTCGATACTTACTTGGGACTGTCGCTGCTGGCGGTGACGCTCATCGCTTGGTACCGCTTGCGCGACGTCAAACTAACCTTCCTAGTAATGGCGACGGCTTGTTCGTGTGCCGCCACCGCCCTGGCGGCCTTGTATTATTCAGGCGGCCAGATGAACCTGACAATGGTGATGCTTCCAACGCTTATATTTGTGTTGGGCGTTTCTGGGGCCATTCACATGGTCAACTACTATCGCAAAGCCGCGGCGCAAGGCGCTGGTAAGGCGTCGGCTGAAGTGGCCATTTCCAATGGCTACTTCCCGGTAATCTTGTCTTCAGTGACGACATCGATAGGACTCGGTTCACTAGCCGCTAGCCAAATCAAACCCATCGGGCAATTCGGGCTCTATAGCGCAATTGGAGTGTTGTTGTCCTTGCCGGTCATTTTGTTGCTACTGCCAGCGGTGCTACATCGAATGCGCGGTCAAATCAGCGATCATTTTTCTGACGCCGGCGGTCTGGAGAAACGAGAACGCGAAACTGGTGTCAGCCGCGGCATGTCAGTGCTGGTCAATTGGGTGTGCCGTTCGCATCAAATGATCGTGATCCCGACCATCATTTTGCTGACTCTGCTGGGGACGGGAATCCTAAGCCTGAAGGCTTCGGTCAAACTTCAGAATCGATTTTCTCCTCGTGCGCGAATCATCAGCGATTATCAATGGTTGGAGTCGAGGCTGGGTCCGCTAGTGCCTATGGAGATCATGTTGCACTTCGATGCCGACAGCCCTCTGACGCCATGGCAGCAAATGCAAATGGTTCAGTCAGTCGAAAGGGCTGTAAAACAGACGACTGCGGTTAGCGCTACATTGTCTGCCGCAACTTTCGAACCGATCGTTCCCAAAGGAAAGCGTGCTCTCGGGCGTATGCAGAGAATTGCAACGATCGATCTGTGGGAGAAGAGCCTGCCGCAACTCGAAAAGGCGAAACTGGTCAGCTTTGAGCAGGATTCGACTTGGTGGAGGATCAGCTTGCGAATCGCGGCGATGAACGACATCGACTATGGGAGATTCATTGAAACGGTCAACTTAAACGTCGACAACCAATTGGACTATCTCAACCAGCGTGGCGTTTCGGTTGAGGTTACCGGTGGCGTTCCGCTGATTTACAAAGCGCAACGTCAAATTCTTCGTGATCTATCACTAAGTTTCGTGACAGCGTTTGTCTTGATAACAATTGTGTTGATATTTGTCATTCGCAATATCGGCGCTGGTTTGATCGCAATGCTGCCCAACATATTTCCCCCCTTGATGGTTTTTGGGACGATGGGATGGCTGGGAACTTCGATCGAAATTGGATCGGTCATGACGGCCAGTGTTGCACTTGGGGTCGCAGTGGACGATACCATTCATTTTCTGACATGGTTTCGTCGAGGTACACGCGATGGCCTTTCGCGTGTCGCTTCCATTCGATTTGCGTTCAAGCATTGTGCCAAAGCGATGATCGACACTTCGTTGATTTGCGGGTTGGGCGTCAGCCCGTTTCTGTTCAGCGATTTCATGCCGACAGCCAAGTTCTCTTTCATGATGCTAGTGTTGCTGATGATGGCGTTGGTCGGCGACCTGTTCTTCCTGCCGGCGATTTTGGCCAGCCCTGCCGGGAAACTGTTTGCCAAAAGACGCAAGCCGAAGAACTGGGTAAAGAATTAGCATCAGTAGTACCTACCAATTTCACTCGGTCGTTTCGTTAGACTGGCCGAAATCGGTCATGTAGTTTTTGATCGAACGCCCAAGTATCCACGTGCCGTGCTTGATTTGGGACTTGAGTTTTCGTGGAACGTATTTGCGCCGCAGGATGGCTTCACGCGTTGTACTCCATCGTGACTTATAGGGCTCATCGCCTCGCAGAAAATCGAAATACTTGAAGCCCTTACCGATAGCATATTTGATCCCAGCAAGGTTTGTCTGATAGCCGGGTTCACTGGAGGAGAAATCAGGATCCAATCCGGATTGATACATCATACAGGTGTTGCCAGACATCAGCAGCAGCACCGATGAAATGGGACGATCATTCTGATAGATGACCAACAGCTCAGCCAGTGATGCGTCGAGCAACTCGCGAGCAGCGGTCTTCAGAAACACAGCGAAGTTTCCGTCGGCGAAACATCCTAGTTGTCCCAGAAATTTTCGTCGCTTTTGATGAAGATCCTCAAACTGGTGCCAAAGCTCTTCAAATGTGTCTTGAGTTGCGAACTCAACGCGCGTATCTTCGGCGGCAAGCCGTTCCCTCGCCGCTTTTGTTTTTCGTCTCATTGACTTGCTAAACGTCGCGTTTAGCTGTTCGAAGGAATCGGGCAGCAATACTTTCCACGTACCTTCGGTTTCGGTTTCGTGATCGAAGAAACCGTGCGCAGACAATAGCTCTCCAAAGTAGCTCGCGGTTTCATCAAGTTGACCGCAGCCTTCGAGTTCAATACAGTCGACCATCTCGAGCGCTTCCCCCAAGCGAATACTGTCAGCCAGATAGTCCGATACGAGTTCCACGAACTTTTTGTGAAGCTCAGGTTCCAGAGTTGAGAATAAGCCCGCGTAGTCCGTGCAGGCATTTCCGGATCCTAGCAGTCGAAGTTTTTGAGCGGAGACGAAGAAAGGTGCTACTCCAAACCACTGACCTTGATCATCCATCGCGACCAGGACGTGGAGCTGGTCTCTTTCGGCGTGCATTGCCTTATACCAGTTCATTAACCACGAATACCGAAAAAATGCTCGATCGCCGGCAACCTGGTCCCAGCAATGCCGTTCGAGTTCAAGAAATTCCGCATCAGTATAAATTGAAAGTTTCATCGTTTCGTTTTCAAGGAAAAATTAGGTTATGCAGAAGTAGCAGGTTTGGAATTGGATGGGGACGGCGTCGCAAGCACGTTGTTTGACTTGCGACCTTTCCACCAAGCTCTCAGTCGCTTGGTTAGCGGTTGCTCAAACCAAATGGTCGTTGCGGTTCCCACTGCAATAGAAAGAATGGTGGAGATAACGACGGCCACTAGCGGACCTGTGCCCATTTCTTCTAGAGCGTAAATCAGCGTAGAACCGATATTGTTGTGGAACAGATAAAGCGTGTAGGAAATGGTGCTGATAAATAGCAACGGTTTAAAACGCAGCGGCGGCACCTTGCCCCATGCACACGCGGCCAACAGGCCAAACAACAGCGCTGTTGCGACCGGATTGTGGTCTCGCAGATCAATCGTCTGAAACACCACACCAAAATAAAGAATGGCCCCGATGTTGAGTTTCGTACTACCTCGCCCGTTCTTAATTTCATTCAACAGCATGCCCATCGCAAATAGCGGCATGTGCCGCATGTAGCACACGTTCTCGATGATCCACAGCGGGCGGCTGAGAAACGAATCGGGATAAGCGGCGTTGATCGCCGAAGCGGAACTGCAGAACACGAGACAAGTAGTGACCATGATCACCAATGATTTCAGCATGTTCTTGAACGCACCGCAAATCATCATGATGACAAGAGTAGCGTAGAACAGCATTTCAACCTGTAACGTCCAAGTGACTGGCTCGAAATTCTCGTAGCCAAACAAACGCGGCATGGTCGAAAGATTCGCCCAGACTTCACCCGGTGTGAGCTGCCAATGAAATAATGGAAGGTAGCTCAGCAGGAAGACGTTCAGCAATATTACAGCCCAATAGGACGGGAAGATCCTTATCGCCCGAGCGAAGATGAAATCTGGAACGGAACGTTTGCCGACAAACGTCATCGCGTTGACGAAACCGCTAAGCATAAAAAATAGTTCTACGCCGTATTTTCCATAAGGAAACGCAAATCCAAGCGGTGACGTAAATCCATACTTATTGGCGTATACGTAGGTGAAATGGAACAGCAACAGGTTCAGACATGAAATGGCCCGCAAAGCATCCAGTTCAAGGATCCTGTTGGATTTGGGTTTCGAGCCAAGCATGGGTTCTGACATTGGTACCAAGTCAAAATGTTTTGGGAATCGTGGGGTAAGTAAGCGCAAACGCCTATAAAATCGCGTTGCGGTACAGTCAAACCTATCGCCCGTAGCTCTTGATGGGGCAGATCCGCAGCCAAAAATACGGCTTCGAAGCTCCGGACAATCGAGATTTCCGATTGATTGGGTTGTAGTGGGAGAAAGTAGGGGTTCCGCTGGTTAAGCCTGCATTGGGTCGGCGAAAGCAATAGAGCCCCCGTAATTGCGTTTTTTTCCCATCGATGGTTAATTTCGCCCCTAGGGGCCGGTCAATTAAGAACCGGATTAAAGCAAACCTAGATTCCTTTTGGCCCGCTATGACAAACCAGATTGGCAAACTTGAACTTTTTGATGATGCTCGTGAGGGCTATCGTTTGCAGGCGGAAGTTGTGGTGGAGTCTCCAATCAACGAAGTGTTCGATTTCTTCTCTAGTGCCGAGAACTTAGAAGCGATCACGCCACCTTGGCTTAACTTTCGCATTATCACTCCGATGCCGATCGAAATGCGGCAAGGAACCCTGCTGGACTATAAAATCCGCTTGCACATGATACCCATTCGCTGGCGGACAGAGATCGCGGAATGGCAGCCTCCATTCAGGTTTGCTGATCAGCAGCTAAAGGGGCCCTATAAGCGTTGGTGGCACGAGCACACCTTCGAGGATTTGGGAAATGGTTTGACTCTCGTCAAAGACGATGTCCACTACATCCCGCGGGGCGGAAGCCTGCTCCATCGCCTGATGGTGAAACCTGATTTGGAACGCATTTTTACCTACCGCCAACAGCGGCTAGCCGAGCGTTTTAAAGTTTGTACTTCTAGCGCGGCGCCGCCTGCAGACCTTGAATTGGCGGAAGCTTAGGCTTAGTTTCCAATTTGCACTTGCCGATTGTTGGTGATCTAATTGCATCGACAACGGAGGCAAAAATGAAATCAGCGATTCAGGAAATGATCCGGCAGATCCGAGGTTTTACCTTGGAGTTAGTCTCAATAGACAATTCTTCCATGCTGCTATGGGCTCCACCGGGAACATCGAACCATATGTTGTGGCACGCCGGACACGCGCTATGGGTGCAGGATATTTTGTGCGTCAAGCCTTTAACTGGAGATAGCGAACTGCCCGACGGGTGGGGGGCAACGTTTGGACAGAACTGCGAACCGGTGGCGACACAAACTGAGTGGCCCTCACACTTTCATGTTCACGAGTTGCTGAAGAAGCAGCAACAACGGCTGTTAGAATTAATTGAAGCCATTCCAGAACATCGACTCGTGGTGAAGCCCGATGATCCTAAGGATCTGGTTGGTGGAATCATTCACGGATTGCATGACGAGGCGCGTCATCACGGTGAAATGTATTTGATCTTTAAGCAATTCAACGCGACTAAGCAGTAATCTGTGGCATTGTGAGGCTAGATTTGCGCGACGCTCGAAGCCTTGATTTCCGCTTCGGCCTCAGGCTACGCGATTTCGTACTAGGGTGCGTTTCAGTGATTCTGCCAGACAGTACATGTTCTAATTATTGGAGACCGACCACAAAAAAAGCGGCAGACCAGAGGCCTGCCGCCAAGAATGCGATCATCAAACGGATAGACCACACCTTAGAACGCATTTCGACTTTAAGTGGCCTTTTTGACCAAGCCGATGACAAACAACAGTAGAACAGCTCCGATCGTCCCGGAAAGAATCTCGTTAACGTATGGCACAGGGATTAGGTTTAGCGAACCAAAAAGGAACGAAAACAAAAACGCGCCAAGCACGCCGACAATGATGTTGGGCACCAAGCCCAGAGAGCGGCCTTTTAAAATTTGACCGGCCAAAAATCCAGCGATTGCTCCAATCACGACCGCAACCAAAATTCCGATCCAGTTAATTCCGCCTACTTGCGCAATAAGAATGGTTTCCATTAGCAAACTCCAATAGTGAGAAATAAGATTCGGTCTGAGAAGATTCGATAGCCGAACCGAAAAGCGAGGGAAGTGAGGGAGGGGAGTAACAAGTGCCTCTGCCTAAGTTGCATGGCACTGCCGACATTCTTCGATTTTGTCAAAAAAAGGAAAGATCTCGAAAACAGGTTTTCAACTTCCACGTCCAATTTTTCTCAAGAAGGTCGCATTTGCCGACTCATACGGTTCAATATTGGATGAGAAATAATCGACGTTTTCTAACTCGACACTTGTTTTGCAAAATGCAAAATCTGGAGAACAGTTTCCTAAACTGCGCAGCCGCTAAAGTAAAACTCTGCGTTGCTTACAAGGACGGCGAAGAATTTGTAGCTGACTGGTGCTCGATGAACTCTTGAGTTTCAATGCTGCCATCGAAAGAACGTTTGCCAAAGGTTGCCTACCGTTGCCGCATCTCTTCTCCAGCAAATTTTGATTCGAGCGTTCAATGATTCGACGTGACTCCTCAAGGATTTGCGCTAGTGAGAGCGAAAGTTAAACTATGATGATGCAGCGTGATCTACGCTCGCTAACTTCCCTTCTCGCAGTTTGATTTGAAATTGGTTTCCCTTGAGACCGCCAAAATAGTTTCGTCATGTCCAAAAACCATTCACCGCTATCGCCCAATCATCACCGCGTTTCGAACTGGACCCAGAGTCTGCTGTTGATCGTAGCGCTGCTCGCTTTAGTCGCATTTTCGGCGTGGATTCTGTTCGGAAACTTTGGTGTTATCGTTGCATTGGCCTTCACTGTGTTTGGGTTGTTATTTGGGCGACGAGCC
The DNA here is from genome assembly GCA_964439245.1 of uncultured Pirellulaceae bacterium. GTDB lineage: Bacteria > Planctomycetota > Planctomycetia > Pirellulales > Pirellulaceae > Mariniblastus. The sequence goes on along the minus strand of CAYTPS010000016.1, from coordinate 3,335 downwards.
ACGGCGGCGATGGTTTTGAAAATGTATAAGGCACAGCCGTTGGAGTATCATCAGGCTCCCGAGTTGTGCGAAACGTTTGCTTTGCTTTGCCAACGCGCGGAACTGGATCCCCTGCCGACACTCCATTACATTCCCAGCCGAATCGCCAATGCTTTTGCGGTAGGCCAAGGGGAAAATGCTGCGGTAGGTGTGACCGACGGAATTCTCCGCATGATGAACCCGCGTGAGATGGCAGGTGTGCTGGCTCATGAGATCACTCACATTCGTTGCAAGGATACAACAACGATGGGGATCGCCGACATCATCAAGGGCTCCGTTTCGATGGTGGCACGAATCGGCTTTTTCATGATGTTCTTTTCCTTTTCAAGTTTCATGGTTGGTCGGCCGGGTTGGAACCTACTCCTTTCAGGAGGCGTGATGATGCTCGCGCCCGCGGCAGCCACGATGCTGCAGCTTGCGCTCTCGCGCACCAGAGAGTTCAATGCCGATCGAGGTGCTGCGATTTTGACCGGCGATGCGCGGGCCTTAGCCTCTGCGCTGATCAAACTTGAACGGCACAAACCCAAAGGGATGCTCGAAAGAATCTTTGGTGGGGCTGACGGAGCACGGCAGCCGAATATGCTGCGCACCCATCCACCAACCGACGAACGTGTCGAGGCGCTAATGCGGCTCGAGCCAAGTCTTGAAAAACAAGATGCCGCGCAGCAACAGATTATCCCGTCTGCTCGTCGATTTGAGATTCCAGACCAACCGCGTGTCCGAAAACGGCCCGCGTATCACATCGGTAGCGGGTTGTGGTGGTAGTAAACAAACGCTTGGCCGTTTTGGTAAAATTCATGCATGATGAAAACACTTCGACAGCGATTTAGCCTTGCCGCAATGATTCTAGGTGCTCACTTGCTGATTGGCGCAGAAGGCTTGGTCTGTGCATTTCAACCACCAGAGAAGCATTCCGGAAATTGGGGGCAGTGGCGTGGACCGTTGGGAACCGGCGAAGCGCCTGATGCAGATCCGCCAACCTCTTGGAGCGAGACCGAGAACGTCAGATGGAGAACTGCGATTCCTGGAAAAGGCCATTCCACTCCGATCGTTTGGGGCGATACCGTTTTTGTGACCGCCGCTGAGCCATTTGGACCGGAGCGCGAACCGAAGTACAGTGGTCGGCCGGGAGCACACGATAACGCACCCGTGTCGCAACAGCACCGTTTCTTAGTGATCGCAGTCAATCGCGCCGATGGCACAATTCGCTGGAAGAAGACGGTTCATCAAGCATGGCCGCTTGAGGGTGCCCACAACACAGCCAGCCTCGCTTCGGCGTCGTGTGTTACCGATGGGCAGTTCGTGTGGGCGCATTTTGGATCCTACGGCCTGTATTGCGTCGACTTTGATGGGAAAATCATTTGGAAAAAAATGCCCGGCGTGATGCATACCAAACATGGTCACGGCGAGGGCAGTTCTCCCGCGCTGGCCAAGGGAACGATCGTGTTCAATCACGATCACGAGGGTCAGTCGTTTATTCTGGCCCTCGACGGAGTCACGGGTGAAGAGATCTGGAAGAAGCAGCGCTCGGAAGTGACGTCTTGGTCATCGCCCATCATTCTTGATCACGATGGCGTAACGCAAGTGATCGTGGCGGGGACTGCTGCCGTCCGCAGCTATCGACTGGAAGATGGAAGCGAACTTTGGCGCTGCGGCGGTCTATCCAATAACGTCGTCGCATCTCCTGTCAGTGATGGCCAGCGCGTTTATGTCGGCAGCAGCTACGATACGCGCGCACTGTTTGCCATCAAACTCGATGGGGCCACCGGTGACATCACGGGCTCGGATCATGTCGCTTGGTTCGTGCGTGACCGGACTCCTTACGTTCCGTCGCCACTACTTTACAGCGGAGCGATCTATTATCTCAGGCACTATCAGAACGTGTTGTCGCGGCGTGAGGCAGAATCAGGAGAGGAAAAGATTGGTCCATTTCGCATTCGTGGTTTGCGTGATATTTACGCTTCGCCGGTGGCCGCAAAAGACCGGATCTACATTTCTGATCGGGATGGAGCGACCGTTGTCTTCAGCCACGTTAGGGATTTGGAAAACGATGTTCCCAGAATTTTATGGGCCAATTCAATCAATGATAGGATCAACGCCTCGCTGGCATTGGCTGGAGACCAGATCTTCATTCGCGGCGAGAAACGGTTGTACTGTATTGAGGAAGAGGAATAGTCTCCGCTGTATCCTCAGTCGCTTTAAACGCCCCGAATCTTAGCTGGAACAAACCTCTGCGATCTATTAACATACCGCTTCGCCAGCGGTCCATTTGAAAGTCGTTGGTGCAATCAAACCTATGTCACACTTACGATTTTTTAAGAATACGGACTGGAAATGGAAGCTGGAATTGTTGGCCTACCGAATGTTGGCAAAAGCACGCTGTTCAACGCGCTGACGCTTTCCAAATCGGCAGCCAGTGAAAATTATCCGTTTTGCACGATCGAGCCCAACGAAGGTATGGTCAACGTCCCCGACGGTAGACTGGAGCGAATCACAAAATACATCGTGCCGCAGAAAGTTATCCCGGCGGCGCTTAAGCTGGTTGACATCGCCGGCATCGTCAAAGGCGCCAGTGAGGGCGAGGGGTTGGGCAATAAATTCCTCAGCCACATTCGGCAAGTCGATGCGATTCTTCAGGTAGTGCGTTGTTTTGAAGATGATGACGTGATTCACGTCAGCGGCCAGGTCGATCCCATTGCCGACATCGAAACGATCGAAATGGAACTGATGTTCGCCGACATGGAATCCGTTGCATCGGGAATGGAAAAAGCGAAAAGGACGGCGCGATCAGGTGATAAAGAGGCCATTTTGAGAACCGACGTGCTCTCGCGCTGTAAAGAACATCTGGAAAGTGAGAAACCACTACGTACGCTGGAGCTGAATCCAATTGAAAAGAAGTCAATCAACAGTTTTGGTTTCTTGACCGCCAAACCGATTCTATATGTGGCCAATGTCGCCGAAGACGATTTGGAAGGCAAATCGCCTCTGGTCGACAAAGTGCGCGAGTACACTCAGAAATCTGGTGCGGGGCTGGTCACAGTCTGTGCCAAGATCGAATCCGAGATCGCCGAACT